>DASWTK010000163.1:0-3581 GCA_036402175.1 Chitinophagaceae bacterium | reverse complement strand
GTACCGCGGTCCAATACGCACACCTTCAGTTCGCCTTTGCGAAGATATTCTTTGTTTACGTCAGTTATTTCATATTCTCCCCTTGGACTTGGCTTCAGATCGCGGGCAATCTGGATGACCGAGTTATCATAAAAATAAAGTCCGGGTACCGCGTAATTACTTTTCGGATGAGCCGGCTTTTCTTCTATCGATATCGCGTGCATTTCGTTGTCAAACTCCACTACTCCATACCTGTCAGGGTCGCTCACATGATAAGCGTAAATGATCCCGCCTTTAGGATTTGTATTTTTTTCCAGTTGCTCACCCAGTCCAACGCCATAGAAAATATTATCTCCCAGTACCAGCGCTACACTATCGTTACCAATAAAATCAGCTCCAATTACAAATGCCTGTGCCAGTCCATTCGGAACTGCCTGCTCAGCATAGGTAAATTTTAGTCCAAGGCTGCTGCCATCACCCAGCAAAC
This sequence comes from Chitinophagaceae bacterium, assembly GCA_036402175.1. Classification (GTDB taxonomy): domain Bacteria; phylum Bacteroidota; class Bacteroidia; order Chitinophagales; family Chitinophagaceae; genus DASPKM01. Next base: position 3,115 of record DASWTK010000163.1, on the reverse strand, counting down.
GCCTGAATTGTGGCAGGTCGTAAGGTGTTGAAATGATCAGTATTTCCTGTATCCCGGCCAGCATCAGCGTGGAAAGGGGATAGTAGATCATTGGTTTATCATAAATGGGCATGATCTGTTTGCTGATGGCGTAGGTAATAGGGTGAAGGCGGGTGCCGGAGCCTCCGGCGAGGATAATTCCTTTCATGCGGCAAATGAATAACAAATTAGGGAAAATACAAAGCCGGGAATCAATATGGTTGGCGCACTCCTGTTATATTGACTAACAGTTAGAACATTCTTACTACATAATAAACCAACGCGGCCAGCAACGCGCTTACGGGTATGGTGAGAATCCAGGCCCAGAGAAGATTGATGGTTACACCCCACCTTACAGCTGAAAGGCGTTTTGTAGCGCCGACTCCGATAATTGCTCCTGTAATGGTATGTGTAGTGCTTACTGGTATTCCAAGATGTTCTGCCAGGTAGAGCGTGGCAGCCCCGGCTGTTTCTGCGCTCACTCCTTCAAGCGGAGTGACCTTTGTTATCCGTGTGCCCATCGTTTTAACGATCTTCCATCCTCCGCTCATTGTACCTATCGCGATTGCTGTGAAGCTTGCGATGGGAACCCACATGTACTGGTTTACGAATTCGCCGAAACTCATTTCAACGCCCCGGCTCTTTTCATAAAATATAATTGCAGCGCCGATAATACCCATTACTTTCTGGGCGTCATTTCCGCCATGACCCAGACTGAACAATGCTGATGAAACCAATTGGAGCCGCCTGAACCAGCTGTCGGCCTTATAAGGATTTGCCCGTTTACTTATATTGACTATGATCACCGTTATTATAAAGGCCATTATCATACCCACCAGCGGTGCCGCAAAAATGAAAAGGAACGTAGGTATCACCTTGGCGTAATTGATCACATGAACACCTTCTTCACTGATTCCGCCCGCGTGAGCAAGGGCCGCTCCCATAAACCCACCCAACAGCGTATGCGATGAGCTGGAAGGAATGCCGAACCACCAGGTAAGCAGGTTCCATGATATCGCTGCTATCAGTCCCGCGAAGATCACGTCAAGGTTAATGAAATTTTCATGAACCGATTTGGCAATGGTATTGCCTATCTTGAATTCACCAATGATATATTTTGAAACAAAGAAGGCTGCGAAGTTGAAGATGGCGGCCCAGAGCACAGCCTGGAAAGGTGTCAGCACTTTCGTGGAGACAATAGTAGCTATTGAGTTGGCCGCATCGTGAAAGCCATTAATGTAATCGAAAATCAGGGCCAGGATGATAATAATAATGAGAAACGTCATTACGAGTATTTGATAATAATAGACTCAATAACATTCGCGGCGTCTTCGCATTTATCGGTAACAATCTCCATTACCTGGTAGATCTCCCGTTTTTTAATCACCTCTTTAGCATCCTGTTCAATATCGAATAACCGGTCGATCGACATATCAAACACATCATCTGCCTGGTTTTCTATACTGTTCACTTTAACCAGGGCTTCCGTAAGCGCACGCATATTCCGGCGGTCACGCAGTTCAAACACAGCACTGTGTATGTGCTCGCAACCCTGATCAATAAGGTCGGCCAGTTTTTGTATTCCTGTATCGTTTGGATTGACCTTGTAGAAATTTATCTTCTTGGCGGAAGCGAAAATATAATCGCAGATATCATCCAGCGCACTTGCCAGGTAATGAATATCCTCACGGTCGAAGGGAGTTATGAAATTTCTACCCAACTCTGTGAAAATGCGGTGAGTAAGCTCATCATTAACATGCTCAAGGTCCTCCACTTTGGAGATCAGGGAAGCCCTGTTGTCAAAATCCGGTTCCGAAACGACCTGTTTAAGGGTGTTGCCCATCTTCAGCACATTACCCGCAACTTCCTCAAAGAGCGAGTAGAACACCCGGTCTTTAGGCATGAAGATCTTCATGATGGAGCTTAATGACATATTCGGAATTTGCGCAAAAATAGAATTAATGGCATTGCCTTATCCCGCGTTTATTCAGTTAATAATTTCTTAACATTGGAATGCTTAACCGAACTTGGGTGCTTCTATTTTTGCGTTTCGTGAAAAAAATACAAATATCCCGGCCTTTTCTGCTGATTATAGCCGTACTGTCCTTTCATTCAGCCAGTTCGCAATTCCTTATTGAAATGCTGGACACTACCAGGTCCGAACAAAAGGGTCTTTATTATAATATAAAAAAACTGGACCATGTAAGGATGAGCGGCTACATTCAACCGCAGTTCCAGGTTGCAAGCCAGAAAGGAGCACGTAATTTCAGTGGAGGAGATTTTGCAACCCGGTCGGATAACCGCTTTATGCTTCGCAGAGGAAGGATACGGTTTGATTTTGCCGGATTCACTCAAGACGCGAAACCATCCCTTCAGTTTGTCTTCCAGTTCGATGGAACCGAAAGAGGAGTTGTCATCCGCGATTTCTGGGGCAGGTATTATGAAAACCGCTATGAACTTTTTTCATTCACCATCGGAATGTTTGCGCGGCCTTTCGGGTATGAGGTCAATCTATCTTCATCTGACAGAGAAGCGCCTGAACGCGGACGTGCGTCCCAAATATTAATGCGAACCGAACGTGACATGGGCGCTATGATCTCTTTTGAATCGAGGAAACATGACAACTGGCTGAAATACCTGAAAATTGATGCCGGTTTGTTCAATGGACAGGGCTTATCCGGACCGGGTGAGTATGACAGTTACAAGGACTTCATAGCAAGATTAGCACTCAAACCTTTCCCATTATCAAAGAACGTTTCTTTCTCAGCAGGGCTATCATTCCTGCAGGGAGGATTGGTACAAAACAGCCAGTATATCTATCAAACCGGAGTTAAAGGAAGTGATGAAGTTTTTGTAGTTGATTCATCGCTTGATAACATTGGTGAGAAAGCGCCAAGGCGATATCGGGGAGCCGATGCTCAATTAAAACTCAAACACGCCTGGGGAGCTACAGAGATCAGGGCCGAATACTGGAAAGGCACGCAAACAGCAACCGCCTCTACTTCAGAAACACCGGGTTTATTGTTGAATGAGCCTTATTATATAAGGGAATTTGATGCGGCTTTTCTGCTGTTCCTGCAGAATATAATTAACTCGA
>DASWTK010000162.1:0-12792 GCA_036402175.1 Chitinophagaceae bacterium | reverse complement strand
GTTTACGGACGGACTAGTTTTGGGTTTGGGTTTTGGGTTTTGAGTTTTGGGTTTTGGGTTAGGTTCGGGAGAATTGAAGTTCAGAACTCCGAATTCTAACCGCACTTTCAAAATTCAGGGACTCAACCCAAAACTCAAAACCCAAAACCCAAAACTTAAAAAACCAAAACCGAGTTGAACAAAAATAAAAATCAATGCTAAGAACCTACTTCAAAACCGCTCTCAGAATTCTACGAAAGAACAAGGGATACTCGCTGTTAAACCTTGTTGGGCTTTCATTGGGAATGGCGTGTGCCGTGCTGATACTTTTGTGGGTTTACGATGAAGTAAGCTATAACAGGTTTCACCGCAATTATAGTTCGTTATACCAGGTAATTGAGAACCAGACATACGAAGGCAAAACCTATACTTTCTCGGCCATGCCCGGCCCCTTCGCTCCTGCAATCAAAGAAGAAGTTCCTGAAATAAAATACGCCGCAAGAAGCGATTGGGGCTCAAATGTCCTTTTCACGCTTGGTGATAAATCCATTTATGAAAGAGGTTATCATGCCGATCCTGATTTTCTGCGGATGTTCTCGTTTGACCTGAAAAAAGGCGACGTGAAGGCGCTTGACGATCCAACATCCATCATCATTACAGAAGAACTGGCGAAAAAGTTATTTGGAAAGGAAGACCCGATGGAGAAAACGGTGAAGGTGAATAACGACAAGCTGTTCACTGTAAAAGGCATTGTTGAAACACCTCCCATGAACAGCAACCTCCGTTTTGCATGGCTTGCGGCTTTCAAGCCATATGAAGAGCGCAATGAATGGCTGCGGCAATGGGGTAATAACGGAATACAAACTTTTGTTCAATTGAAAGATGGTGCAGATCCTGCACAGGTAAATAAAAAATTCTACGACTTCATTCAAAAGAAAGATGATGAAGCGGTGGCCCGTCCTTTCCTGCTTTCAATTGACGACTGGCGCCTCCGCAGTAAGTTCGAGGAAGGAAAACAAGCCGGTGGCAGGATTGAATACGTCAGACTGTTCAGCATCATCGCTCTTCTGATCATCATTATAGCATGCATCAACTTTATGAACCTTGCAACGGCCCGTTCAGAACAACGTGCGCGTGAAGTGGGCGTTCGTAAAGTAATGGGAGCCGGCCGCGGAATGCTGGTCAGGCAGTTTATGAGTGAATCCATTGTGATGGCGTTTGCGGCAATGCTGATTGCGGCGATGATCGTTGCCCTGGTTCTTTCACCTTTTAACACGCTGGTTGAAAAAGAAATGGTCTTTTCTTTCAGCAACCCGGTTATCAGCATTGGCCTGCCCGCGCTGGCGTTGGTTTGCGGACTTCTTGCAGGAAGCTACCCATCATTTTATCTTTCTTCGTTCAACCCCATCAGCATTTTCAGAGGAATGAAGAGCGGTAGAAACTCATCAGTGGCCGTGATCCGGAAAGGACTTGTGATCATGCAGTTTGTAATTTCAATCGCGCTCATCATCAGCACCATCATCGTTTACCAGCAGATACAGCACGTGAAAAAACGCCAGCTGGGATATTCAAAGGAAAATGTGATCCTGCTTCCGCTCAGGGGAAAAATGAATGAACGGTTCTCAACTATTAAAACTGAACTTATAGCATCCGGCATGATACGTAATGCCGCCATGTCAAACTCGCGCGTACTTGACCTCAACAGCAGCAGCGGCGACTTTGACTGGCAGGGAAAGGATGCTTCAAAAGAACTGCTTGTAACAACAGAATGGGTTAGTCCCGAATATATTTCTACCATGCAAATGCAATTGAAGTCGGGCCGCGATTTCAATCCGGTAGCTGAACAGGATAGCAACAACATCATCATCAACGAAACATTCGCGAAGATCATTGGCAAGGAAGACCCCGTTGGCGAAATTCTCACCCGGGATAACCAGCAACTGAGGATAGTGGGGCTTGTAAAAGATTTTTTATTCAACGACATGTATAAGAAGCCAGACCCTGTGATCCTGTTCTGTCAGCCTGCAAGTACAAACCGCTTTCTGGTAAGTGTGAAAGAGGGGCAGGATATGCAGAAGGCGCTTTCAAAAATCGAAGCCGTTATCGATCGGCATAATCCCGGTTATCCTTTTGAATACAGCTTCATGGACGATGAATTCAATAAGCTGTTCACCAGTGAAATGATGATCGGAAAGCTGTCGCGGTTATTTGCAATACTCACAGTGGTGATCTCGTGCCTCGGCTTGTTTGGTCTTGCGGCCTATACGGCAGAGAGACGTACAAAAGAGATAGGCATCCGGAAAGTGCTGGGCGCGAGTTTATCAAGCGTAGTGACACTGCTGTCGAAAGACTTCCTGAGGCTTGTTGCCGTTGCTGCAATTATCGCGTTCCCGCTTTCGTGGTGGATCATGCAGCAATGGCTGGCTGATTATGCATACCGCATTAACATCAGCTGGTGGGTATTTGCCGTTGCGGGTGTACTGGCTGTTGTTATAGCGCTTTGTACTGTAAGTTTTCAGGCGGTGAAAGCCGGGCTTTCGAATCCGGTTAAGAGTTTAAGGACTGAATAGGTTTTGGGTTTCGGGTTTCGTGTTTCCGGTTTCGTGTTTCCGGTTTCGTGATATGGATCCCTGAGATTTGAAATTCAGAACTCCGAATTCAAAAAGCATTTTCAAAATTCAGGAACCCAACAAGAAACACGAAACCAGAAACAAGAAACTAAAAAAATAAGATCAATGCTCAAAAGTTACATTAAAATCGCGTGGCGAAACCTGATGAAGAGTAAAACCTTCTCCTTCATCAATATATTCGGTCTTGCGGTTGGTCTTACCTGTTGCATGCTTATTACATTGTACATACACAATGAATTAAGCTACGATTCATATCATAAAAATGCATCGCGCATTTTCCAGGTAGGTACCATCTTCATAAAGAACGGAAAAGAAGACGTGCGGTCAACCACCCCCGCTCCCATGGCAAAAACACTGCAACAGGAGTTTCCTGAAATCGCGGAGACAGCCAGGATGATGGGCGCGTTCGCGGAAGACAAAACACTGTTGCAGTTCACAGGAAATGATGGCGAACTGCGTTCTTTTTATGAAACAAAAGGCTTTCTCGCCGACTCAGGTTTTTTCAGGCTCCTTACCTACAATTTCATAGAAGGAAATCCTTCAACAGCCCTTAATGAGCCTAAATCAATTGTGCTTTCAGAGGAAATAGCTAAGAAGTTGTTTGGAAAGGAACAGGCATTGAATAAGGTGATCCACGTAAGCAGCACTACCAACGGCGATCACGATCTGAAAGTTACCGGAGTGTTCCGCCACCATCCAACACCTTCGCATATAGATGGACGTTTCTTCATGTCAATTAAAGGAGGAGACATGGAAACCTATATCCAGAACAGAGGAAACGACCTTGCGAGCAACAACATGTTTTATACATACCTGTTACTTAATCCGGGCAGCGACTACAAAAAGCTGGAAAGCAAATTACCCGCGTTCATGGAGAAGTACGCCAGTGCAAGCCTGAAAGCAATGGGATTCGGTAAAAAACAATTCCTGGTTCCGTTGAAGGACATCCACCTGAGATCAGACATGGCCGGAAATGTAACGCCTCCCGGAAGTAAAACCTATTTATACATCCTGGCTTCTATTGCGTTATTTACGTTACTGATCGCTTGCATCAATTTCATGAACCTTTCTACTGCGAGATCGTCCAAACGTTCGGCCGAAGTGGGTGTGCGTAAAGTGCTTGGCGCAGAAAAACAGGCGCTGGTACGGCAGTTCCTGGGTGAATCGCTGCTGATGTCGCTCATAGCCTTTGTATTTGCGCTTGCGCTGACGCAATTAATGTTACCGCTCTTTGAAAGCGTTGCGGCCAAGGACTTTGATTTTTCCATCAACAGACAGGCTTTATTGTTCGCGGGATTTTTTGTGCTGGCCATTGTAACCGGACTTCTCGCGGGCAGTTACCCGGCGTTTTATCTGTCTTCTTTCAAGCCGGTAAAAGTACTGAAGGGTAAATTTACAAATTCGCTCGCGGCGGTTTCTCTTCGCAAAGGACTGGTGGTATTCCAGTTCTTCATCTCAGTGGTATTAATTGTCGCGTCGGTTGTGATCTACAACCAGATGCAGTACCTGCGTTCAAAAGATCTTGGATTCAATAAGGAGCAGCAGATCGTAATACCGCTCCGGAGCTCGGTGGCCAAGAATACCTTCATCTCACTGGAGAACGAGCTTTCGAGAAACCCCCAAATAGCATCCACAGGTGGCTCATTGTATTATCCGGGGATATTCAACCCGAGTGATTCGCCTTTATACAAGGAAGGAAACAGCATGAACGATTCGCGAAGGGTGTATATGAACTGGGTAGATGACAGCTTTTTGCAAACGCTGGACATCAAACCGGTAAAGGGAAGACTTTTCTCAAAGGATTTTCCATCCGATACAAGCTTCAGGATCATATTGAACGAAACCGCCATTAAGCAACTGGGATTTTCTTCGAACGATGACGCGCTGGGGAAATTTGCGTTGGTAGACTGGCAGGGACAAACTTACAGGTACGAGATCATCGGCATAGTTAAAGACTTTCACTTCCAGGCGCTGCATGCACCGATTGAACCATATGGGTTTCAGTTAAACAATACTCCCCAATTCAATTACATGATCGCAAATGCAAAATCGGGCGATATGCAGGCAACATTGAAATCTATTCAATCGGTCTGGCAAAAACTGAACCCTAACGAACCTTTCGATTACAGCTTCCTTGATTCAGATTTTCAAAAGAACTATGCTGCCGAGAACCGCCTTGCATCAATCGTCAGCTATTTTACTGTTATCGCTATTCTCATCTCATGCCTTGGATTGTTTGGGCTTGCGGCATTCAGCGCAGAACAAAGAACCAAAGAGATCGGTGTCAGAAAAGTACTTGGCGCCAGCACTTCAAGCATCATCGGGCTGCTTTCGAAAGATTTTCTGAAGCTGGTAGCCATTGCCATTGTCATTGCTTCACCCATTGCCTGGTTTGTAATGAATAAATGGCTCGAAGATTTTGCTTATCGCGTAAACATCAGCTGGGTCGTATTTGTGATCACCGCATTTACAGCCCTGGTTATAGCGCTGCTGACCATTGGATTCCAGGCGTTGAAGGCTGCTTTGTCGAATCCCGTAAAAAGTTTAAGAACCGAATGACCAAAATTGAATAATATGCTCAGGAACTATTTACTGGTAGCGTTCAGAAATCTCAGGAAGAATAAAGTGTTCTCCTTTATCAATATCCTGGGACTCGCGCTTGGAATTGGCTGCAGCCTGCTGATCATGTTATGGGTGCAGGACGAAAAAAGCGTTGATGCTTATCACAAAAATATCCCTCACCTGTACAGCATTTATGAACGCCAGTATTTCGATAACCGGATCGATGCTTTTCACTCAACGCCGGGATTGCTGTACGAAGAGATGAAAAAAGTTCTTCCCGAGGTGAAGTACAGTGCGCCATTTGGATGGAATGAAATGAGCACCTTCCAGGTTGGCGATAAAATATTAAAGGAAGACGGCAATTTTTCAGGCGCCGACTTTTTTAAGATGTTCAGCTATAAACTGCTTGAAGGAAATGCCAACACCGCGCTTAGCGCTCCGGATGGTATTGCTATTTCCAGGAAAATGGCAGGCGATTTTTTTGGTGCTCCCTCCGACGCTATCGGTAAAACAATCCGGTTCGAGAACAGGAAGGATTTTAAAGTAACGGCAGTTTTTGAAAACCTCAATAAACATTCTTCCATAAAGTTCGATTACATGCTGCCGTGGGAATTTTTTCTCGAGAACAATGAGTGGGCGCGTGACTGGGGTAATAACGGGCCGCGAACTTATATCCAGCTTCGTGAACAGGCAAACGCAGCCGATTTTGAGAAAAAGATAAAACTCTTCCTCGATAATTATAATAAAGAGCAAAGCGCCGCATTCAGGATCGAGCTCGGTATTCAGCGATTTGATGAAATGTACCTTCATTCCAATTTCACCAACGGAAAGATAACAGGCGGGCGGTTTGAATACATAAGGTTATTCAGTCTTGTCGCGATCTTCATCCTTATAATCGCCTGTATCAATTTTATGAATCTCAGCACTGCCCGTTCTGTTCAGCGTGCAAAGGAAATTGGTGTCAGAAAAGTTGTTGGAGCTGTGAGAGGTTCACTTATCAGGCAATTCATTGGCGAGGCAATGCTTCTTGCCTGTCTGGCCGCCTTGTTGTCATTGGTACTTGTTTCGTTGCTGCTTCCGGTTTTTAATTCGCTGACCGGAAAGCAGATCCAAATGCCGTTCAACAACGGCATGTTCTGGATCAGCCTTTTCGCGCTGATGCTGATCACTGGTTTGATTTCGGGGAGTTATCCTGCGCTTTTCCTTTCATCGTTCAGTCCTATCAAAGTATTGAAGGGCACTTTGAAATTCACTTCCAGCGCCTCATTACTTCGCAAAGGACTTGTTGTATTTCAGTTCGCGTTGTCCATTATGCTCATCATCGGAACAATCGTTATTTCAAAGCAGGTTGACTATGTTCAGAATACCAACCTTGGTTACGATCGTGAGAATCTTATTTACATTCCACTCGAGGGTGAGCTGGTAGGCAAATACAAACTGTTGAAGCAGGAAGCGCTGAAGAAACCGGGAATCCAGTTTATATCGCGCATTTCGCAGACCCCAACCCAAATTCAAAATGGCACCGGCGGCGTTGAGTGGGATGGCAAGGACCCGAACTCCAAGCCAATGTTCACCCAGGCAGCGGTTGGGTATGATTTCGTTCAAACCATGAGATTAATGATGAAAGACGGCCGCGACTTCTCGGACAGGTTCGCTACCGATTCGGTTGGATATATCATCAATGAGTCGGCCGCGAAAAAAATGGGCATGAAGCAACCCGTTGGCAGCGCGCTCACATTATGGCAACGGAAAGGCACAGTCATAGGAGTGGTAAAGGATTTTCATTTCAATTCATTGCATATTCCCATCAATCCGCTGATCATTCATTTAGGAGAAAATCAGCGATGGGGAAGCGTGCTTATAAGGACGAAGCCAGGGCAAACAAAGCAGGCCCTTGCCAGCATGGAATCATTGTGCAAAGAGTTGAATCCCGGTTTCCCTTTTACTTATCAGTTTTCTGATGAAGAATACAGCAAGCTTTATAAGAGCGAGCAGGTGGTGAGCGGACTTTCCACTTCATTTTCTTTCCTGGCCATTTTCATCTCATGCCTTGGGTTGCTGGGACTTGCCATATTTACCGCAGAACAAAAGACGAAAGAAATTGGAATCAGGAAAGTGCTTGGAGCAAGCGTTCAGGGAATTGTGGTGCTGATGTCGAAAGACTTTCTGAAACTGGTATTGATAGCCTTGCTGATTGCATCACCCATAGCATGGTATTCAATGAACAACTGGCTGGAAGACTATGCGTACCGTATCAAAATAAGCTGGTGGATTTTCCCGGTTGCAGGTATAATGGCAATTATGATAACCTTACTCACGATCAGTTTCCAGGCTATCAGATCAGCTGTTGCCAACCCGGTTAAAAGTCTCAGAACAGAATGATTATTCTATGTGAATGTCACAATATTAAAACATAGCTTATGCTGCGCAACTATCTGAAAGTAGCAGTCCGTTACCTGTTAAGATATAAGGAGTATACGCTCATCAACATCCTGGGCCTGGCAGTGGGTATTACCTGTTGTGTGCTGATCATGCTGTTTGTACGGTCTGAATGGAGCTACGACAAATTCCATAGCAAGTCGGACAGGCTGTACCGGATGTGGCAGCACGAAAAATACCAGGGCGAAGATTTCATTAATACCATCACACCACTACCAATGGCAGGCGCGTTGCAGGCCAATATACCGGAAGTGGAAGCTACCTGCAGGGTATTTGCGTCTGCTCCTATTGTAAAGGTCAATGGGCAGTCGTTCACCGAACAAATCCGCATGGTGGATTCCACCTTTTTCAGGATGTTTGATTTTGAACTGATCAGCGGTAACAGGAACAATCCTTTTCCTACGGCAAATTCAATGATCATTACTCCTGTTCTTGCCAAAAAATTCTTTGGCAATGATGACCCGATCGGCAAGAGCATCGAAATACAGTTAGGTGATAATAAAGTATTGTTCTCCGTTGCAGGATTGGCAGAGCCGGCGCCCGAAGCATCCAGCATTCAATTCAACCTGCTGATACCTTTTTCAAACAGCACTCATTTATTCAGGCCCAACACGCAGAGAAACTGGTTCAACATATTTGTGGAAACCTATGTACTGGTAAAAGAGAACACTGATGTGGCGGCCATCGGGAAGAAGTTTCCAGCCATGATGAAACAGCAGCTTGGTGAAGATTATACTGAGAATGGTTTTTTGCTGTACATGCAGCCCATGACTTCCATTCACCTCGACAATAAACTGCCCGCGGCTATTGAACCCATCAGCAATCCTAAATACTCTTACATTCTTGCGACAATCGGAGTTCTTATCCTGTTGGTGGCATGCATCAATTTCATCACCTTATCAATCGGGCGGTCTACTACCAGGGCTTTGGAAGTGGGTGTCCGGAAAGCAATGGGCGCAGCCCGCCATCAATTAATGCGGCAGTTTTGGGGCGAAGCATTGCTGGTTACGCTGATCTCTGTAGTGATAGGCCTTTTGCTTGCCAGCCTGCTTGTACGACCGTTCAACCAGCTGATCAACCGCGAACTCAGCCTGCAATTTGATCCTGTATTCATTTTGTTCTGTTTGATGATGATTGCGCTGATTGCGGTGATAGCAGGTGTGTATCCCGCGCTGGTATTGTCGGGATTCAGTCCTGTTGAAGTACTCAAAGGAAAGCTGAAACTGAAAAGCAATTCCGGTTGGCTGAGACAGGGATTGATCGTGGGGCAGTTCATCGCTTCCATAGGTATGATCGTGTGTACAATTGTTATCGGAGAACAGATGAATTACCTGAAGAATAAAGACCTGGGGTATAACCGCAACCAGTTAATAGTAGTGCAGACAAACATGAGAAGGGATGAAGGTTTTCCGCTTGCCAAACTTTACAGGACCGAGCTGCTGAATCAACCGCAGGTGGCTGACGTTGCGGTTTCCCTGTACAGCTTTACAGAAACGCCCTGGATAGAACTGGGTTTCACCGATGATAAAAAAGTGTACAAGGGTTTCCAATATAACGCGGTGGATGAACATTTCCTCCGCTCCATGAACATCAGCTTTGTTAGTGGCCGCAATTTCGATGGGTCGAATACCGCCGACGTCAATTCGGCCGCGGTAGTAAACGAAGCATTTGTAAAGGAGTTCGGCATGGGTGATGCTGTTGGCAAAAAAATGCCCGGCAAGTTCGGGTACCAGATCATTGGTGTGATGAAGGATTTTCATTTTCAGTCGCTCCACACTGCCATACGCCCAATGGTTATGACAATGAGCGTTGATTCTTTCGTGCGCCGTTCTGAGAATATCAATTTTGCTTCTCCCCCGCAGCCGCGGATTTCGGTACGACTGAAAGGAGGAAACATAACAGCAAATGTTGAGATGCTGAAACAGGCGTGGAAGAAGTTGGTACCCGACCAGGATTTCGAATACCAGTTCCTTGATGAAAGCATAGCCGCTCAATACCAGCAGGAGCAACGCACCAGTACCATTGTGAAGCTTGCTTCGGCGCTTTCCATTTTTATTGCTTGCCTGGGTTTGTTTGGCCTGGCCACATTAACGGTAGTAAGGCGAACAAAAGAGATCGGCATACGCAAAGTGCTGGGCGCAAGTGTACCGCATATTGTGAGCCTGCTGTCAAAGGATTTTGTGAAGCTGGTGATAATCGCCGCGGTGATTGCATTTCCGCTGGCATGGTGGTTAATGAACAACTGGCTCACCGATTTCGCTTACCGGGTGAACATCAGCTGGTGGGTGTATCTACTCGCTGGAATTCTTGCATTGATCATTGCACTGGTAACAGTTAGTTTCCAGGCCGTAAGAGCGGCCATGTCGAACCCCGTGAAAAGTTTGAGAACTGAATAGAATTGACATAAACGTACGGTAAAATGAAAACTAACGATGAAAAACAAAACAAATATGATCTCATTTAATTAAAAATTTATGTTCGGCAATTACCTTAAAACAGCCTGGAGAAACCTACTGAAGAATAAGGTCTTCTCATTCATTAACATCCTTGGCCTGGCCATTGGACTATGTTGTTTTCTGCTTATAGCTATGTACGTGCTTGATGAGCTGAGCTTCGACCGGTATCATGCAAAAGGCGATCGCATCTATCGCATTCATAGCGACATCCGCTTTGGCGGCTCCGACCTGCAGATGCCAGTGTCGAGCGACATGATGGGCTCTACACTGAAAAAAGATTATCCGCAGGTTGAGGAATACACCCGCTTTTATGCTTCCGGCGGCTCCAAACTGGTGAAGAAGGGAAATGAATTTATTAATGAAAACGCGGTTACACATGCAGATTCCACGATATTCAGAGTCTTCACGCTGCCGTTGTTAGCAGGCGACCCCAATACCGCTTTGAATGAGCCCAATACTGTAGTGCTCAGTGAATCGGCCGCTAAAAAATATTTCGGAAGCAGCGATGTGATGGGCAAAACCATTGAAACCAACGACAACAACAGTACGTTGTACAAGATTACCGGTATAATGAAGGATATGCCGGAGAATTCCCACTTCCGGTTCGACTTTCTGTTCTCAATGGATAATGTAGATTATGGCTGGGGCAATTATCTGAGCCATAACTTTTATACCTACCTGCTGATGAAGCCTGGTGTCGATTATAAAGACTTTGAAAAGAAATTCAAGGAATACATGGACAGGTATATTATCCCACAGGCGAGGCAGTTCATGCAGGTAAGTTCAATGGAAGAATTTGAGAAGGCGGGGAATAAACTTCAGTACTCACTCATTCCATTATATGACATACATCTGTATTCGGACCGTTCTTTTGAGCTGAGGCCAAACGGCAACATTCAGTATGTATATATTTTTTCCGCAGTGGCGCTTTTCATACTGCTGATAGCATGCATCAATTTCATGAATCTTGCAACCGCAAGGTCGGCCAATCGTGCACGTGAGGTAGGTATTCGCAAAGTATTGGGCACCGAAAGAAAGCAACTCATTGTACAGTTCCTGTCAGAATCCACTTTGATGGTGCTCATAGGACTGATCATTGCTATTCTGCTCGCGGGGCTGGTATTGCCATTGTTCAACAACATGGCCAGCAAAAGCCTTTCTATTCAAAGCCTGCTGAACTGGCGGTTGCTTCCCATCCTGATTGCGCTTCCTTTCCTTGTTGGGTTGATCGCAGGAAGTTATCCGGCCTTCTTCCTTTCATCTTTTCAACCCATTGAAGTGCTGAAAGGTAAACTGAAGCTTGGAAGCAGAAGCGGCATGCTGAGAAGTGTGCTGGTGGTTATTCAGTTCTTTACTTCCATAGTGCTTATCATTTGCACGATTGTGATATTCCGCCAGTTGAATTTTATTCAGAATACCAATCTCGGGTTCAGTAAAGACCAGGTGCTTATTATAAATGATGCATACGCGCTTGGGCCAAAAACAGATGCTTTTAAAAATGAAGTGCTGAGGATTCCTGGTGTGCTCAGCGGCACATTCAGCGGTTATCTCCCTGTAAGCAACTCTTACAGGAACGACAACACATTTTCACCTGAAGCCGTGCTTGATTCGAAGAACGGATTCAATATGCAGATCTGGAGTATTGATTACGATTACCTGAAAACGCTGGACATGCAATTGCTGAAAGGGCGTGCATTTTCACGCGATTTCGGGTCCGACTCGTCGGCCATGATCATCAATGAAACCGCCGCCAAAATAATGGGAATGGATGAGCCGATCGGAAAGAAAGTGTATTCTATCCCGGATAATACACTCATATCACATAACATCATTGGTGTAGTAAAAAATTTCCATTTCGAAACACTTCGCAAGAATGTGGGGCCGCTTTGTTTTGTGCTGCGCCGCAATACTGGTCTGGCTTCATTTAAAGTAGATGGTAAAAAGATCCCGTCGATCCTGAAAGAAGTGCAGGCCAAATGGAAGGCCATGGCGCCGGGAATGCCTTTCAACCATCGGTTCCTCGATGAATCGTTCGATGAAATGTACCGTGCCGAACAGCGGGTAAGCAATATCGCGCTTACCTTCTCCATACTGGCTATAGTAGTTGCGTGCCTGGGTCTCTTCGGGCTTGCGAATTTCATTTCAGAGCAACGGACCAAAGAGATCGGTATCCGCAAAGTACTTGGACTGAGTATTCAGGGTATCGTAAGGCTGTTATCGAAAGATTTTCTGAAACTGGTGATCATCGCGTTTATTGTAGCCATTCCGGTTGCATGGTATTTCATGCACAAGTGGCTGCAGGACTTCGCGTACAGGGTTGATATTTCGTGGTGGATTTTTTTAATGGCAGGATTCGTCGCCTTGATGATCGCCATGCTCACGGTAAGTTTCCAGGCGATCAAGGCGGCAATGGCCAATCCGATCAAGAGTTTACGAACAGAATAATGCGCGCTCACCGGATGAAGGAACGGTAAGCGATAATGGATAAAAATTCATAAATATGATAAGCAACCACCTCAAAATTGCTGTTCGCAACCTCGCAAAGCGCAAGGGCTATACGGCGCTGAATTTATTCGGCTTGGCCATTGGCATGGTTTGTTGCCTCCTCATATTTCATTACGTTTCTTATGAAAGGAGTTATGATGATTTTCATCCTGAAGGGAAGGATATCGTAAGGCTGCGGATGGATGCCTATCAGAAAGGAACTCTGGCCTGGAAATCTGCTA
>DASWTK010000161.1:0-11097 GCA_036402175.1 Chitinophagaceae bacterium | reverse complement strand
TCTCACCGCTTTTAAAAGCGCCTGCCCGCCTTTGATGTTGAGATACGACTCATGCTGGCCTGCAAAACTTGCATTGGGCAGATCCTCTGCCGTAGCGCTGCTGCGTACTGCCACTTCCGCATCTTCATATCCGCTCAGTTCACGGTATCCTTTTATAATCTGATCCGAGAGCCCGGCAGGAATTTCAGCATCCAGGATCAGCTGCCTGGCAGCGGCGCCGATATCAGAAAGGTTCGCGTAATCTTTTTTATCAATCCTGCTGATAAGATCTATGAGCGGCTGACGCAGTTTATTGTGATCAAGAAAAAGCCAGAACGCATCCGCTGTAGTTGCAAAACCGTCGGGAACCTTAATTCCGCTGGCTGATAACCGCGAGATCATTTCACCGAGCGATGCGTTCTTGCCTCCCACCATGGCCACATCCTTTATTCCTGTATCCCGGAATTTCTTTATGTATGGTTGCATCTTACATTTTTTAATAGTATTTCACCAATGCTATTCTCTTATAGTGTTCGAGTACGCCTTCATCAACCAATTCAACATCACCACCGCTTTCCAGTACATTGGCGATGATGGTATCAATCGCATCTGTGATGAAGTATGGCAATGTTTCACCGTTTCCCGGCATAACCCTGACCGGATAAGTGTAATTTTTTTCAACCACCAATAGCTGGCCTTTATTGGCAGCTGCATCTTTTCTTACAGCCCGTATTCCGGTTGACAGCCGCCCTGCACTCATTGCAGTATCGATACGGTTCAGCAAATGCGATTGCTTGACCTTTTCCCAAACCGCTATCTGTGGCCTGAGCGCTTCCAGGAGAACATATTCTGTAGCGTCATCAAAATTTCCATGGATATAATCTACAATATGCTTTGAGTTGGATGTGATCTTCCTGAAGTGACCTGCTGTTTTATCGGTTGCCATAACAAATACGGGAAGCGGAATGGAATTGAGCATTGTGTGCAATGCCTGATCTGCATGATGCAGGAATTTGTCAAGCATCACTTCCTTTCTTTCTGAAGGATCCGAGAAATTTGCTACCCTGCCGGGGATATCGTTTTTGTAAGTTTCAGCATTTTCAGATATTTTAAGCATTACCCTGTTTAACCTGATGGCGTTGGCTTCAAAGATTTTCATCATTCCGGCACTCAATACCAGCAGCATGCAATTCTGAGTTTCCTTTTTATCCTTTATCAATTGAAGCATATTGAAAGGCTCGCCTACAATGATCTGTTCATTCACATCAATATTCATGTAACACACTTTCTCCGCAACCGGTGAAAGAAAAATAGCGACGCTCTTTTTGTAAGTGGAATAATTCAGCGTATTGATGATCTTTCGTAACCGCGAGAGCATCGGAAAGGCCTCCTCCCTGGAAAAATTTCTGCTTAACTCCGAGGCCACCCTGAATTCCATATGTTCAATCCTTTTATCGATCTCTCCCTTTGGTGAGATCTTTGGCTCGAACGGTAAAATGATGGTTATATCAGGAAGTACGCGCCTGGATTCAGGAACAATCGATCTTTCCTGCAGGATTGATGGCAGCATATAAAATGGTTTGAATATCAAATGTATGCTCACAGGATACCGAAACCGATGATGGTTATCAGTCTGCGTTTTGATAAGGATCAGTTGAAAGCCGAAAGCAGCGTAAGAGGCAGTTTGTTAAGCCTTTATATATGGCCCGGGCTAATCGCGGCCGACCTGAACTTTAACAGGTTATCGTAGAATTCTATTCTCAGGTCTTCTTTATTTCCCTGTAATTTCAAACGGAGGTCGTGCAGGAGTTTTTTAGCAGCCTCATCCTGAACAGCTGCGGTATAAGAAGGTAACAACAAGTCCAATGCCGCGCATTCTTCGCCATACATATTCAGAATGCTGGTTAGCGCAGAGATCCGTTCATAAGAATTTATTCCGGGAGGCAATAAATTCGTCGCTTCCTCTTCAATGTATGGCCAGTTGTAAAAAATATCCTTCGTGATTTTCCGCAACTGATGAAGATTATTTTCATCAACGTTGCGAAGGATCAGCAATTCGTTAGCCTGATCCGCATTCCGGATGATAAACTTCCTGATGCTCAATTTTGTCAGTTGCGCGGGAATCGATTTGGAGATGATGTTCTTTTCCTCATCAAAATCATCATGGTCGGTAAGCATTGCAATGGCTTCATGTTTCCAGCCTTCCATATCCCTTTGTAAAGCGCCTATGTAAGGGTCAAGTCCGGTGAAAGAATTATCGGGGATAATTTTATTGATATGATGCAGTTGAATCTGAATATTCCTGATTATACCCGCATAACCATAAAACGATTTTAACCTCCTCCTTATTTTCAGCGTATCTGCGCCATTTACCGTCTCAACGCATATGAGGTTTAGAAATGACCTTAATTTCTGAACTGTAATCCTGAAATCCAACAGCATATCCTTATCAAAATGGGCAACCATCTTTTTGGCCGACCTGTTGATTGCAACAAACCGCTGATTAATATCCTCACTCAATGCCTTGCGGTTCATGATCAGGAAATTTCAGAATTGTATACTAAAATTCAGTTAGCCTGGCTTTCATTTTTTTCTTTGTGTTCTTCTTTCCCCTCTGCTGTTCTTTCCTTGAATAACTGGCGAATGATTGCATTCAGCATTGGTCTTCTCAATAACCTTTCTCTGCCCAGAAAAATGATTACTCCAACCAGTAAATAAAATCCTCCGACAATCAGGAAGCCAAGAGCATTACTTCCTGTTATGCTTGCCATCCAGTAGGCTGCAGCAATGCTTCCAAACAATAGAAAGAACAGCAGAAATACGGAAAGAATGAGGAAAGCCGCTATGGTGGATACCAGGGTAGAAACCTTCTCCGCTGCCTGAACTTTTGCCAGCGCAATCTGTGTTTCTATAAACTCCATCGCGCTGTTCCGAAGGTCGTTCAGGGTGGATCCTATCGTATTGAAAATACCCATAACTCAGCTTTCTTCGCCGTTTGCGAATTCCTTTTTGTAGGTGCCCATCACTTCAGAAACTTTGTCTGTTACCTTAGAAGTGAACTTTTTTCCTGCATCCGTAATTTTCTTCCTTGTATCCTCACCTTTTTCAGGGGCCAGCAACAAGCCTGCTATAAAACCTGCGGCCGCGCCGGCAGCAAGTGCAACAATAACCGAAGTTGTCTTGTTCATATACGTGGTTTTTATTTTAATAACCCTTCCAAAATTAAGTATGCGCTATAAATACAGGCAATTTGTGTTCATCAATTACATTCGATACAAAACTGGACTTAAACAATTGTGAGAAACCGGAACGTCCATAAGCTCCCGCAACCAGCATCGCGCCTTCCTGTTCGCCCAGCCATGTGCTGAAATTCTTCTTGGGATCCATCTCCAGTTTTAAAAAGGTCAGGTCGGGATAATGGCGTGTAGCAAGTTCCTTAATATTACCTGAATCCGGAAAATCATCGTGTTCTCTTGAAACATACACCAGTAAGGCAGGCAATTTAGCCAGTTCGGGAAACAGGTAAGCAAACTGCTTTATCGCATGCACAGATGATTTACTGCCATCATAAGCTATTACAATGCTTCCGGGGATATCTGACTTCTCGGGAACCACAATGATCGGGCATTCGGCCTGGCTGATCGCGTCTTTCAGGTATTCATTCTGCTCATACGAGCCAAGATTTGCATAAAACGTTTCACTTCCCACTATCAAAAGATCGGCAAAGCGGGTTTCCCTCTTCAGTTCGGGCAGCGCGAAATCCATAACGTCTTTGTGCACCCTGAAATCAATGTTGTTGGTCATGCAAAGATTACTGAATGTTTCAATGTTCTTTTGAATGATTGCCGAATCTACGCTTTCCATGAGCGGAACGAACATCGGCCCGCTTCCCCCGCTTCCATAGCTCCATAAATTGGCATAATCAACCTGTGGAAGGAAAACGCCTGTAAGCAATATGGGCTGCAGGCTATTCAGGTGCATTGCATAGTTAAAGGCTCCTGAGGAAAAGTGTGTGCCTTCGAATACAACCAGTACTTTTTTCATATAAACAATTTTTACAGGAATAAAACTACATACTGCCGGTGGAGGATATAATGACTCAGCGCATTACCACGGGTGATTATTGTCAGCAGGCTACACATACCGGCAGGCCCGCAAATCAGTATGCCACACAACCTACCCGCACTGCTTTCACCAAAGGCTCAAGGTTTGAACGCTTCACAGAATCAAAATCCAGCAACATCTGCTTGCGCGTAACCTTATTTTTTTCGAGGAACGCACCCATCCTAAGGGTGAACAGGTCAAACTTTGATAGGTTCTTTTTGATCATCCTGCCTGGCAGCAGAAACACATTATCTCCGGTGCGCAACGACTCCGGCAAATTGTTCTTAATGATCTCATCTATCTTTTCCTTTTCTTCGGCAGGGGTTGCGCAAACAATAAAAAAGTACACCGCTTTTGATCGGAGAAAAGTTTCATACTTCCGGATCCAGTCACGGACAAGCAGTTTGCCGATATAAACCGAACCGCCGACAATGATATAATCGTAAAGGTCCAGCTTCTCTACACTTATTTCATCGGCTTCCATTACCGGAATATGAAGGTCTTTCCCAAGCCAGTCAGCGTATTGACCCGTAGAACCGTACCTTCCCCTGTAAATGACAATTCCTTTCATGATATTAATTTTGTAGCTTATTTATTATGCGCAATAAAAAGCGGTGTTTTTAATTCCTTCATCATCACATCGGCCAGGCTGGATTTGAACCAGCGTGATACCATTCCCCTTCTGTAAGCGCCCAGCACAACAATTGAATCGCCCTGAACAGGTTTCAGGTGCTTCAGGAGCTGCGCGTTCGATTCTCCTTTAAGAACTGTATATGCTGCATTTGGAAAATGCCTCTTCATGAACTCTTTCATCAGCCTGTTGTCAGGCACATGCAGATCCTGGTCTTCTTTCTTAACTGTTATTACTTCAACCTCAAGATATTTCAGGGAAGAAAATACATAGCTGAACATTCGGGTGGCATAAACAGAGGAAGGGCTTCCATCGTACAGGATCTGCGCTCTATTCAATGGAACATACTTTCCTGGTACTGCCAGCACAGGACACTGAACATTTGTAAGCAGGTCGCGCATGAAACGCGTAGGCAGATTTTCTTCATAATGCGTCAGCGTTTCCTTCATATCTATGATCAGCAGATCGGCATAGATGCTTTCATGAAGCAACTCCTGCAACGCGATATTGCGATCGTGATGGATAGTATACTCAATTCCCGCTCCGCGGCATTTGTCTTCAAAATAAGAAACAGCCTGCCGCCTTGCAGACTCGTCTTTTTCCTCAAATTTCAACCTTCTCTCCATGATATCTTCTACCTCGTCTCCAACAAGTTCATAGATCTTGTAACTGTGGTAGGTGAAATCATCCAGAAAAACTCCTACCAGGTGAGCATTTGCCTGACGAGCCAGGTGAACTGCGTAATCTGTTGTGCCTTCGGAATATTTCAATCCGTCGATAGCGGCAATGAACTTTTTCATATTCAACGATTAAGAGTGAATGATATGCAAGTTAGAATCAAGGATATCGCTTATTAATGACTGCCCTCACAATGTACAATGACAGTTATCAGCAAAGTAAACACTTACGCCCGATGAGGACCATCAAGCATTTTACTGATAGTGGTCATTATTTAAGGGGTATAACCGCCGGTAGATTTGTATCAACAAAAATTATTTCTATGTCACCCGAAAGTAACTCCCGAATCATCACTTTACATGATCTGTTAGATCATGACATTCAAAAATTTACGAGCTCTGAGATCCAATTGAAAAAAAGCCTGTCCGAATGGATCGCTCAAACAGGGTCACTGCCACTGAAAACTGTTCTACAGCGATACCTCGATTTTGTACAGCTTCATGTCAACAATCTGGAACAGGCCTGTGAGCAGGGAAAGATCACATCCATGAATACTTCAAACCGGATCATGAAGGCTTTTATTGACGATACTAACGAACGATTAGCGGAATGTTCTGATCCGGAAGTGAAAGACGCGTGTTTGCTTGCGTGCATACAAATCATAAATCACTTCAAGATCAGCACTTATGGTACGGCCGCGGCCTTTGCCAAAGCTTTGGCGTTAGACGAAATGGCTACAATTTTTCACGACGCTGAACTGAATGAAAAACAAATTGACCAAAGATTGTCACGGCTTGCAGAACATGAGATCAATATGAGGGCGAAAGCGCCGATCGTATTGCCAGGCTAAATAAAACATCTGGAAATCGAAGGGCGCAATATTGGTTCGAAGAATTAATGAACCAGTTCAATCAGGCTGTCGGGTCAGAAGATCCTCTTGCAAATCGAAAAGGATCAATTGATAATTCCTGACAGCTTTTTTTCGTTCAGGATAATGATCTTTCCTTCCCTGATGTCTATAAGGTGCTCGTTCTTGAAATCGGCAAGCGTTCTGATCAGGGATTCAGTTGCCGTACCTGCGATGGCCGCAAGATTGTCACGATTAAGGCTGATCACTGAATGATATTTTTTATCAAGTGTCAGCAACGCTTCTGCCACTTTTTTCCTGAGTGAATTATAAGCAAGACCCACGAGCTGGCCTTCTTTTTCAACGAATTTTTTCGCTATCATTGACGTGAACTCCCTTCCTGCCAGAAAGTTTGTATTAAGCAACTCTTCAAAATCTTCTTTTGGAATCACCGCCAGATCAGAATCTTCCAGCGCTTCAGTAGTTTCTTTATATGTAGTTCCCTCCAGCAGCGCAATGTATCCAAGAAAATCACCTTCATTGAAAAGGTCAACTATCAATTGCTTTCCTTCATCATTCGACTTATAAGCTTTCACTTTCCCTTTCAAAATGTAATATAACCTTGAAGGCCTGTTTCCCTCTGTATAAATGATCTGTTTCTTCTTGTATTTGTTTACATTTCTGCCCTCTATAAGCGCATGTAATACTTCCTGCGTGTTCTTTAATGGCGTCAATGCCTCCTGTTCATGAAGCAAGGTTAAAAACTCATGCCTGATGAGTTCTATTTTTTTTAAACGGGCTTCAACTGCATTTAATAATTCCGTTTGCTCAAAAGGCTTTATAATAAAATCATCGGCACCCATATCCATGCCTTTACGAATCGATTCCTTGTCGCCTTTTTCCGAGAGAATAATAAAAGGGATACTCTGCAGGTTCTCATTTTTACGAAGAAGATGCAAAACACCGAACCCGTCAAGACCAGGCATCTCCATGTTACAGATTATCAGGTCGGGATGAACTTCAAATACAAGTTCAATTCCTTCTTTCCCATTCGACGCCTGAAGAACTTTATAATTCGCCAGTTCAAGCATCTCCGCGGTATTTTCCCGCATTTCCTTATCATCCTCTATTACCAGTACCGTTTTCATCTGATTTCTTTTTTATCAACTACATCCATTACACTTCAAATTCCTTATCCTATGGTCTGGGTTAAAATGAAGGGGCCACTCTGTAGCAAAGGTCGTTTATAAGTTGTCCCGATCAGATGATATGATTCATATACCGGAATGATTTAAGCCCTTCTGACGATCTATTTTGCGTACTATCATAACCAGGGTTGACCTGGATCATTCAAAAAAGAGGTTAGCGCTGATACCTTGCAGAAGTGAGCTAAGTTAAACCATTTAAAAATGAAGTTCACAGTAACCCACCCCTACACCTTTGATCCCGCCTATTCGGCACCCGTTGCGTATTTCTGTATGGAATACGCGATACATCAGCCATTGAAGATATACGCGGGTGGCCTGGGTTTCCTGGCAGGCTCGCACATCCGCAGCGCTTATGAACTGAAGCAAAACATGGTTGCAATCGGGATCCTCTGGAAGTATGGTTACTACGATCAGACCAGGAAAACCGACCAGACGATGGATGTTCTTTTCCAGGAAAAAGTGTATGGATTTCTGGAAAAGACCGGAATAAAATTTACTATCCGCGTTTCGGGTCACGATGTATGGGTAACAGCCTGGTATCTGCCACCTGACGTGTTCAGGACTGCACCGCTTTTCCTGCTAAGCACTGATCTGCCCGAAAATGATTACCTGGCACAGACGATCTCGCACAAGCTTTATGACTACAACCCGGAAACAAAAATCGCGTCTGCCATTTTGTTAGGCGCGGGAGGCGCTAAATTGCTTGAACATCTCGGGTGGGAACCAGCTAAATACCATCTCAACGAATCTCATGGGTTGCCACTTGCGTTCTACCTGTACAATAAGTACAGGAATGCGGAAGAAGTAAAAAAAAGACTGGTTTTTACAAATCATACGCCGGAGGATAGCGGCAACCCGAAAACAGATATTGAATTACTCGCGAGGATGGGATTCTTCTGTGATATTCCGTTGACAGAAGTAAAAGCAATTACCGGAACAGAGGAACATCAGCTGGATCAGACATTATCTGTTCTGCGGCTGGCAAAAGTTGCCAATGGCGTTTCATCAATACATCACCACACACTGAATAAAATGTGGCAGAAATATCAGGGAATCTGCCCGATGATCCCAATAACTAACGCGCAGAACTTTTCTTACTGGTCAAATAAAGAAATGTATGCAGCAATCTCGGCAAAAGACGATGAAGCGTTACGTAAAACGAAGTCCGCATGCAAGGAAGAATTATTTGAAATTGTAGCCGATCAGAACGGCGAAATTTTCGACAGGAATAT
The DNA here is from genome assembly GCA_036402175.1 of Chitinophagaceae bacterium. Lineage (GTDB taxonomy): Bacteria > Bacteroidota > Bacteroidia > Chitinophagales > Chitinophagaceae > DASPKM01. Next base: position 2,418 of record DASWTK010000161.1, on the reverse strand, counting down.
TCTGACGATCGTATTTGCCAAAAGGTTTGCCGGTTACAAGCGTGCCGACCTGCTTTTGCGTAATCCCGAACGATTTGAGAGGCTCGTCAGGAATAAGGATAAGCCAATCCAGATTATCTGGGCCGGCAAGCCTTACCCAATGGATTATACCGCTATCGGAATATTTGATAAAATAGTGAATACCTGTAAAAACCATAGCAACTGCTCTGTGCTGGTAGGTTACGAACTGAAATTATCCAAACTGCTGAAACAGGGTGCTGACATCTGGCTGAACGTTCCCCGCCTGTCTCATGAAGCGTCGGGAACCAGTGGCATGTCGGCCGCGATGAACGGAGCTATAAACCTGGGCACTTCCGATGGATGGTTTCCTGAATTTGCCCGAGACAGGGTGAACTGTTTCCTGATACCGCCAGCTGATACCAGCCTGCCCGATTACTCGCAGGATGATGCGGACGCAAACAATCTGTACGATCTTCTTGAAAAGGAAGTGGTGCCTATGTACTACGACTATCCCGATCGCTGGCTGGCGATTATGAAACAAAGCCTGCACGATATAGCTCCCGGTTTCGGGAGCAACAGGATGGTGGCTGAATATTATCAGAAGCTCTACCTGTAATGCTGAAACACCCAGACAAAAAAAAGCGGGTTTTTCAACCCGCCTTCATCGACGTTAATAGTTTAGTGCCCGTTAAAACACTTATTCTATCAGCGCCTGTTCCGTCCGGAAAGTTCCTGTTAAGATAACAGCTTTTAACCTGTATTTCGATCAGTTAGTTTACGGTGTAATTAAACAACTAATGTCTAACTGTTCTACTTAACTTTTTCCTTTCGGATTAAACCTGAAGCAAAGATAGTTTGGAGGGATACCGGAAAAACTGACGCCCATCACACAAAAATCTGATTGTCATCAGTTGGTTATCCCCTTGCCATTCTTTTCACGTTCAGTTTTGTATTTCCTGAGCTGGCTGCCAAGGTCATTGACCACCATATCCAGGGCAACCTCAAAAGTGCCGGCCCTTTCGCTGGCAAAAATTGATTTCTGTGGCAGCGCAAGCTGCACTTCGATAAAGGAATCTTTATCCTGATCGTTTTTTTCTTTCCTCAGCACTACTACACATTTTGTGATGCGGTCGCTCATCTTTCCAATGTGATTCATTTTTTCGTTGATCAGTTCCTGTAATTTATCGCTTAATACCATTCTGGGTGATTCTATTATTACTTGCATCATGTGAAATTTTAAAAATTTTTGCAATAACACCTGCCTGCAATATTATCCAGGAACCGTCTGAATTATTATGACGTGAATCAACCTGAATGGTGATTTTTCACGCGTCAAGTTCATGTTATTATAAAGAAATTTCTGTGTTTTAAAACCCAAGCTTTGGACTGCTGGTTTGTTTGACAAGGATATTTCGCTTGATCATATCATTTACAATCAGCTGCCCGTATTCGTGACCAAGCCTTTCGGCAGAAGAAGGTTCGAATGATTCTGTTTGAACCGAATAAACCAGCTCCTTTGCACCCATATCGTACAAGCTGCTCTCCCAGAAATAGCGGGTATTCTCTTCATAATAACCAGGGCTATACACACGACCATAAATAGTTGTGTAATATCCCCAGAATCTGTCGTAGTAAACAGAATAAGGAGTATACCGGAGATGACCAGGCACATAATGCCGTTCTTTAGATTTGTTCAGCAACACAACGGTTACTACAGCGTCTACTCCGCTATTGCTTAATTTATCCAGCGCGGTTTGTTCGTCAATTTTATCAAAGGCTTTCGGGCCATATTCCTGCAGTGATGAAAATGCAGTGTATCCGATCTCTCTCAGATCGTTGATCAGATGATCTTCCATTTTTTGGCGGAGACTTATATCGGCATTCCCGATAAGTCCAAGCACCATGATCTTATTGAATTTTTTTGCCTGGGCGTTTTCTGCTTTCCATGAGTGAATGATCTTTGATGAAGAGCAACCCAATGTAAATAATACAAGTACCCATCCGGCAATTTTAATTGCTTTCATGATCTTTATTTTCAGTGAAGGTAGAATGGTAACATCCCCCCTTCAATGATGGGTATCAGGTTAGAAAACGACAGGCATCAGTCCCTGTATTATTTCGGAGGTAAAGGTATTTCCGGGTTTGAGGGTTCTGGCTCGCCTTCAGGCATGATCTCAGGCTCTTCTTCCGGAATACCGGGTTCTTCAGGTTCGAAATCCGGGGAAGTGGTTGGTTGAATTTCAGGATATTTACCTGGTTGTGGAATCTCCGAGGGTTGCGTTGGTCTTTTTTCCTTTGCCATGACAAATTTGTTTAGTTGATCAGATGCAATTGTTGTTCCAAGGAAGCCGCGCTTCAAATTTCATAATTTCGACGTCTTGAATATGAGACGATAATTGGCTCAGTATCCTTGCCGGA
>DASWTK010000160.1:0-3306 GCA_036402175.1 Chitinophagaceae bacterium | reverse complement strand
ACCACCAACCTTTCTTTTGAGGGCAATAATGATTTTGAGACCAGTTATGGATATGTTTCGCATAACAGCCTTAATAAAAATGTTTATCCGCGACGCGGGTTGAAAATGGATGCGGTATTTGAACGTGTTGGAAGGCAACATCCCAATGTACAGTTCTTTCGCGATGGGAAGCCGGTTACCGATCCTGATACGATAACAATTGAAACCTCACCATACGAACGTATACTGCTGAACCTGGAAGGTTATACGCCATTAAGCCGCAGGTCTACTCTTTTGCTGGGCATGCAGGGAGGCGTTAATTTTAATTACAATAAACATGTGATGAATGAATTTGTGGTTGGAGGACTTACCAGGCTTTTCAGGAACCAGATTACTTTCGCGGGTTTGCAGGAAGGAACTTTTTATACTCCCAGCGTTTTTGCTTCACAGGCCGGGTTCAGGTATGAACTGTTCAACAATACCTATTTGATTGGCCGCGCCAATATGCTGCTGACAAATTTTGTAAGTAAGAGTAATTTCTTTCAGAATCCCGATTTTCTTACCGGCTATTCTTTCACCTTCGCATATAACTTCGCGTTAGGTCCGCTTGAGATCAGCGCTATGTATTCTGACCAGAGCAGGCGGCTAAGCACCTATATCAACCTGGGGATTGCCTTTTAGGAAGTAGCGGCTTTTACAAAATCACTTACAAGGTAGCTTATCAGTTTACCCACGCTTTCGTCGAACCTGCCGTTTATTAACCTCGCAGCGCCTTCACAGATATGAAGGTAAGCTGGCTTGCTATCCATGGTTGCGAAACTCACGTACTGGCGTGCGTGCTGTGCCGTAATACCGGAAGGTGTGGCCGCGCTTGCTAAAGTATTCTGCACACTGTCGAGGTCCAGTTCAATGCCGGTGTAATTATCTTCTGTATAACTGGTAGCGTGTGCGATGGATTGAATGAAATTTCTTTTCTGGTGAATGAAGATGTCCTCATAAGTAATGCAGTCAATGAACGGATTGTTCACGATATCGACCCATACGTTCTGAGGGATATAATTTTCATGAATGCCAACCACACAATATTTGGCCAGGTAGCCGTCCTCTTCCGCGTACCGGAATGCATTTCCGCTATGGCGGCCTTCCATTGGCCTGTAATCGGTATGCGCGTCAAGGTTGATGCAGTTTATTTGCGCTAGCGGGATGAGTCCTGCCTTATGCAGTCCTTTGGCGCAACCTTTTACCAACGGGTAGGCATTATTGTGACCACCTCCGATGACAATTGGAATCCGGCCGGTAGCAGTAATGAGTTTTACAAGGTTTTCAACTTCTTCATCGATAGTGTTTACCGCATGACGGTAAGCTTCCAGTTTTTCTTCGTCATTCTGCGCGTTTTTATCTATGACGTACTGAATATCGCCGAAATCAAAATGACCGAGCATCAGGATCTCGTCGCCAAGAAGGAAGTCGTTACTCTGGATATTCATAAAAGATTGAAGGAAGGGGATCCAGGCAGTATCGGCGCCTCCCACTCCACCGTTGGCGCGCACACCAATGTCTTCCGGAATTCCGATAATGACAAACCTGGAAATTGATTCGGCCAGAGCGGTTTCAAGCTGATCCTTGTCGCGGATCACCTGTATCATTTCGCCCAATTTTGTTTCAAAGCGCCTCACCCTTGTCAATGAGAGAATATCCTGCTTCGAGTAAAACTTGAAGTGTTTCATATTGGATGAAGATATGAATTAATGAATTTCCGGCCGTTCCGCAAACTGCCCTTCCTCCACGATCTGTTCCGGCCGCTTTTTATAGAAGATCATACCCAGCGCCATAATGATTCCCGTGGTCAGGATGATAAAGAAAAGGATGGCATCGTTAAAAGAGATGAGACCCAGGTGAGGGGGAATCTTGTAAAACAGCACAATGGTGATCAGTCCACGGGGAATAAAAAATGCTTCGGGGAAAATGTTTGTATGTACAAAAAAGCGCAGGTACAGCAGCCTGATCACAAAGAGCGCTACAACAATTGAACCGCCAATCAGCATTACTTCGCGGTTCATGACAGATTGAATCTGGATCGAAAATCCAAAAAGCACAAAGAAAAACGTACGTACCAGGAAAGACGATTCTGCGGTAATGGTATGCATCAGGTGCCGCAGCTCCACCACCTCATCATGCGGAAAATACTTTTGAAGCACTTTCAACCGGAACTTTTCCCAATTATTAATCATCAGACCGAACACCAGGATGATTAAAAGCGATGGAAGGTTAACCATTTTACCGCCTGAATAGATCAATACCAGTAACGAAAAGATCAGGATGAATTTTATGTTCAGTTTTGTTTTGGCAAGTATCAATAATAACAGGAAAGAGAACACCAGCGATAATACTACCGCCACTACTATATTTCCTCCGAAAACCCCCAGTGATTTCCAGGTCAGGACCTCCTTGGCGGTGAAATAATTGAACACCAGAATTCCGAGTATGTCTGAAAAGGAAGCTTCGTAAATGAGAAACTCTTTCTTTTGTTCTGTTAACGGGTGAATGCTGGGAATAACGATGGTGCTGCTCATGATCGAGAGCGGAATCGCATACACAAGGCATTTCTCAACCGGTTCATCGAGCCAGTAATATAAAATTCCGGTAACGAGTCCGGTGGACAAAACAAAGATCACAAGGGCCGAAAAAAAGGAATCCCTGATAAGAGGGATCTTTTTCTTTTCGAGCTTCAGATCAAGTCCTGCCTCCAGTATGATCATTATCAGACCAACTACTCCCAATCCTTCTACAAGTGCTGGCGGAAGGTAAAGTTGAAAGCCATATGAATCTGCAATAAACCGAAACCCCAGACCTGCAAAGAGCAACAGCAGCACTGAAGGAACGCGGATGTACCGTGCGATAATTGAAAATATATAGGAAAGCACCACCAGGCAGCATGCCAGTATCAGGATCTCTTCGATGTGCAGTCCGTACATGTTGGTTTTTTTAGATTATTGGTTAACTGATAAACGTTCCTTTGATCATTACACGATCTACCAGGTTAGATCCAAAGGAATATGGAAGATAGGCAAGTGATTGAATTGGCTTAGTAAAGATCAGGTTTGCTTTTTTCCCTTTCGTAATACTTCCCACCCGGTTTTCCAGTTCCATCGCGTATGCGCCATTCAGTGTAGCAGCGTTGATCGCTTCCTCCGGAAGCATTTTCATGCCAATGCAGCTCATTGAAACTACCAGGTTCATATTCCCGCTGGGGCTTGAGCCCGGATTATAATCAGACGCGATCGCGATCGCACAACCTGAGTCTATCAGCTGCCGCGCGGGTTGAAA
>DASWTK010000159.1:0-17659 GCA_036402175.1 Chitinophagaceae bacterium | reverse complement strand
CCTGTTTTAGGTTTTAAAATAAATGGGCTGCAAAGGTAAGGGAAAAGGGGCTTTTTTTTTTATTCAATTACTACTTTTTCGGTTTGTATGGTTTGCGGGGTGATCATTTTAAGAATATACAGCCCTTTTGCAAGGGCAGACACGTCCATTATTACCGGTTGATTTGTGCCGGCCGGACTTACTCTTTGCCGGATTGTCTTTCCATGGGCGTCTATCAACTGAACTGTTACCGGTTCATTAGCCTGCAACACGTTGATCACAAGCCTGTTTTGAGCCGGATTCGGCGAAAAGGTCACTAGTATGCCCTTATCAAACACCACTTTAATAATACGGGAAAGAGTGCTTTGACCATCGGCATCCATCATTCTGAGCCTGTAAAAATTATTGCCGGTCAAAGGTTTGTCGTCAATAACGCGATAGCTGTTCGTCTGGGAAGAATTACCCGCCGCCATTACTTTCTTCAATGCACTGAAATCCCTGCCATTGCCGCTTCGCTCTATAATGAACTCTTTGCTGTTCGTTTCACTGGCAGTTGACCAGCTGAGTTGAACCGCTTTGCTCTGTTTCTGGGCGCTGAAGTATTCAAGGGTAACGGGCAAAGGACCCGCAGCTGCAAACCTGTACCTGCTGAAAACAGGATAGTGATCCGACGTGGTGCTGGCATAATTCGAAACCATCGACGCTGCATCGGTCAATATGCCGGCAGTTGAATTCATATAGAATGGCGCCACCTCATTTGAATAGATCACGTGGTCGATAACATCATTGTAGCTTACTGTAGATTTCTTACCGGCAAGGCTTAACGGTAATGTCGGGAAACCATAATTGGATGCATCACCGGTGAATGAAATATAAGAAGTGGTAGGTGGATTAATTCCGTCTGTAATTGTAAAATCAAGATCGTCATTATAATCTCCCAGCATTATGATGTTATCGGTTCCATAAGTGCTATTGAACAATGCATACAATTCATCGGCGCCTGCCTTTCTTCTGTTATATGAAGTTGTGGTGGGTGATGTATTTGCTTTTGCATGCACAAGAACAAATCTTACTGTTTTGGTTACTCCATCAAGTGTTACATCTGCAGTCAGCATATATGGAAATCTTCCACTTGCCCAGTTGTTATAGGATGTACTGCTTACATCGGCGAGTGAATTAATTCCTAATGAAAGCAAAGCCGTAGTGGACACATTACTGAAAACGGATGTTTTATAAACAAATGCCAGCTTCTGTGCATCGGCAAGCGGAATAGGTGATGGTGAATTTGGATTTGTATGAGATCCATAATTGCTGATCACATACGCGTAACCTGGCAACGCATTTACCACACTGGCAAGTCTTGCTTCACTCACTATTTCGGTCAATGCATATAAATCGGCATTTACATTTTGCATAACAGTAAGTACGTTTTGCTCCTGCTGCGCATCATTCCCTGGTCCGTTTGAAGTACTTCCGAACCATTCAATATTCCAGTTGACAACTTCCAAAGTGGTGGCAGGATCAATGCTGCTACCTTTTACATAAACTTTTGAAGTGACGCCTGAAGTGTTGATGATAACAGAATCGCTGAAATTCTGACCGTTCTGACCCGGAGCAAAACGAACAAAAACGGTCTTTGGGATATTATTGGCTTCTGCAATTGTGTAGTTCAACGCTGAGCTGAAACTGTTGCCATCCTTCGAAAGCAGGAAACTTCCATTAACGGTCATTGATACATCTGTTGTGATGTCGTTGCCGGTAAAAATAAAGCTCTTATCACCGGTTGCTCCGGAAGCGGTATAACTGAACTGGATATCAGTTGTGCCGATGGTAGTACTTGGTGGCGGAGGGGTTGAAGAATTGTCAATGCGCACATCGTCCAGTGTCCATCTTGCACCGTCTTCGTCTGATGAGTTATATACAAAGGCGATATATACTATAGGTTGTTTGTAGGACGACAAATTAATATTGGATGATACAGTCCATACGTCGGTTGTTTGAGCCGGGAAACGCCCGTTCAGATCTGTCCAGGTGAAATTGCGGGGATCTCCCGAGCCGGGGTAGTCAGTAGAAATTTTCAACTGAAGGGGATCACCATTGTATTTTGTTCGACTCCAGAATGAAAGCAGTGGGTAAGTGGTGGCTGTAAGATTCAATGCTGGTGAAATAAGCCAGTCCTCATTTGTAACATTGGATTGAAGACCATTATCGAAACCATTTATTTGTACTCCGTTGGCAGCGCTTCCCGATGGTGGATTATTAGCATCTCTGCCGAAAGTGGTGCAAAGCCAGGTAATTGTTCCGGTTGCACTGAATTGAGTAAAGCCGTCGGAAAGTGAGGAGGTGCAATTATTAAAATTGGCGTTAAGAAGAGTATTAATAATACTGTTGGTTGTGAAATTCCACGAAGAATTATCACTGATTCCACCAAAATCATTATCGGCAAGGTCTTCAAAGGCTGCTGCACTGATCTGGATATAGTAAGCGGTAGCTGTGGACAATGTTAGATCAAATGAAGCAGTATTACCAGAAACGGTGACCGCTGCAGTTGTTATATCAATTGTCTGAACAGTATTGTCGGTAGCGTCTTTTACAGTAATTGTACCGCTGGTTCCTTTTTGAACTGGTTCACTGAAAACGATACTTGCGGTGCTGCTGGCTGAAATGCCGGTTCCGTTATCTGGTGGAGTTAACGTTGCAATAGTGGGAGGTAAAACATCTGGTCCGGCTGAACCAAAGTCGAGGCTGAAATCATCTACCGCGAGACCATCGTCAGCACTGGTGGCATTAAAATCAGTCCACCTTATATAAAATGTAGAACCATTCGGAATAGAAATTCCAGTAATGGTAAAATTGATAGCAGTGCGGTTTGGGGCACTGTTTCCGTTCAATAATCCAACTGTTCCTGTTGTCGTGGGTCCGGTAAAATCCAGTTGATTTACGTCTACCCAGGTTCCTGAACTTAAACTGGTTGCGTTCAGGCTATATTGAAAGTCGATCTGATCGGGCCTGGCAAGCGTACCCAATCTCCATTGTTCCCCTGTGTATGATATGGTAAGGGATTCAATGACCGACCCTGTATTATTGGTAAAACCTGCTCCGATGGTAGGCGTCAGAGAACCTGAAAGCAGGCCTCCGAAAGCCCTGTCCGGATCGGCTGATAAACCAAAGCTATAAGTATCACCGGTATTGCTGGACCCCGTTCCAGAATTATATGTAGCGTTTGCATTAGTGCCGGTTTCTGAGAACAGCCATCCGGCCGGTAGCACAGAAGACGTCCCTGAAAGCGCAAGGGTATTGAAATTCTGGGAGTAAACGCCGCTCGTAAGGCTGATCTGGGCATAGGAAATAAGGTCTGCTAATAAAAAAGCAGTCAGCAGGAGATAAAGTTTTTTCATAAATAGCTTAAAGTTTATAAATAAGGGAACAGTGAAGCATGGCAATGCCGGTTGCGGAGATCAGATAGTGGTCTTGTTAAGGATGGAAATTATCAGGTAGGTTTTTCAGCGCGACAAAACTAAGGGTTCACTATTATAACTAGATATGCTGTCAATAACTTATTATTAAAATAATCCGTCCTGTTGACACTATGGCAGAATTCTTCAAGTGGCATCGGGTTTGCGCTTCCTCGGCATCCATAACAATCTCTTCTAAAACTGTCATTTATGCAAAAAGGTGCGATCCGGGTACAGACCGAAAACATTTTCCCCATCATCAAAAAATTCCTTTACAGCGATCATGAGATATTTCTCAGGGAATTGGTAAGTAACGCTGTCGACGCGTCCCAGAAGCTGAACATGCTTGCCTCTTCAGGGGAATTCAAGGGTGAGGTTGGGGAACTTCGCATTGATGTAACGCTCGACAAAGAGAATAAAACCATTTCAATTGCTGACCGTGGAATAGGGATGACGGAAGCGGAAGTGGACAAATACATTAATCAGGTAGCCTTTTCCAGTGCAGAAGAGTTCCTTGAGAAATACAAAGGTCAGAGCGAGGCAAACATCATTGGCCATTTCGGGCTTGGTTTTTATTCCGCCTTTATGGTCAGCGATCAGGTTGAAATATTTACAAAATCATGGAGAGATGCACCGGCCGTAAGGTGGGAGTGTGATGGCAGTCCTGAATATACCATTGAAGAAACTGAAAAGGAAAGCAGGGGAACAACAATCGTTCTGCATATTAATGATGAGAGTGCAGAGTTCCTGGATGAGCATCGGATCGGTACTATTCTGAAAAAATTCTGCCGGTTCCTTCCGGTTCCGATTTATTTCAAAGATGAGCAGGTGAACAATCCTGCCCCTGCCTGGAAAAAGAAACCTTCTGAACTTACTTCACTTGATTACCAGAATTTTTATAAAGAACTATACCCATATAACGAATTGCCTTTATTCTGGATTCATCTGAATGTTGACTATCCATTTAATCTGACTGGCATTCTTTATTTCCCCAAAATAAAGCAGAGCTACGAAATCCAGAAGGATAAGATACAGCTTTACAGTAACCAGGTTTTTGTAACGGATGAGGTCCGCGATATCGTTCCCGAATTCCTGATGCTGCTTCACGGTGTAATTGATTCTCCGGATATACCGTTGAACGTTAGCCGCAGTTATCTGCAGGGCGATCCCAATGTTAGAAAGATTAACAGTCATATTACCAAAAAAGTGGCTGATAAGCTGGAAGAAATTTTTAATAAGGAAAGGAAAGAGTTTGAAGAAAAATGGGAAAGCCTGGGATTGTTTGTGAAGTATGGAATGATGACCGACGACAAGTTCCTGGAAAAAGCGAATAAGTTCTTCATCATGCAGACAGCAAATGATGATAAGTTCTATACTTTGGAAGAATACAAACTTGCAGCCGAAACCCTTCAGAAAAACAAAGAGGGCAAGCTTGTGATCTTATACACAACTGATCCGGTTCAGCAGCATAGTTATGTACAATCAGCGCAAGCGAAAGGGTATCTCGTTGTGAAAATGGAAACTTTGGTTGACTCCGCATTTATCAATCAGGTTGAAATGAAATGGGATAATATTCATTTCACCCGTGTTGATTCTGATATTGCTGACAACCTTATTGACCCACAAGAAGGTGGTGACACCGTACTTAATCAGGAAGAAGAAACGAAGCTGAAGGAATTGTTTGGTTTTCAGGTACCGGACCTGCACGTGAAAGTGGAAGTTAAAGGATTGTCGCCGGAAGCCCCGCCGGTTGTAGCTACACGGCCGGAATTCATGCGAAGAATGAAGGATATGGCGGCTATGGGTGGTTCTATGGGATTTTATGGAAAGATGCCGGATGAGGTAACGCTCACGGTTAATGGAAATCACCGGATCTATCAGAATATACTTCAGACTGAAGAAAAGGAAAAGCAGGAAAAGCTTGTGCGCAACCTTGCAGACCTCGCATTGCTTTCACAGGGACTACTTAAAGGAAATGATCTTACGTCCTTCATTAACCGAAGTGTTGAATTGATGCAGGATGAAAAGAAGGGAAAGATCATTCTCGCTGATTGATCGGTGGCCGGATCAACTACCCGGTCGCGGGGTCGGTGGACTGTTGGGATAGTCGCAGGTCGATTATTTTAAGTTGAAGGTGTTTAACGCCATTCCATTCGTTTTCGTCCAGTGTAAAAACAATGTCCAGCGGACTTTTTGAATTTACCAGGGGGAATTTGTCTGCCATATTGAAACCAATCCCGTTAAAGATTATTTTATCCTGCAACAGGGAGAACTTAATATGCTGTTCTTTCAGGATCCTTGAGTATCCTGAGTCAGTCACATTTCTTGCGATGAATACAGGTTGTACGTTGTCTGGCCCGAATGGTTCCATCTGATTGATGATATTGTAGAAGCCTGGTTTCAGGTCACTGAAACCGATCTCCGCATCGATCCTGATCTCCGGCACCAGTAGGTGAGGCTCGATAGTGCTGGCGACAACTTCCTCAAACTTTTTGCAGAATGCATCCAATTGATCTGCGGCCATGGTCATGCCAGCGGCAGCAAAATGACCACCATAACCAAGCAGGTGTTCACGGCAAGCGTGGATTGCTTCATACAGATTAAAACCATTTACACTGCGTGCGCTTCCGGTGATTACGTCACCGCTTTGGGTCAGCACCACTGTCGGGCGGTAATAGTGTTCAATCAGCCGTGAGGCAACAATCCCTACTACGCCTTTATGCCAGTGAGGTTGAAATACTACGGTTGATTTCCGGGCAATAAGCACGTCATCATTTTGTATCAGCGAAAGGGCTTCGCCGGTAATGCTGGAGTCGGCTTCCCTGCGATCGAAATTGTTTGCATGTAATTGTTCTGCCAATAACCTGGCATCGTTGCAGTCTTTTTCAACAAACATCTGGACAGCCTTGCGGGCATCATCCATTCGCCCTGCAGCGTTTACCCTGGGGGCTATCATGAAAACAAGATTTGTGATAAGCAAAGCTTTTTTAAGTCCACTGAGTTCGATCAATGCCTTAATGCCGTTGCACGGACTTTCATTTACGCGTTTGAGACCATAGAAAGCCATGACCCTGTTTTCGCCAGTGATGGGAACGATATCGGCGGCAATAGCGGTTGCAACTAGATCTAGATAACAATAATATTCTTCTGGCGGGATGTTTAATAATTGACCGAGTGCAGTAATGAGCTTGAATCCTATCCCACAACCACAGAGTTCTTTATAAGGATAATGGCAGCCCTGCTGCTTCGGATTAAGAATTGCAACGGCTGGTGGAAGGTCATTATCCGGCAAGTGGTGATCGCACACAATAAAGTCTATACCGAGGGAACTCGCATAGGAGATCAGGTCAACTGATTTTATACCGCAATCCAGCGCAATGATCAGGGGGAAGTCATTGGAATGAGCAAAGTCGATACCCGCGCGTGAAATGCCATACCCTTCACGGTAGCGGTGTGGAATATAATAATCAATTTTTGAAGGGTCATAGATCTTTTCAAGGAACTGGTACAAACACGCGACCGCTGTTGTTCCATCAACATCATAATCGCCATATACCAGAATTTTTTCCTGACGTTCAATAGCGACCAGAATGCGGTCAATTGCCGCTTGCATGTCCTTCATTAAATGGGGATCGTGTAGGTCTGACAGCTGTGGCCTGAAAAAGCTCCTTGCCTGTTCAAACGTTTCTATGCCCCTTGAAATAAGAATCCTGCAAAGGGCAGGATGGATCTTCAATGATTCTTCAAGAGCCTGCGCCTTCTTTTCGTCAACCTCTAATTCTTTCCATCTTTTCTTCATCTTAATAACGTCTGTCTGTGGTGAAGCGAACGAGTTCTTCAAGTCCTTTCCGGACTTCGGTATCAGGGAATTCGTGTAGTATGGAGAGTGCCTGATCGCGGTAACCGAACATTTTGTTCTCTGCGTAGGAGATTCCGCCGGTTTCCCGAACCTTATTGATCACGAAATCTACTTTGTCTTTTTTCTTATTCTGGTTTTTAATAATATAAATGCATTCCCGGCGTGAGGAGGCATCCAGTTTATTCAATGTATATATTAAAGGTAGGGTGATCTTTTTTTCTTTTATATCGTTGCCGGTAGGTTTTCCTACTTTTTCTGAGCCGTAGTCGAACAGGTCGTCCTTGATCTGGAAAGCAAGGCCGACTTTCTCTCCGAAAGCTCTCATTTTTTCCGTTTGTTCATTGCTGCGACTGGTTGAAAAGGCACCGGCGGCACAGGCTGAGGCAAGTAATGACGCGGTCTTATTTCGGATGATCTCGAAATAAATATCCTCGTTCAGATTGAGCGAACGGGACTTTTCAATCTGAAGAAGCTCACCTTCACTCATGAGCCGGACGGCTTCAGAAAGGATCTTTAAAACCTGGAAATCGTCGTTATTAACCGAAAGCAGCAGTCCTTTTGCAAGCAGGTAATCACCTACCAGCACAGATATTTTCGTTTTCCAGAGCGCATAAGTAGAAAAAAAACCACGTCTTTCCAGCGATTCATCCACAACATCATCGTGTACCAGGGTAGCAGTGTGAAGCAGCTCTACCAGGGAAGCGGCGCGATAGGTACTTTCATTAATGGGTCCGCATAATTTGGCTGAAAGCAATACAAACATAGGTCGAAGCTGCTTCCCTTTTCTGTTCACTATAAACTGCATTATCCTGTCCAGGAGCGGAACATTGCTCTTTACAGCTTCCCTGAATTTCTTATCAAACACTGCCAGTTCTTCGTGTAGTATTGCTTGTGATATTTTCATCGTATTGAATAGCTGGCAAATTACTACAATAAAAAAAGAAATGGGTTGGTTCAATAATTGCAGTGACCATTTGGATGATGCTGGTTCCACAAATAACCCCTAACCGTTGTTGTTAGGGTAAAAAAATTTGTTATTTATGGGTCAATCGATATTTTTGCGTAAATTCTCCATCATTATTCAATATTCATAAATCTTAGTTATGGCAAGCAAAAAGTACCTATTTCTATTTGTCTTACTGTGTTCGGTTGTCTCTGGGGCCCTTGCTCAGACGATTTCCAGCTACGATATGCGCGACTCTTCACTGATCCCTTCTAAAAGATTACCTCAGCACAATGAATTTCAAAACAACGCTTATGCATTTCCTGCTAAGCCGAGGAATCAATGGGAGCTTGGATTAAAAGTTGGTCTGATGCATATTTCTGGTGATGTTCGTTCAAGGTTTCTTAATCCCGGATTCGGCATCCATGCAAGAAAGGCACTGGGATATGTTTTCTCTTTGCGTGGAGAATATAACCTTGGATTCCCCAAAGGTTTAAACTTCAGTCCATCTAAAAGCTATGCCCGTAATTCAGCCTGGGCAGGGGCTTATAATCCTGCAACGCAGTCCGTTTTTTATAACTACAAGACCACTATCCATGAGCTTTCACTCCAGGGTGTGGTTACTTTGAACAACATTCGTTTCCACAGGGCAAAAACCGGTTTCAACATTTATGCCTTTGGTGGTTTGGGTGGAATGATCTACAACACCAAGATCGACGCCCGCAACGGTACAACGCCTTATAACTTTGCTTCCGCTTTAGCCATAGCACCTACATACGAGAACAGGAAAGACATCCGCGAGGAATTAAAGGACAATATTCTTGATGGGGATTATGAAACTGAAGGTGAAAAAGATAACAGCCAGCCTGAATTGTTCGATAATCCTTTCCGTCCTGTGTTTGTGGTTGGTGCAGGCGTTCAATTCAAATTGTCGCCAAGGATGAACCTTGCAATTGAAGATAAATTCTCTGCTCCTAAAACTGACTTGCTCGATGGTCAGCAGTGGCAGGAGAACGATCCGGCTGCTCCGGCTCAGTCACGTGATTTTGATTCATACAATTTCTTTTCTGTTGGGCTTAATTTCAACATTGGTGCAAAAGCTGTTGAACCACTCTGGTGGATTAACCCTCTTGACTATGCGTACAATGAGATCAATGCACCTAAGCACATGAAGCTTCCAAAGCCGGTTCTGGACGATGCTGATGGCGATGGCGTAACTGACCAGTTCGACCAGGAGCCTAATACTCCAGCCGGTGCACCGGTAGACACACATGGTGTAAGCCGTGATACTGATGGCGACGGAGTACCTGACTTCCGTGATAAAGAACTGATCACTCCAACCCAGTGCCAGCCGGTAGATGCTGATGGTGTTGGTAAGTGCCCGGATCCATCATGCTGTAACGAATTGAGGCAAACAATAGATTCTCTCCGTCAGGGTCGTTTCCTGGGTGGTTGTGGAATAGGTGATCTTCCAAGCATTACCTTCACCGGCCGTTCTGTTACCCTTAGCAGAGATGCACAAGCTTTATTGGCTAGTGTTGCTCAGAAAATGCGTAACAGCCCAACCTGCCGTGTAGCTGTAATAGGTTATGGCGAATCAAGCAAAGCTGCTCAGCAGTTAAGCTGGGATAGGGTGAATGCTGTGATCAATTACCTGGTGGACAAGGAAGGTATCAGCTCTGATCGCTTCATCTGGCGCTCTGGTCAGACAGGTGGTGAAGAGACTACCGTTGATCTCCGCGATGCAACCGGCGAAGAAGGTCCTAATACCGTTCCAGCTCCGCATCCGAATCTGAGAAGAAGAAACTAATATTATCATAATCAAATACTTAAAACCCTCCATCCGGAGGGTTTTTTTTATTATTATTAACGGTCATCCTTTGGCGGAGGTGTATTTTCTTACTTATTTGCACAATTAAGTTTAACTTTGCCCGCCTTTATGAGACTTATTACCTCTATTTTATTGGCTTCCATAGTACTTGTATCCTGTTCCCGGTTTGCGAAGGTTCAGAAAAGTACCGACTATGACTACAAACTCAGGATGGCTGAACAGTACTATGCAAAGAAAAAGTACCATTACGCCCAGCTGCTGTTTGAAGAGCTTTTTCCTATTTTAAAGGGTACTCCACAGTTTGAAGACCTATACTATAAATATGCTTATTGCGCGTATTACCAAAAGGACTATCTGAACGCTGAAAACCTGTTTAAAGGTTTTGTGGAAGTTTTTCCCAATAGCGCCAGGGCGGAGGAAATGGAATATATGAGGGCGTACACTTATTTTAAGCAGTCGCCCAAAGTGGAGCTGGATCAGACAAATACACAACGGACCATCGGGTTAATGCAGACCTTTATTAATACCCACCCCGGTTCGGCGCGTATAAAAGAAGCGACAGAGATCATAGATCAGTGCCGGGCGAAACTGGAAGCCAAAGACTTCAAAAACGCGGAGTTATACTTCAACCTGGGGCAATTTAAGGCTGCGGGCATTGCTTTTACCAATTTAATGAATAACTTTCCTGATTCGGAAAAGAGCGATGAGTATAAACTTCAGGTTATAAAATCGTATTATCAATACGCCCTGATGAGCGTAGAGGAAAAGAAAAATGAGAGGTTTGAGCAGGTGATAACCGAATGCAATGATTTTATCGACCGTTTCCCGGAAAGCAAATTGATCAAGGAAACAGAACGTTATTTAAGCCTATCACAAAACAATATAAAAGAATTACAAAATGAGCAAACTAAGACGGCAGCTTAGTGCTAACACCAGTAATGTGGTGGAGACAAGAAACTTAACCGAGATCAAGGCAAGAACCGGCAATCTGTATGAGTCAATTGCAATTGTTGCGAAAAGGGCTAATCAGATCAACATTGCAATGAAAGAAGAATTGCATAACAAGCTTGACGAGTTTGCAAGTCATACCGATAGCCTGGAAGAGATACATGAGAATAAAGAGCAAATTGAAATTTCACGTGCTTATGAGCGGATGCCAAATCCCTCATTGCTTGCGACACAGGAATTCATGGAGAATAAGATCTATTATCGCAAGAACACGGATGACCTTTTCAGCTGATCAGGAACATACAATATTACAGGCGACAGTCATAAAGCTGTCGCTTTTTGTTTTAAGTATTGCGGGTGACAGAATCCGTTCATAAATTGTTCTAATTTTAAAGCATGTTTAAGGGAAAGAAAATCCTCTTGTGCATCACTGGCAGCATTGCAGCATACAAGTCCATTCTGCTGGTTCGCCAGTTTATTAAAGCCGGCGCAGAAGTAAAAGTGATCATGACACCTGCCGCACGCGATTTTGTGACTCCGCTTACGCTTTCAACCTTATCTAAAAACCCTGTTCTGGTTGATCTTTTTAATGAAGAAGCCTGGGCCAATCATGTGATGCTGGGCCGATGGGCCGATATAATGCTGATAGCGCCACTCAGCTGCAATTCGCTGGCAAAGATGGCAACAGGCCAGTGTGATAATCTTCTTATGGCAACCTATCTTTCGGCTACCTGCCCGGTAGTGGTTGCGCCTGCGATGGATGAGGATATGTGGCATCATCCTACTACCATTTCCAATCTTGATAAATTGCGTTCTTTCGGCAACATTGTGATACCGGTGGAGAAAGGTGAACTTGCCAGTGGATTGTACGGAGATGGACGTATGGCTGAACCAGAGGCTATTCTTCAATTTATTGCAGATGAAGTATTCGTCGAGAAGGATATGCTTGGAAAAAAGGTACTGGTTACTGCCGGACCTACTTATGAGCCCATTGATCCGGTTCGTTTTATCGGCAATCATTCTTCCGGTAAAATGGGGATCGCACTTTCAAAAGAACTGGCAAACCGGGGTGCTGAGGTAAATCTTGTAATGGGTCCCTCTTCACTTAGTTTGACGATTCCTGGGGTTAACCTTAAAAAGGTACAGACAGCCGAAGAAATGTACAATGCCTGTATTGCAGAATTTGGGGAATCGGATGTGGCAATCATGTCTGCTGCAGTAGCAGATTATACTCCTGCGGTAAAGGCAAAAGAAAAGATCAAGAAAACCGGGGATACAATTACCCTGGAGTTAGTAAAGACAAAGGATATTCTTAAAAGCCTTGGAGATCAGAAAAAGAATGGTCAGATACTGGTAGGATTTGCTTTAGAGACTACGAATGAGAAAGAATACGCTCTCAAAAAACTGGAAGGCAAGAATGCGGATCTCATCGTTCTTAATTCCCTGAATGATGCGGGCGCCGGGTTCGGATATGATACAAACAAGATCACAATTTTTGAGAAAAACGGCCAGCAGCTTGCATTTGAGCGTAAACCAAAACAACAAGTAGCGAAAGATATCGTTGATAGAATTGTAAACTTACTTCATGCGTAATAGCATTTTCTTTTTAGGTGTGTTGTTGATTTTGACGTTGAAGATTGATGCCCAGGAATTACAGGCGCGTATCACAGTAAACGCAAGCCGGATTGGCACGCAGGTAGATAAAAAAGTATTTCAGACACTTCAAACGTCCCTGAATAATTTCCTGAACAACCGTAAGTGGACAAATGAAAGTTATCAGCAGCAGGAGAAAGTTACCTGCAATTTCCTTTTGAATATCGAGAAGTCTGTTGGAACCAATATTTACCAGGCGTCACTAACTATTCAGGCTGCGCGTCCGGTTTTCAATTCCACTTATGAATCACCCCTGATTAATCACCAGGATGATGGTGTAGTTTTTCGCTACGTTGAATTCCAGCCGCTCGAATTTAATGAAAACAGGGTTCAGGGAACTGACCCGGTAGCTTCCAATCTTACAGCCATTTTTGCGTATTATGTTTATGTGATCCTGGGGCTTGATTACAGTTCATTTGGGCTCAGAGGCGGCGATCAGTTCTACCAGCGCGCGCAGAACATTGTCAATAATGCACCGGAAGGCCGCGATATTGCGGGTTGGCGGGCTTTTGATGGTTTACGGAACAGGTATTGGCTGATTGAAAATCTCACAAACAACAGGTACAATCTAATCCACGATGCTTACTACAGTTATTTCAGGATGGGCATGGATCAGATGTATGAGAATGAAGTTGCAGCCCGGACAGCAGTAATAAACACGCTTAATCTTTTGAATACGGTAAATACGGAAATTCCCAACTCTATGATCATTCAGTTTTTTTTTCAGGGCAGGTCAGGGGAGTTGATCAAGATCTTCAAAAAAGCGTCTCCTGATGAAAAGAGTCGTGCCCTGGATGTACTGGCCAGGGTTGACGTATCCAATGCCTCATTGTATAAACAGGAATTGAGATGAGCCGTGTTCTTTTATTTTTGATAGTAGTTGTCTTTTTTACCGCGTGTGGTAAGAACGACCGCCCCGATGATACATTGTCCCGTACAAAAATGGAGAATATCATATGGGATATGGTGATGGCCGATGAATATCTTCAAACTATTTTGCTGAAGGATACTGCGATTACTGATATAAAAGCGGAGCGTTATAAATTGTATGAGCAGGTCTTCAAGCTGCATAATATTTCCAGGGAGCAATTCCGGAAAAGTTACGAGTACTATGCTTCGCGTCCCCAGGACAGTAAAGTGCTTTTTGATTCTTTATCTGCAAGGGCCAACCGGAGGATAGAGGAAGTTTATAAAAATCCCCAGTAAGTTTTAATTTCCCGGTAAGTCTTCTTCTAAGTATTTTTACTGCTCTTCAAAAAAACATCCCATGCAAAAGGTTGTTCAGAATGCCGATGAGGCGATCAAGGATATCACTGATGGTTGTACGATCATGTTAGGTGGATTTGGCTTATGTGGAATTCCTGAAAATTGTATCTCTGCGCTGGTGCGTAAAGGAGTAAAAAACCTCACGTGCATTTCAAATAATGCAGGTGTTGACGACTTTGGGCTTGGGCTTTTGCTCCAAACCCGGCAGATCAAAAAAATGATGAGTTCTTACGTGGGTGAAAATGCGGAATTTGAGCGCCAGTTGCTCAGCGGAGAACTTGAAGTGGATCTGATACCACAGGGAACGCTGGCAACGCGCATACAGATGGCTGGTATGGGAATTCCTGCATTCTATACGCCGGCTGGTTACGGAACAGAAATAGGCGAGGGGAAGGAAACCAGAGTATTTGGTGGAAAGCCTTACCTGATGGAATTGGCATTGCACGCAGAATTTTCAATAGTTAAAGCATGGAAGGGTGATTCTTTTGGAAATCTTGTATTCAGAAAAACCACCCGCAATTTTTCCACCTCCATGGCAAAAGCCGGTAATATCACGATCGCTGAGGTGGAACAGTTAGTGAAGCCAGGCGAACTTGACCCGGATCAAATTCATGTTGCCGGTATTTATGTTCATCGCATTTTTCAGGGTAGCAATTATGAAAAAAGGATTGAAAGAAAAACGGTACAGATAAGCAAATAACCGCAAAATCTTAATTAACCATGGCATTGGATAAATATGGAATTGCAAGGCGGATCGCGCAGGAATTGCGTGATGGCATGTATGTGAACCTTGGAATCGGCATTCCAACACTTGTTGCGAATTATATTCCTTCAGGGATGACAATAATGCTGCAATCAGAAAATGGAATGCTGGGAATGGGGCCTTATCCTGAAGAACCTGAGATAGACGCGGACCTGATCAATGCGGGCAAGGAAACGGTTACCGTGCTTCCCGGCGGATCATTTTTTGACAGTGCCGAGAGCTTTGGAATGATAAGGGCTGGCAAAGTTGATTTAACGGTCTTAGGTGCGATGGAAGTGAGCGAAGAAGGAGATATAGCAAACTGGAAGATACCCGGCAAGATGGTCAAGGGAATGGGCGGAGCGATGGACCTGGTAGCCAGTGCACGGAATATTATTGTTGCCATGATGCATACCAATCCAAAGGGTGAATCGAAACTTTTGCAAAAATGTTCACTACCGCTTACGGGGGTAAAATGCGTAAAAAGGATCGTGACGGAAATTGCGGTGCTTGATGTAACTCCTGATGGCTTTAAGCTTTTGGAGCGGGCGCCAGGCATTACAGTTGAAGAAATAAGATCAAAAACAGCCGGGAAGCTTTTGATCGAGGGTGAGATACCAGAAATGAAACTGTAGATAACTTCGGTTAGTCGACCAGGTTATTTTTTACCGCGAAGAACACCAGTCCGGCAGTATTTTTTGCTCCGAATCTTTCCATAAGCCGGTCTTTTATTGCCTCAACGGTCCTGGGACTCACTTCGAGTTTCTGGGCAATTTCCTGGGCTGTAAATTCCATACAGATATACTTGATCACATCTCTTTCCCTTTCGTTCAGGGTGATCTCGCTATTCAGTGTTGGGATGGTTCTTGTTTTTGAATGCGACTTTTTAAGTAATATTCTGTTTACGAAATTGTTCAGGTAATAGCCTTTGCTCATCACTTCCATGATAGCGCGTTTTATTTCAGCGGGATCGGCGCTTTTGAGCAGGTAGCCGTTGGCGCCGATTTCCATCATATGGCTCACGAACCGCTCGTCTTCGAACATTGTCAGTGCTATAATATGAATCTGTGGAAATTGTTTTGCGACAAGCTTTGTAGTTTCAATACCATCCTTCATTGGCATGCGGAGGTCCATTAAGATAACGTCAGGTTTTTCTTCTGCCGGCAGGTCCTGAAGTCCGTCGAGTAATTGCTGACCATGGTCAGCTTCCAGCACGAATTTAATATTAGTGTAAGGCCGGAGCGATAGGATTACACCCTTTCTGAATATTTTGTGGTCGTCAGCAATCGCCACTTTTATGACTCCCATAGGTATTGTACTTAAGCTTTAAAGATACGAATTACAAATTAAGGCCTGTCTTCCTCTTCTTTTGGTATTTCTATTGTTGCCTTATAATATGTTTGACTAAGATCTTTTTCAAATTGAATTTTTCCCTGTAATACTTTTAAACGGCTTTGAATATTTTTCAGTCCAAGTCCCACGGTGCTTTTATTTAATTTTTCAAAGTCGGCCTGGGTTAAGCCGCGTCCATCATGATGCAGGCGAATGAAGCATTTGCCATCATTCATATTTTGTGTAAGATGGATGAAGCTTGCGTTACTATGTTTTAGAATATTATTCACCAGTTCCTGTATCACCCGGAATACGATGAGTTCTTTTTCGGGCGCCATACGTTCCCGGTAATCGTGGAAGCGGCAACTGGCATTCATTGTACCGGCTCCGCTTATTTTTTGGAAAAGGTCGTTCACCGCTGATTCAAGACCGAAGTTCTTGAGAGTTGGTGGCATGAGGCTATGTGAAATATTACGGATGAGCTGGATGGTATCATCTATAATCTGTTTAGCGTTGTATATGGCTTGAAGCTGTGTTGTTTTGTCTTGATTGACCAGGTTTTCGTTAAGATAAAGACGGGCAGTAGCCAGAAGAGGGCCTGCATCGTCGTGAAGGTCAGCAGCGATACGTTGACGTTCTTCTTCCTGAAGTCGTATTGATGCATTAAGCAGCATTTTTTGCTGATCCTGTTCTAATTTCTGCAATTGCAGCTGGTAACGGATGACCTTTCGCTGGTGGAAAATTATAAAGACGATTAAGCCAATGGCAAGCGCCAGCATTCCAATAGTACCGAAAAACAGTACCAGGGAGATACTTTGGGGTTGGTTGTTGGCTTGTAAGAAAAACATCGCGTTCTAGGGTTAGGTTAGGGTGTTTAAATACTCGGGTCTCTTCCCAGATATGGATTGAATTCTTCTTTTGGTTTTTTAATATAGATACCGATAGCGAACAAAATATTTTTTATAGTATTGAAAATCAAATTAATGATCCAATATTTTTCTTGTTGGTCTTCCGGAAGGCTATCAATGTAGATGAACACGAAAAGTGTCCCGGTTACATAGATAATAATTCCCAGGATGATCCAGAAGCTTTTGGACAGATAGATAAAGAATGTATCGGGTTTATTTATCTGTTCATAGAAATATAAAACGCAGAAAGGTATAATAATAATATTCTCAATAGAGAATATAAGAGATTGAAAATTAAGGTTACCGCGAGATAAGTAGAAGGCAACGGGGAGGAGTACAAAGGCTGCCGACGTAAAGAGAATCAGGCGTTTTAGAAGGGGTGATTTGAGATTGAGGAATATGAAAGTGGAAAAGAAGAGAAATTCCAGGACAGTGAATGCGATAAGGATTGTTACTTGGGGCCCATTAGGATACCTTAGTAAAAGTAAATCTGTAATAAATGAGACACTACAATAGACAATAATTACCCATACGTCTCTCCTTTCGTTTCCTTTAAAAAAAATCAGAAAGAGAAGTATGGGTAAAAGCGGAGAAAAGAAACTTATGTAGTCAACTGGGGTTATGTCGCGTGTTTTATTCTATCAAATATAGACAGCGACATTAACTTATGGAAATTATTCCGCGAAAATGTTATCATCCCCAATTATAGACTCCTCAACACGAATTGTTCCAATTCTGATCCT
>DASWTK010000158.1:0-3182 GCA_036402175.1 Chitinophagaceae bacterium | reverse complement strand
AAAAAACTGATAACGGTGGGTGAAAACTCCGGTGGTTATACAGGTTATGGCAATGTAATGAACATTACTACTCCCTGTGGCAACACCCTCAGCTGGACAACCACACGTTACCGCAAACAGCGTCAATACGATTTTACCGGTATCCCTCCTTTATACCGGGTACCATCAGGTGAAAACGACTGGATAGAATATACAAGGAAATTATTGAAGTAAATTGTAATCTCCCGCTGGCGCAATTTTTGGGTAAAACAAGTACAAAGCGTTGCAAAACAGAGGATTGATTATGAGCAAACTGATCATTGTATCGAACAGATTACCTTTTTCCATTGACAGAACAGGGGAGGAACCGCATTTAAGGCAGAGCTCGGGAGGACTTGTGTCGGCCATTAGGGATTATTTTGAAAAGACAACAGGACACGACCAGCGGTTCGACGATCAGGTGTGGGTAGGAAGCGTGGATTTTTCGCCTCAGGATTATGAACTTGTCAGAGCCCAAACCCAGACAGAAAAAATTAAAGTTGAGCCAATATTTATTGAAAAACCGGTTTACAACGATTATTACAATGGATTATCCAATTCGGTGATCTGGCCACTCTTTCATTATTTTCCTTCTCTTGTTCATTACAGGAATAAATACTTCGAAGCCTATAGCCAGGTAAACCAACAATTTACTGATAAGATATTAAGCATTGCCAATGATGATGACGTGGTATGGGTGCACGATTATCAACTGATGATGGTGCCCGGCCTCCTTCGTCAGAAAAAGAAAAACCTGAGCATAGGTTTCTTTCTTCACATACCTTTTCCATCGTATGAATTATTCCGGCTGCTTCCTTCAGAATGGAAGAGATCACTTATTACCGGCATACTGGGGGCCGACCTTGCAGGATTTCATACGCATGACTATGTTCAGCACTTCATTCAATCGGCCAAAATGCTGGTAGGTGTGGATAATCATTTCAATAACCTGCAATATAAGAACAGGCTTATCCGTACAGATCTTTTTCCAATTGGCATCGACTATGAAAAATTCCAGGCGGCTTCGCAGAATGCCAAAGTGATCGACCGGAAGCAGGAAATACGAGACAATTTCGCTGACAAGAAGATCATATTTTCGGTTGATCGCCAGGACTACACCAAAGGTCTCAGGTACCGGCTGAAAGCCTATGAAGAGTTTCTGGAAAAACATCCGGAGTGGAAAGAAAAAGTGATCTTCATTCTGAATGTTATTCCATCACGTGATAACATTCCTGCTTATATTGAACGCAGAAAAAGGCTGGAGGAGAAAATCGGCGCCATCAATGGAAAATTCTCAACGCTTCAATGGCAACCACTCATTTACCGCTATAATCATCTTTCTTTCGAGGAACTGGCTGCTTTATACCAGGCTGCGAATGTGGCGCTCATAACACCTTTGCGGGATGGAATGAATCTTGTTGCGAAAGAATATGTTGCCAGTTGCGGTAACCAGACAGGCGTACTCATTCTGAGTGAGCTTACCGGAGCAGCCAGCGAATTAAGTGAAGCTTTGCTGGTTAACCCCACTGATTCCACCGAAGTGGCTAACGCAATTGAACAGGCGCTGACCATGCCGGTTTCCGATCAGAAGCAACGAATGGCGCTCATGCAAAAAAGATTAAAGGATTACGACGTTATAAGATGGGTCAACGATTTTCTTGACCAGCTTTCAAACACAAAACTGGAGCAGGAGAAGCTTCGCAATAAATTTATGAACGATCAGATCAACGCGGAAATACTGAAAAGATATCATGCCGCGGCCAGGCGGGTGATATTACTGGATTATGACGGCACGCTTACCGCTTTCACAAGGATTCCTGCTGATGCAGTCCCGGGCCCTCAATTGCTTCAATTGCTGACAAAGCTGTCAACCGAACCAAAAAATCAACTTGTGATCATCAGTGGAAGGGACAGAAAAACCCTGCAGGAGTGGCTGGGTCATTTACCTGTTACCCTTGTAGCCGAGCATGGTGCCGCGATCAGGTGGCAGGAAAACGGATGGGAAGCGCAATCGACCGTGAATCCGGAATGGAAAGACCAGATACGACCCATGATGCAATTGTTTGTTACGCGTTGCGCCGGATCGTTTGTTGAAGAAAAGGAAAGCACTCTTGCCTGGCACTACCGCAACACGCATCCCGACCTGGGTTTTACCCGTTCACGCGAACTTATGAATACGCTGCTGCAACTGATCACCAATACATCATTGCAGGTGATAGATGGAAACAAGGTCATTGAGGTACGACTGGCAGGCGTTGATAAAGGTATGACAGCACTGAAACTGATCAATAATTTCAATCCCGACTTCACGCTTTGCGTTGGCGATGATGTTACAGATGAGGACATGTTCAAAGCGTTGAACCAGCTGGCACATACAATAAAGATCGGCTCAGGCGCTACAGCGGCTCAGTATAATATAAACAGTCAACAGGAAGTACTTCCTTTCCTGGAACAATTTGTTGCACCAGCTAAAACCAATAAGAAGCATGCCCACACACAAGTATGATCTTGGTGTCATCGGAAATTGTTCATACCTGGCTTACATTGACACCAAAGCAGATGTAAAATGGATGTGCATGCCCAGGTTCGACAGCAGCTTTCTCTTCGGGTCATTGCTGGATGAAGAGAAGGGAGGGCATTTTTATATACGGCCGGTCACCGATCAATACGAAAATTCTCAATATTATATACAGAATACAAATCTGCTGACAACAGAATTTGCAACCACCGATGGAAGGTTTAAGGTCATAGACTGTGCTCCGCGCATGACCATACACGAAAGACAGTTCAAACCACAGATGCTGGTGCGCAAGATCCAGCTGATCAGTGGAAATCCTGTTATCAGGATCCGGTGCGAACCCAGGGGCGACTATGGGCGCACGGTTCCGGAAATCGTTGTAGGAAGTAACCATATCCGCTATCTTAACCTTGGATCGCAGGTGAGGCTCACAACAGATGTTCCGCTGAATTATATCATGCAGGAACAATCATTTGTTCTGGATCAGGACCGTTACGTCATTCTCACCTATGGGGAACCGTTAGAAGCCCCTCTGCAGGAGACGGCAGAAGATTTCATTCATAAAACAATTCGTTACTGGCATACCTGGGTGAAGAGCTGTTATATTCCGAATATTTACCAGGACCAGATCATCCGTTCGGCGCTT
>DASWTK010000157.1:0-7722 GCA_036402175.1 Chitinophagaceae bacterium | reverse complement strand
CTAGAACGGTAGCCTCACAAGAGCGAGGCCCCCGATGGCGGACAATCAGCGTGAAAAGGCGATCGAGCTGGCGATCGGCTCGATCGAGAAGCAGTTCGGCAAAGGCTCCATCATGCGCCTGGGCAAGGATCCGGTCGAGCGCGAGGTCCACGTCATCCCGACGGGCTCGCTCGGCCTCGACATCGCGCTCGGCATCGGCGGTCTCCCGCGCGGCCGCATCGTCGAGATCTTCGGCCCGGAGTCGTCGGGTAAAACGACGCTGACGCTGCACATCATCGCCGAGGCGCAGAAGCGCGGCGGCGTGTGCGCGTTCATCGACGCCGAGCACGCGCTCGACGTCGGCTACGCGAAGAAGCTCGGCGTGAAGAGCGAGGAGCTACTCGTCAGCCAGCCCGACTTCGGCGAGCAGGCGCTCGAGATCGCCGACATGCTCGTGCGCTCGAACGCGATCGACGTGATCGTCATCGACTCCGTCGCGGCGCTGACGCCGAAGGCCGAGCTCGAGGGCGAGATGGGCGACACCCATGTGGGCCTGCAGGCGCGGCTGATGAGCCAGGCGCTCCGGAAGCTGACCGGCGCGATCTCGAAGTCGCGCACGATGGTCATCTTCATCAACCAGATCCGCATGAAGATCGGCGTCATGTTCGGCTCGCCGGAGACGACGACGGGCGGCAACGCGCTGAAGTTCTACTCGTCGGTGCGCCTCGACATTCGTCGCGTCGGCGCGCTGAAAAAAGAAGAGGACGTCATCGGCAACCGCACGCGCGTGAAGGTCGTGAAGAACAAGATGGCGCCGCCGTTCAAGGAGGTCGAGTTCGACATCCTGTACGGCCATGGCGTGTCGCGCGAGGGAGATCTCGTCGACCTCGCATCCGAGGCGAACATCGTCGACAAGAGCGGCGCTTGGTTCTCGTACAACGGAGAGCGGATCGGACAGGGTCGCGAGAACGCGAAGCAGTTCCTGATCGGGATTCGGCAACACTCATGAATAAGGGGCTTGAAATGATCGAAGCACGCTGGCTGTTCAATCTTCAACCAGACCAGATACAGGTGCTGGTGCATCCGCAGAGCATCATTCATAGTATGGTGCAGTTTGAGGATGGCAGCATCAAGGCGCAAATGGGATTGCCCGATATGAAGTTGCCGATACAGTATGCGCTGGCATTTCCTCACCGGCTGCAAAACAAATTCCCCCGTTATGATTTCAGGAAACCGAATTCGTTAACGTTTGAAGAGCCCGACCTGCGAACGTTCCGGAACCTGGGTCTTGCAATGGAGGCGCTCAACAAGGGAGGCAATCTTCCCTGTGTGCTGAATGCCGCGAACGAGATTGCAGTTTATGCCTTCCTGCGCAACCGCGTAGGCTTCCTCGATATGACCGAACTCATTGAACGCACCATGCATCATGTGCCGTTCATTGCCCAGCCAACACTGGAAGAGTATTTTGAAAGCGACGCAGAGGCACGTAATTTTGCCGCTTCATTGATCAAATTGTAAAATCCCTACTTTTAAATCCTGAAATAGTAAAGCTGTTTTTGCGTTTAGAGTATTGAAACCCCGATAAATATGGTATTGTTAGCAATAGACTGGGCGGAAACAGGTGTCAAGGCGGCGCAGTTTGTTTTATCGTTCTCCATCATAGTAATCCTTCACGAATTAGGTCATTTCTTTCCCGCGCGATGGTTCAAGTGCCGTGTAGAGAAATTTTATCTTTTCTTTAATCCATGGTTTTCGCTCTGGAAAAAGAAGATCGGGGAAACTGAATGGGGAATAGGATGGATACCTTTCGGAGGTTATGTGAAGATATCAGGAATGATAGATGAGAGCATGGACAAAGAAACGATGAAGCAACCGCCGAAGTCGTACGAATTCCGCAGCAAGCCAGCCTGGCAGCGATTGATCATCATGGTTGGTGGGGTAGTAGTGAACCTGATACTTGGCTTTCTGATCTATGCCATGATGCTGTGGTACTGGGGCGAGGAATACGTACCTACATCACAATTTAAATACGGTATCGCAACAGATTCACTTGCGCAAAGCATCGGCCTTCGCGATGGCGACATGATAAAGAGTGTAGATGGCGAATACATTGAACGTTTTAACAAGATCCCATTAAAAGTGATATTGAGCGGCGCGAAGACTATGCAGGTAGAGCGCCAGGGGCAACCTGTTAATATCAATATACCGGATGATTTTGGCGGGAAGCTGATAAGATACAAGACCATCAACTTTATAAATATGCGCATGCCTTTTGTGCGCATTGATGATGTGGTGGATACCGCAGTTGCATACCGGTCGGGATTACGCAAGGGAGATAAGGTTGTTTCGGTGAATGGTCAGCCCGTTGAATATTTCCACGAATTCCAGCGGACTGTGAGAAAGAGCAAAGGCAAGGAGCTCGACATAGTTGTGCTTCGCGGCGCGGATACAAGTTTGCATAAGTTAACAGTACCTGCAACCGGCGCCATTGGAATTGCGAACGTTGATCCAAAGACCGTATTTGAATACAAAGAGATCCGCTATAATTTTCTTCAGGCCATACCTGCAGGTTTCACCCGTAGTATTGAAACACTTGAATCTTACTGGCTGCAGTTGAAACTTATTTTCAGTGGCAAGGTGAATACGAATGAATCGCTGGGAAGTGTGATCAGTATTGGAAAGATGTTTCCTGGACAATGGGACTGGCAGAACTTTTGGGCGTTGACGGCGTTCTTTTCACTGGTGCTTGCACTGATGAATATTTTGCCGATACCCGCGCTTGATGGCGGCCATGCGTTGTTCACGATCATAGAAATGATCACAGGTAAGAAGCCAAATGAAAAGGTGATTGAGTATGCTCAAATGGCGGGAATGATACTGTTGCTGGGATTGATGGCGTATGCGCTGGGGCTGGATATATTCAGACTGTTTAAGTAAGGATTTTTTGAGCTGATTTAATTAAATCAACTATCGGTGCCGCAGTCATTACCAGGCTTGCGTAATCGGATATCCCATATGGTTAGAGCCGAGGGATGCCTATCACAACTCAATTCCTATCTTCTTCATTAATAAGGTTGCGTTGAGTGTTCGGCAAACTCCCTGTTTGAGTTTATAATCAAAACTCAATTCACTTCCTTCGATGGTAACATCAAAATGGTAATTGTGAATGATGCCCGGGTATTCATTTTCCAGTTGTGCAAGGCTCAGGTCGTGCGAAGCGATGATGCAAACCGCATCGTCCTTGATCAGTTGCTTGATGAGGGCTTCAGAGCCGGTATGTCTGTCGAGCGAGTTAGTGCCGCGGAGAATTTCATCGAGTAGAATAAATACTCTGGGTGAGCGATCTACTTCAACTGGCCGATCCACTTCAGCCGAACGCTTCACCGCATCAATAATGCTTTTTAATTTCTGCAACTCCGCATAAAAAGTTGAAGCGCTTTCTTCCAGGTTATCGGCAATGCGCATGCTGGTCATAATTTTTAAAACGGGTGTTTCAAAATAAGAGGCGTTCACGGGCGCGCCAGCCAGTGCCAGCACCAAGTTGGTGCCGATGGTACGCAGAAATGTACTTTTGCCTGCCATGTTGGAACCGGTGATGAATGCCATTTGCGGATGGCCTTTCATTGCAAAACTGTTGGCGATATTTTTTGTTGGTGGAATGAGCGGGTGCGCAGCTTCGCGACAGGTAAGATTGAACCATTCAGGTTGAATGACAGGAAATGTCCACCCGGGATGATTGAAGGCGAGGTTTCCAAATGAAGAAAGCACTTCCATTTCTGAAACAGCGGCGAACCAATCGTTGACTTTGTCTTCATGCTGTTCTTTCCATTCTTCCAGTTGAAGTACTTGCTGAAGATCCCAGAAGAGAAAAATATTAAGTGGAATAAAAACTAATGGGTTCAATCTAAGGTCCATGCGATCGAGAATTTTTTTCAGGGAACTGACTTCTTCGGAACCGCGTTTTGTTGATGGCGAATATTGATCACTGTTATGACCTGGCTGAAAGGATTTTCCTGTTTTATGATTTAAAGCTCCACTAAAAACCTGAAGACGCTGAAGCAGTGTCGCCTTAAAATTTCCTGACTCAACCCATTTTAGACTTTGGGATAATGTTTCGAACTCGGGAATGTGTTTTGATAGTTGAAGATATTGGGGTGTAATTAGTTTGCTGATGTAGCTTGAAACTGCGAAGAACACCAGCAGCATCAGATAAAAAAGACCGGGCTGTATAAAATCGAAAATATAGAGTAATAGCAGCGATAAACAGATTGCAGGGAGGACATAACGTAAATAGCCCCACGTTTTGTTTTTTCTGAATCGATGCGGTTCGGCAAGCCAGGCAGACAAAGAACGTTGAATTGCCAAGGTAAGTGGGTTGGCAGTTCCATGGGCATGCAACTGTTGCCGCCATTCCGGTTCATCAAGCAATTCTTTTGAGGCTTCCTGTCGTTCGCCTATTGTAATGTCGCCAGCAGGTTCAAGCAACCAAACAGCCATCAGATTATTTCCCTGTTCAGATGTAGTGCGGTTGATATATTGATATAATGAGGCTTTGCCAAGAATATCAAGGTCGTGCGAGTAGGGGTGATGTGCTGGTTGAAATTGTATCCCGTCTGGTCTATGCGAATAAGAGCCATTCAGTATTTGAATTTCCTGGGTATTTATTAAATGTAGTGTCTGAAGATTGTCCAGTTCCACCTTCAGCTTTGCAGATACGGAGACCAATCGCAGAAACAGCGCCAGCGCAACCACTGCCGTAACCACAACGTATTCCCAACCGCTTCCCCAAACAATATAAATGATAATAGCCGCGATCACCACAATAACAAGCCTGACCATTGCAACCCTGTTCGATTGCTGTTTTTTGACCTGTATTTTACCAGCTAATTCTTTGATCCGTTCTGAATAAAATTCCAATGGACTACCTGCTCCCATGCCATGAAACTAAGAACTCCATTTTAAATGACGCCAACATTCACTGCCCAAAGAATTTAACGACACTTAAATACCCCATCTCCCCCCATTTTTATATCTTTACAGGCTGTTTCGACGTTTCACGGGCTACGACTTTGGAAAACCCAAAACCCAAAACCCAAAACCCAAAACCCGAAACAAAAAAACGGGGGTGCCCGGTTTTGACAGCATAGATCTTTGAAGGTGTAAGCATGCCGTGCGTTGGATAATTAGCACGTTAATCTGAATATTCGAACATCAAATGGCAATACTCAGTATGCCATGGCTGCCTAATCAGTGATTAGATAGTCATTAGGGCCGTGTTTGCAGGTTCGCCTGTTACCAGCATCACCGCCGACTCAAAACAAAACGGGCTGCTGCAACCCCAGGCTGTGCCGGTTGCTTAAGACTATTCAGCTAAGGATGTGGTTGGTTTGTTCCTTCCCTGCTTCATCCCGACAATTAATAAGGAAATAAGCATGTAGAAAGCTTTTGCAGAATATGTTTGGACGCGGGTTCGATTCCCGCCACCTCCACCTCCGCCCGCCATAGCTTAGCGAAGGCGGGCCGATAATGGGCTACGGTGGACGCTGTCCACTGGTTTGATTCAAAGTTCAAGAGAATTTCGTCCGCCAAAGCTTCAGCGAAGGCGGGTACTGTCCACTGTTTGTTTTATTGTTAGATACTATTACCCGCCTTTGCTTGAGCGAGGGTGGGTTTTTTTATTGTAAAGGCTACACGATTCGTCAATAGTCATCAACCATTTCTTTTAATTACCCCGAGTGGCGTAACTGCCAATATGTTCGTTCTACATAGATTCTACTAAGATTCTATTAAGCTTCTAGATAGCTTTTTTCTAATCAAATGACAAACTGTCGGAGATATCAATTCCAATTTTATTCACGACAAGCTAGATATGGTATTGACCTGGCGAAGGATTGGCTAAAACCCTTTTTAATGTGGAGTCATAATTGCGACGGGTGGTATTGGTAGTTCAGAGGCATTTGAAGCAAGCTTTGGAGGAATAAATCCGAAGCTTAGTGCTTTTGATTTGCTTATGTTATAACTAAGTTATAACTTTATCCAAAGTCCATTTATGGCAATACGGATTAAGACGGCAAAAAAATCAACGAAGAATAAAGTATTATCGACCAGACCTTCGGCCCATAACAGCGCTGCAGCATCTAAGCAAAAGGGTGGTTCCGGGTTGCCAGGGGTTAGTGCCAGACGTGAAAACATTTATAAGGCTGCGAAGAAGTCGATGGTTGATAAGGATCCGATAATTTCTTATACAAGCCGCATCAGGCAAGTTGGTAACTCGAAGGGTGTGATTTTTAATAATGACGTGATCAAAGCTGCGGGAATTGCGCCAAACGCCGATGTTGTGATTAATGCGGGGAAAGGTGTCATTTATATTTTTGAAGTAAAACCGGCAGGAGTCAATACAGATATTTCCACATGGGACAAACAATTCAAAGCTGCTATAAATAAAGGGACAATACCTGAAGGAGATTTATTCGATGGATTAGGGAATGAGTTTGATCAAAAGGAATGGTAATATGAAGCAGTTTGATGTTTATATTGTTGACCTGAATCCCACACAAGGTTCAGAAATTAATAAGGTCAGGCCAGCGGTGATAATATCGCCGGATGTTTTAAATAAATACCTGAATACAGTTTTGATTGCCCCCCTTACTCATAAGTTGAAAGGTTATCCGTCGCGTGTCGCTTCCCGGTTTGCCGGGCGGGAAGTGGAGATTGTATTGGATCAGATCAGAGCGGTGGATAAGTTGAGACTAAAGATAAAGCAACGCAAGCTGGATCCTGGAACGGCAGCTAATGTAAAAAAGGTGCTGATAACGATGTTTTCGTAAAAGAAACGGCGCAATTCTCAACCAAAAAACTCCTTTAGTACCGGAGCAATCACATCTGGTGATAATTCGTGTGTTTGATTTTTGAGGGTTTTACGCTTCGCGTTTGGAATTGTTTTAACAAGCGTATCAGCGGTTGTGTGCATGAAGTCGAAACTTTTTTCGCCATCCATGATAAGGGTGGGTACGTACACGTTTTTTGCAAGATCTACTGGAATATTTCCATCTCCCAAAATTTCAAAATCATACACAAGGGTATGGCCCACGGATTCCATTTCTTTCCAGTCGGGTGATTTTTTCATTGCTTCAATCTGTTCGGGTGGTGTACCCAGACTTTGAAAAAAGACAGTGATCGCATCACCGGGTTTGCCTGCATTTACAAATTCATTTATTTTCTTTTTCTCGTCATCGTATTCCTTTTGCCCCATTACACTGGCAAAACCAAATGGTGGCTCATAAAGCGCGAGTTTTGAAATTTTGTCCTGCCCGGGATTTTTTGCAGCAAGAAGTGCGAGAGCAGCACCGGAAGAAACGCCAAACAGATAGGCACTTCCGCCCAATTCATCAATCAGTGCTTCTATGTCCTGAATTTCCTTTTCAACACGATAAGGTTTTGTATCACCGCTTTCCCCTCGACCGCGTCTGTCGTAAGACGTTACAGTGAAATCGGTGGCAAGTTTGTTCACCAACTCTTTTACGCCTTTAGATTTACGGTAACTCAAAGCACCGTTTACAAGGATAAGGTTAGGGCCTTTGCCTGATTTTTCGTAGGCAATGGGAGTTGTGTCTCTTGAAATTACTGTGGATTTCCTTACTGCTGTATCCGTTAAATTCATATTCATAAACATGAATTTTAGCCGGGTTATTCCATCAAAAGACGTGCCCTGGTGGTTTTATTGCAAGTGAATTAGTTTCCGCA
>DASWTK010000156.1:0-8761 GCA_036402175.1 Chitinophagaceae bacterium | reverse complement strand
ATCTTTTCAGGAAATTTCCTGGTTGCACAGCCATTAGAATTTACGTCTTCCTCTTCTACAGATACATTGGCATTAACAAATAACCATCAATATAAAGAACTAAATTACAAGGAAGGAAAATTTGGGTTAAGAAATGAGGATGCCACTGGCAGCAGACGTTTCTGGCGCTCGCAATTACTAATAGGTGGTACAGAAGTGGTGGGGATGGGGATCTTAATGCTTCTTCCAAAACGGATAACTAAATGGGATTCCGATTATATTAAAAGAGCCGGAAAAAATTTCAGAGAGAGCTGGACAAAAGCGCCGGTTTGGGACAAGGACCATTTCGCTATGAATTATATAGCTCATCCACTTGTAGGGTCATATTATTATAATGCGATGAGAAGCCAGGCAGCAAAACCATTATCAGCCTTTTTGTTTTCAACAGCACAATCTTTTATTTGGGAATATTGCATTGAAGGCGTTGCTGAGCGGCCAAGCACTCAGGATTTGATCATTACCTCAACAACAGGCGCCTTATTAGGTGAAATTATTCACCGGGGAACATTAAGAATGGGACGGAATGGATTCACCAACTTCGAAAAAGTAGTTGTGTGCATAATGAACCCTTTATTTGTTTTAAACAACAAACTGAACTACCGCCTTAAAGAACCAAGGGGAAGCAACATTTATTCCCTCCATAAATAAGGAAAAAGCAGGAGGGATACAGCAACTACAATTATATTTATTGCCACCAATACCCCAATCTCATTAAAAGATACCGACCGGTCCAGGCCATCCATAGCGTTTTTAGAGAACTTTATCAAAAGCATTAAAAGCGGGATAATCACCGGGAAGCTTAAAATGGCCATCAAAGCGCCATTATGAGCTTTGGAAGCTATGCCAGAAATCATGGTAAAAACTGATGCAAAACTGATGCTGCCCAGCAATATTGCGAGCATGTAGAACAGGGGATCTCCAAGTGGGTTTTTAAAAACGATACTATAAAAACCAATTGCTACAGCTGCCAACAGCATCATTAACAAGACATTGTATAAAATCTTCGACAAAATTACTGCCTGCGGACTGGCAATGGTATAATAATATAATTGCCGTCCCCGATTTTCCTGAATAAAACTTTTGGCAATTGCGTTCACAGATGCAAACAGCATAATGATCCAAAATAAGGCATTCCAGGTTACAGGGTCTGTTTGCTTAAAGGAAAGATAGCATACAAATATGGTAGAGACCACGTACAGTAAAATACCGTTAAGTGCATACTTTGACCGCCATTCAAGGACGATTTCTTTACGGATTAGAAACTTGATCTGCGTAAGCAATTTCATTCACGCAAAGATATGGATTGAAATGAATAAGTTTTAAATTGCACCTGATGTATACTTGTTCACTAGATACGCCAATTGGCAAACTGATCATTGAAGCTGATGATTCTCATGTCTATTATATCGGGTTTAAGGATATTTTGGAAGAGTCTCCCAACTCTGTATGCCTGAAAGCCAAAGAAGAGTTAGAGGAATACTTCGCCGGCAAACGCAAAATATTTGAATTCCCGATATCGCAAGCCGGAACAGAGTTTCAGCAAAAAGTATGGCAGGAATTGCTCAAAGTTCCAATTGGTTATCCTATCAGCTACACAGCATTATCCAGGAAAATGAATAACCCTTTGGCTATTCGCGCTATAGCATCCGCTAACGGAAAAAATAATTTAATGATCGTGGTACCGTGTCATCGTATTATAGGCGCCAATGGGGATCTGGTGGGTTATGCAGGGGGCTTGTGGCGAAAAAAGTGGCTTTTAGAACATGAAGCTAAGATGACCGGAATTGGCCAGACTATGCTCTTTTAATTTCTCTTTTTCCCCCGAATATCATTATTAAAGAGCCTGTGATGATCATGATCCATCCCAACCATTTGTAATGTACAATGCGGGTGGCTGCTGCGGCAAGTTTCTTAAACGGAATGAATGTAAAATAATCATTCACTTTAAAATAAACTGCAATAAGTGTAAATACAACAACTACTAATACTGCCCAGCCGCTGAATTTTAGAAGACCAGGTTTCTTTAGAATAGAGGCCAGTAATCCCAAACCTGCAAATACGAACACGATTGTTGCAAGTACAGTATCTATATCCCAATAATTCCAGTTACCAATAA
This sequence comes from Chitinophagaceae bacterium, assembly GCA_036402175.1. Classification (GTDB taxonomy): domain Bacteria; phylum Bacteroidota; class Bacteroidia; order Chitinophagales; family Chitinophagaceae; genus DASPKM01. The sequence goes on along the minus strand of DASWTK010000156.1, from coordinate 6,606 downwards.
TTGGAATCCGAAGCATGGGACTCATGCCGCCGGCCATAACTAAAACGGCGCCAAATAAACCGATATAATTTCTGGAAGTCATTATTTGTTACCTTCTTTTAATTCCATCTTTTCAGCAAAATGGGCGCAGTAATCACGCAGATCTTCTACAATATTGGTTTCACCGGTTGCCCTTAAAAAGCTATCGCCCATGGTTTGTAAGGTTTCATAGAAAAAACGCTTCATTTCATCGACAGGCATATCTTTTGTCCATAAATCGATACGCAGGGAATTTTTATAACTATGGTCCCATAAGGCCAGCATCATGGATTTGACAGGTAATGCTTCTTTATTTTCTGCATCTGATGATTCCCATAAAATGGTTTCAGGGATATTGTTATCATCGAGCTCTATGGTGAGTTTAATTTCTGCTTTCTTCATTCCGGAGTATTGAGTAGTTAGTATTGAGTATTGAGACAGAAGAAACCGCTATCTCTTTATGATAATTAGTAATACGACTGCAAAGATGATGAAACAAACTTCTACAATCCAAATCCGTTTTAAATCCTTTAAAAAAAACCGGAATATAATATCGGCAATAAAACAAATGGCACTTAGTATAAACAGGTAGACCGCCCCTAAGAATCGCCAGCCATGCTCATCAGGAAATATCATGAAGTAGCCGGTGGCCGTAAGGAGTATTGCAACCAGAATATTTAATGGAGTTAACTTAACCCTCATTTTTTCTTATCAAACCGTTTAGATTTTCCCTTTGTTGAATGCGGTGATTTAGTTTTCTGATCTTTATTGCCTTTGGTATTCTTTAGCTTTTTCTCGTGGAAAGCACCTTTAAATTCCGGATTCTCCTTGCGCATCTGCATATCGATCTCGCGGGCAATGGCCTGCCGTTCGTCATAAGGAGTTTCTTCTATAAACACCTCTTCCGGAATTGGTTCGACAGGGATGGTCTGACGGATTAGCTTTTCAATTTTCCGGATATAATACTCCTCACCTTTTGTACAGAAGGTTATGGCCTCACCTAAATTATAAGCTCTGCCGGTTCGTCCGATACGGTGTACATAATCCTCGGTTATAATAGGGACATCAAAATTGATAACATGACTCACATTGGAAACATCCAACCCGCGTGCAGCTACATCGGTTGCAACCATAATCCGCACGTTTCCTTCCTTAAAAGCATTGATAGAATTTATCCGGGTATTCTGACCCTTATTGGCATGGATCACCTTCACTCCTTCTTCACCATACCGGCGCTCCAGGAAATGAAAAATATTATCTGCCACGGTCTTCGTTTTGCAGAAAATAATCAACCTGTGAAAAGCCTCATCATTTCGAAGTAAATGCTGCAGCAGGTTTAATTTGGTTTTCAGGTTGGGGACTGAATACAGCACCTGTTTCACGGTATCTGCTGGAGTTGCCTGAGGAGCAGCTTCAATCACTACGGGATTTTTTAAGAAATCACCGGAGATCTTATGAACAAGCTCGCTCATGGTAGCAGAAAAAAGCAGGTTCTGCCTTTTTCTTGGAACAACTTCCAGAATACGATGGATGGAGCCTATAAATCCCATATCCATCATTTTATCAGCTTCATCAAGTACCAGGAACTGCAGGAATTTGGTATTGATATCACCGGCGAGATACAGATCTAAAAACCTGCCCGGAGTAGCCACCAGTATATCAACACCCTTAGCCAGTTGTGCTTTCTGTGTTTTGGGACCGATACCTCCATAAATAACCACAGTGCGCAGATCGGTGTACTTTGAAAACACAGTAATATTCTCCTGGATCTGCATAGCAAGCTCACGTGTTGGAGCCAGAATTAACGCCCGCGGCTCCATTCCCTGTGCATACTTCAGCTTCATGAGTATGGGCAATACGAAAGCGGCTGTTTTCCCGGTACCGGTTTGTGCAACGCCCATAATATCCTGTCCGGACAGAATGGGATTAATTGCTTTCATCTGGATTGGAGTGGGCTGTGTATATCCTGCATCTGCCACTGCATTCAGAATCTGTTTATTTAGCTTAAAGTCTTCAAAAGTTTGCGGCATTGTGCAAAGATACAATCATTTGCGAAGTATGATCATAAAATGCCACCCTCAGCTTTCCTGCACATCCCGGATGTAAATTTCCACATCGCCAAAAATCGCTACAAAAAGAGCAAAAATGTAGTATATTTGTTATCCGCCTGAACTACCAGGTTCTTCCTGACACCTCAAGCCCACTCTACTTTTTAAGTCCACGTTAAGTCCACCATAACTCCACGTTAAGTCCACCTTAAGTCCACCTTTCCTATAAGCTTCCCGGTAGGTTCCTGTAGGGTTACTTCGGGGATACTTCGAGGCATAGCTTCGGTTTTTTCGAAGCATACTCGAACAATTCCCGAAGGAATGTCGAAGCGGGTTTTAAAAAAATAATTGCTTTTACTTGCATAACTATTGACGTCGGCTTTATAGCCAGATTCCTTAACTTCGTAAACTTAAATATTGAACTGCATGGCTACAATTCTGATCAAATCGGCAACCATTATTAACGAAGGAACGCAATCTACTGGCGACGTTTTCATTAAAGACGGCATTATTGAACAAATAGCTTCCACAATAAATAAAACTGCTGATAAGGAGATCAATGCCGAAGGGTTACATCTGTTGCCAGGCTGTATTGATGATCAGGTTCATTTTCGCGAGCCGGGATTAACACATAAAGCGGATATTTATACTGAAAGCCGGGCTGCGGTGGCTGGTGGTATTACTTCTTTCATGGAGATGCCCAATACAGTTCCCAATACACTCACACAGCGGCTACTGGAAGATAAATACCAGATTGCTGCAAAAACATCCTTAGCCAATTACTCATTTTTCATGGGTGCAGCCAATGATAATCTGGAGGAGGTATTGCGTACTGATACCAGAAATGTTTGCGGAATAAAGGTGTTTATGGGGTCTTCAACAGGGAATATGCTGGTAGATGATGAAAAAACGCTCGAAGACATCTTCCAGAACTCACCTATGCTTATTGCAACCCACTGTGAAGATGAGGAGATCATTCAGCGTAATTTAACCCGGTTCAAACATGAGTATGGTGAAAACATTACGCCAGCTATGCATCCGCTGATCCGGTCAACAGAAGCGTGTTATGCATCATCAAATGTGGCTATAGAACTCGCCAGACGATACCATTCACGGCTTCATATTCTGCACATTTCAACAGCTGAAGAGACACAACTGTTCGACAATAAGATTCCACTAAAAGATAAAAAGATAACAGCAGAAGCATGCATCCATCATTTATGGTTTTGCGATGAGGATTATGCATCTAAAGGCAACTGGATTAAATGGAATCCGGCTATAAAAGCAGCATCAGACCGCGAAGCGATACTACAGGCTGTTTTGAATGATCATATTGATGTAATAGCTACCGACCATGCCCCGCATACCATTGAAGAAAAAATGAAACCTTACCTTCAGGCGCCATCAGGGGGACCGCTGGTTCAGCATGCATTAATTGCTATGCTTGAACTTTACCATCAGGATAAGATATCTTTAGAAAAAATTGCTGAGAAAATGGCTCACAACCCGGCGATATGCTTCCAGGTTGAGAAACGGGGCTTTATCCGGGAAGGGTATTGGGCTGACCTTGTTTTAGTTGATCTGCAGAAAAAACAGGAGGTAACCCGAAGTGAAGTTCTTTCAAAATGCGGATGGAGTCCTTTTGAGGGCATTACTTTTAATTCTTCTGTTGTCCATACCCTGATATCCGGCCGTCTGGCTTATTCACAAGGGCACTTTGTAGAACAGAAAAGTGGCATGAGGTTAAAATTTGAAAGGTAGTAACCTGCTGATTATGGAAGACCAGATAATTACTTTAAAAACTTTTGACAACCCTGCACTGGCTCATATAGTCCGAAACCGTTTGGAATCCAATAACATCCCTTGCTTTCTGACTGACGAACACATCATTGGTCTTAACCCCCTTTATAATGTGGCTATGGGAGGCGTTAAACTAAACATTTTCGAAAAAGATTATGCACGATGCATGGCCTTACTGAATGAGGATGTGTCATTTGTTTCTGAGGAAACTGGTCTGGAAGACGATCAAGTTGTTACCTGCCCTGCCTGCAAGTCTTCAGATGTTGGTTACGGCGGAGCTACAAAAAACCGCTTCGGATGGTTAACTATGCTTATTTCCCTAACGTTGTTTGTTTATCCATTTAGCACGAAGAAGGCCTGGCATTGCTACAACTGCGGCGAAGAATTTGAAAATGGAAAATAATTTTACCCATTGTTGGTGTCCCCACCAACAATTTCTGTTTCTTTAATCCTTTACTGGTGCCCCACCAACGAACCCTGTTCTTTACAAGTTAGTGTCACATGAAAGGTATTTAAAAATCCTCTCTGTAATCAGTTAACCAATGAAACCTTGTATCATCTTTTTCATAAAATGAACAGGATGAAAAATTATAATCATTAGGGTCTTCAGCTAAATTCCAATGAGCCTGTAAAGGATTGAGATGTAGGTAATCCAATTTTTGTTCCAGCATTTCCCTGCTTAAAATTTCAATTGGTAACGAATTGCGTATCCAGAATTGGAATTGACGATCGGATTTATTTACCCAAAATCTTTGAAGAAGAGCTGTATCACTTTTGATCAATTTCTTTTTAAATACATGGGATGTAAATTTTTTAAAACTTTCGTCCGGAAACTCATTTCCATTTCATTTCCAGGTTTTTCCAGATAAGATGAATATGATTAGGCATTATTACAAAACCGTAAACTTTAATCTTTCTTAAAGTCACCAGTAGCTCTAAACTCTTTACGATCTCATGTTTAAAGAGATCATCCTTTAACAAGTGAGCCCAATTTAAGATGGTGGCTGTATAAAAATAAGTTGAGGATAGATCCATTGCTTTTAATTAATTACTGATGGGCCAACAATAAATTAAAATTAAAAAGCAAAATTGATGAAACAACAAAAAAATGGTAACTCAGATTTGTTGGTGGGGACACCATAGCCGTTAACCTAAGATTTAAATATTTCATTAACAATACAATAGCTCGATTTCCTTCCTTTTCGGGGTTCAATGAGGAGGTAGTTAATCAGAGGAGTGATAAATATCTCAAGCCAATTTGTTAAAGACATCTGTCCGGCAACGACCTTCCTTAATGTAAAACGGTAATGTCTTACATGCTTAAAGAACTTCCATAACGAACAGTGTTTTAAAGATGAACCTACACTAACAAAGGCACTTACACATCGGAATATCTTCCAATTGAGCAGAATCCATATAAACTTAGCTATGAGTTGAGACTCTAATCGTTCCCTTTTGACGGCTTTTACTTTATGGATATTGAGCAATGACTTCCATACTTTGAATGTCAACTCTATTTGCCACCTCAAGCGATATAATTGAACAACCTCCGTTGCTTTCAATGTTTTTTCATCCGCATTCGTAATAAATATACTAAAGCGCTGACGTGCTTTATATTCTTCTGATAAGTTCGTTCCGTTGCTTTTTGCCTTTTGACCTGCCTTCCGAACTCGTTCTGCCCATACCGTTTCCGGCACAGCTACGGCTATCAAACGACACCGAAAACTATCTTTTCCATTGCTAATGTTGATCCAGACATCAAGATGCTTGTCCGGGATATAGTCCGGCTTTTGAGCGAGTTTTTTCCAGTTTATTCTTTCCCCTGTGTGGCAATCGCTGGTAACCCATTGGGGTGGTAACCTGTTGAGAAAGAAGGCGCCTTTGTCAATTATCCCATTAAGATATGTCTTTGTTATAAATCCAAGATCGCGTATGTGCAAGTCGCCTTTATTAATCCTCTCTAGTGTATTATTTGAATAGCCCTGATCATTTTGAGTTACTTTCGTAAACTCCAGGTTCTCCCAGCTGCCATTTTTAAGATCGTAGGCATATTGAATATTCATAATAGAGGCCACACCGAAATTACGATAGCCGGGATAGTCTTGATGATACGACTGGGGTAAAAAGAACTTGCAGGAATCGGCAATCAATACCCTTGAAAAAGCTCTCCAGTTATCATTCTGCCTGATATCTAACTGACAACTCATTTGTTCGGCCAATACCATTTTAAGGAATTCCAAACTCCTTTCGTTAAATCTTTTATGCATGGCTACTTTGCTCAGATACTTTTGTCGTTGCTGAAGCAAATCATTACAACAATCCTGTAAACTCAACTGACTATGATCAGAATCACTGAACATCAAAGTATCAAGGAACTCTTCAGGTTTGAACTTGGATTGCCGCCTCAAAAAACCACTTTTACGAGCAAGTTCCTGGAGTTTATTAGGAGAAAAAGTAGCAGCTATACTGTTCTGTAATGAAGCCGCAGAAGTCGAAATAGATAGTTGTTGATCAAAAAAAATAGGCGCTTTTCCCCTACAAAAAGAAGGTTTTTCGAAAAATTTGAGGTATATTAGAAGAAGAAAAGGCGGCAAACTTCTGACAAAATAAAACCGCCTTTTCTTTAATTATAACGCAATACAAATATGGGAAAAACTGACAAGCTTTGTCTAGCGGCGAAGCCACGTTTGTTATCGTCTCTAAATCAGCGGCTTAAATACTTAGGTTAACGGCTATGGTG
>DASWTK010000155.1:0-11195 GCA_036402175.1 Chitinophagaceae bacterium | reverse complement strand
GCTGATGGCAGCAATCACAACCCATTTTTGTATTTGGAGGTTTTCCTTACGCGGATCCAAAATGAATTTTTGCAAAAATAATGTTTTGTGTTTCGGGTTTCGTGTTTCCGGTTTCCTGTTTTCCAGGGGAGGAGAAACGTTTGAGATTGTTATGGGAGGATAAGCGAAGATAAGTGTAGGATAAACGTACGACAAGCGTAGGACAAATACGGGATTATGACGGGTTGCCTAACAGAAATATTCAATAGACATCCACGATCACCATGAGCAATTATAAGATCATTATAGAATCGCCCTGGTATAATTATGAAAAGATAAATTAGGTATGAAAAAGATCAGGTAGATAAATAAATTAAAGTGAGTATTAAATAAAAGAATATGCTCTGCTTAATCGTAACCACCCACGATTAACCCCTGACATATCCAAGAAAAATTTATCAGCAAACGCACTTCCGCACCTGGAAAACAGGAAACCGGAAACACGAAACCCAAAACTCAAAACTCAAAACCCAAAACCCTTCATGCGAACCGTTGCTGAACAAAATCCCAATTAACCACATTCCACCAGCTGTCAACATAATCCGGTCTTCTGTTCTGGTACTTGAGATAATAGGCGTGTTCCCATACATCAAGTCCGAGTAGTGGGTAACCTTTCAATTCGCTAACGTCCATCAGCGGATTGTCCTGGTTAGGTGTGGAACCGATCTTCAGCGTGTTGTTCGCATCTTTTACCAGCCATGCCCATCCGCTGCCGAAGCGGTTTCTTGCTGCTTCTGAAAATTGAAGCTTCATATTTCCAAATGAACCGAAGGCGGTTTCAATTGCCTGCAGCAAAGCACCTGAAGGCCTGTTATCGTTCATTCTGGAGCGCATGCACTTCCAGAATAGTTCATGGTTATAGTGTCCGCCCGCGTTATTCCGCATTTTGGTCGAGAACTTCGAAATACGCCCCAGCACATCTTCAAGGGGTTTGCGTGTATCAACCTTTTCAGCAGCTGCTGCCTGTTGCAGGTTGGTTGCATAAGAAGCGGCATGTTTGGAATAATGGATCTCCATGGTCATGGAATCGATTACTGGTTCCAGTGAGTTATAGGAGTAAGGAAGGGCTGTTTGCTGAAAACCGGTCTGGCCGGGTGCAATTACCTTACGGGAGTTTGAGCACGACGTAAGAGAGTTTACAAATCCCGCACCTATGCCTAAAGCCAATCCTGCTTTTGCAGAAGATGCAATAAAGTTCCTCCTGTCAATTTGCTTTTGCTGTTCCATCCGCTGAATTTTTAGTTAGGCTATGAAGTTACTGCATTGGTGCGGCTCTTCAATGGCAGGCGCTGCATTAACCTGCGCACCGTTCGGAAGAAGCGGTAATAATATTCCTTGTTGAACAATTGCGAATCGTGCATCGCTTTATAAATCAGGAACAATCCAATTGGCAGAAGTATAAAAGTGGCAAGCCACATGCCATACATCGGAAGCATCACGTCTTCTTTCACGAACTTTTTACCGAAGTTGTTGAGAAGAAAAAATACCACGAAGAAGATGACCGCGAATACCAGCGGGGTTCCAATACCTCCCTTGCGGATGATTGAACCCAGTGGAGCGCCAATCAGGAACAATACCAGGCAAGCCAGTGCCATGCTGAATTTTTCATGCCATGCGATCAGGTGAAATCTTAATTCGCGGCGCTGACCTTCGAACATGAGCGCATTGGATTCCATGTTCGACCGAATGGAATTGATGGTTGCGGCTGTTCTATCGGTAATATGCCTCCGTGAAGAGTCGGGGATCAGCTCACTGAATTTTTTCTTTGTTGGAGTTGCAACCACCACGTTTCCCCAATTGGAATCAAGGTATTTTGGAAATTGCATGTATGTCTTAAGATCTTCAAGCGTTTTCTTTTTGTATGCGTTGCTTGTCTTTTCCAGTGAATCGATCGCTGTGTTCAGTTGCCGGATGCTCAGCATCTGGTAATTATTCTTAAACGCGCTGTCATTTGTCCTGTTCAATGCGAATGAACTGAGATCCATGACCTTTTTATATTCCTTGAATCCGAGCCGGATGAATTCTGTATTGGTGGTCAGCCGTTGCCCGTTTTCCTGGTAACGCCAGCCGTCCTTCAGATTCAGCTCAAGAAATTTTTTGTCGGGCGACATCCGCATCACGCCGCTTTCGGCAACGAGCATGTTATCCTGCAGTCCGTAATTCTGTTCATATATCACCACCTTGCGGATAGTGGAATCATCCTTTTCTTTTTTCCCGATCTTGATAACATAACCCTCGATCTTATCATAGAACACACCTTCCTTGATATCGAAAGCCGGTTTCGATACAATGATATCATACTTCAGGGTCTGCATTTTTAAATTGGCGACCGGGATCACATTATTATTGAACAGGAATGCCAGTCCGCATAGCAGAAGGCTTACTATAAAAAGCGGTCGCATGAAACGAAGGAGCGGGATGCCGGCGGATTTAATGGCGACCAGTTCAAATGATTCGCCCAGGTTTCCGAAGGTCATGATAGATGAGAGCAAAATTGCAAGGGGAAGCGCAAGAGGCACCACCGTGGCGGCCACATAAGTGATGAGCTTTCCGATGGTAATAAGATCAACCCCTTTTCCAACGATATCGTCAATATAAAGCCAGAAGAATTGCAGTACCAGTACAAACAAAGTGATAAAGAACGTGGCCACAAATGGTCCGATGAACGCGCGAAGGATCAGTTTGTCCAGTCTTTTGATCAAGTTTTTTATTTGTTGGTGATACCTTTATAAAATGAGCGCTACAAAAGTACTGCTTTCGGCAGAGGAATTGAACCTGGTGCAGGACACGCATTGGCTTTTAACAAAGAATAACATCATTGAAAAGGCAAAGGAAATGTTCGGTGAGCTTGCTTCATCATTGCGAGTAGAGATCGGGAACCGTGACCATCTTCCCGAAAGTGTCAGATTATTTTCACCAAAAATATCGAAGGGAGAATATTATCAGGGACTTCCATACGTAATGCTGGATTATCCCAGGGTGTTCACACGGGATGAAGTATTTGCCATGCGGACCATGTTCTGGTGGGGCAATTTTTTTAGTGTGACCCTTCAATTGAAAGGCAGTTATCAGATATTATATGGCCCTGTTCTTTTACAGAAATGGGAATTGCTGGCCGCAAAAGGTTTTTATGTTTCCGTATCTGAAGATGAGTGGGATCATGATTTCACTCCCGGTAATTATGAAATAGTTTCCAGTCGTGAGACTATTGAAAAAGCAATGCGTGGTCATTTTCTGAAACTGGCAGTCAGAATCCCGGTAAGGGAATGGAATGACGCGTTGAAGCTGATCGGGGAGCACCAGCGAACTATAATGGATTTACTGGCTGATTAATTACTTCCTATGCGGTGGAACAGTTCTTTTACCTGATAATCCCATAATTGGCTTTGATCGGGGATCTCTTTCTTTTCGGCAAAATCTTTTATTACCAGGATGGTCTGGTTGGTAACTTCTGATTTTTCTATTGCGAATTCAAAGTATTCTTCATTCGGGGCCTGCAGCCAGTGGAACCTGATAAATTTGTCTTCTTCACTGCCAAGCACTTCTGCCTTGTCGATTGAGCCATTCCAAGAGAAGCTGAAAACATTATCACGCTCATCTACTTTATCGGCGAACCATTCCTGTAAACCTGCGGGGGTACTGAGAAATTCGTATAAAATAGACGGGGAACACCGAACCGGGAACTCCAACGTGAACAATTGTTTCTTACTCATCTAAAAATTGGCTATTACATGTTTCGAATGTTGCAATAATAGAAAATTAATCAACGTATCAAAATTTTATTTTTTTTAAATGCAACCATTTTGAAGCGTTGAAAACGCAACTAAAAATTAAGCTGAGTACCAACGTGTTACAAAAAATATTTTTTGAATCAAACAGTAATATGATTATATTGCTAATACAAGCTCCACGGCAGGATTAATTCTCAGAATCAACAAGAAAATGCTTGTTTCAGCGTTTTAAGACAGATTTAACCCATTTATTACCAAACCACAGAAACCCTTAAAATCAACCGGCCTATGAGTATGCGTCAACTCAAGATCACGAAGTCTATTACCAATCGTGAATCTCAGAGCCTTGAAAAGTACTTGCAGGAGATAGGAAAAGTTGAGTTAATCAGTCCCGATGAAGAAGTGCAATTGGCAAGCCGCATCAAGCAAGGCGATCAGCTCGCGCTTGACAAGCTTACCAAGGCAAACCTCCGATTTGTAGTTTCGGTTGCCAAGCAATATCAGAATCAGGGCCTCTCTCTTCCTGACCTGATCAACGAAGGAAATCTAGGCTTAATTAAGGCGGCTCAGCGTTTCGACGAAACGCGCGGCTTTAAATTCATCTCTTACGCTGTATGGTGGATCCGTCAAAGTATTCTGCAGGCATTGGCAGAACAGTCGAGAATTGTTCGCCTGCCACTGAACAAAGTTGGTTTGACAAACAGAATCCAGAAGGCGTATTCACAACTGGAACAGGAGTTCGAACGCGAACCATCACCCGAAGAGCTGGCCGATTTGCTGGAACTGGATGCAGATGAAATATCGGCAACGCTTGGTATTGGTGCGCGGCACATCAGCATGGATACTCCGCTTTCGGAAGGGGAGGAGAACACACTGATCGACGTGCTTGAAAATCCGAATGCTGAAAGAGCTGAGGAAAATATCGAGCATAAGGAATCACTGAAGCAGGAGATCGATCGTTCATTGAAAACACTGACCGAGCGTCAGAAGGAAGTGATCTGCTTCTTCTTCGGATTAGGTGTGGATCATCCGATGAGCCTTGAAGATATCGGTGCCCGGTTCAACCTGACCAGGGAGCGTGTTCGTCAGATCAAAGACAAGGCGATCACGAAGCTGAAAACAAATTCAAGATCAAAGGCATTGAGAACATATCTCGGAGCCTGATCGTAATTCAAAAAGATAGCATATAAAAAAATATACGCTTAAAAATTTACGGAGAAAAGTTGAGGAGTAAACGCTGAAATAGTGTGTTTTTTCTTGATGAATCTTAATGAAGTGAATATAACTTGTGGGTTGTATTCACTTTTTTTATGGGAAATGGAGATGAAAATTTACAATCCTATATTTGCAATCCTGATTTTTTCACCACAATCCGTGATTCATGTTTGAAAGTTTAAGTGAGCGGCTGGAATCAGCATTCAAGCAAATTAAAGGCGAAGGAAGGATCACCGAGCTTAACATTGCGGCTACGGTAAAAGAGATCCGCCGTGCATTGGTTGATGCTGATGTGAACTATAAGATCGCTAAGGAATTTACCGATAAGGTAAGGGAAGAGGCCACCGGTCAGAAGGTGATCAATGCCATCAGTCCTGGCCAGCTCATGGTAAAGGTTGTCAAAGATGAGCTCGTAGAACTCATGGGTGGCACCGAAAGTGAGCTTGATGCCAAAGGAAATCCAGCCATAATCCTTATCGCCGGACTGCAGGGTAGTGGTAAAACTACTTTCAGCGCCAAACTTGCTAACTACCTCAAGACCAGAAAGGGATTATCGCCTATGCTGGTTGCTGCGGACATATACAGGCCCGCGGCTATTGATCAGCTGAAAGTACTGGGTGAACAAATCAAGGTTGAGGTTTATAGCGAACCGGAAAATAAAAATGCGGTCCAGATAGCGGAAAACGCGATAAAGGAAGCCAGGAGCCGCAACAGGAACGTGATCATTATTGATACAGCCGGTCGCCTCGCCATCGATGAGGTGATGATGACCGAAGTGGCTAATATCAAATCGGCCGTCAAGCCAAATGAGATTTTATTCGTGGTTGACAGCATGACCGGCCAGGATGCGGTGAATACGGCAAAGGCTTTCAACGATAAACTTGATTTCACGGGAGTTGTGCTCACCAAGCTGGATGGCGACACCCGGGGTGGAGCGGCGCTCAGCATCAAGTATACCGTTCAGAAGCCGATCAAGTTCGTCAGCAGTGGCGAGAAACTGGATACCATCGATGTGTTTTATCCGGAGAGGATGGCGCAAAGGATCCTGGGCATGGGAGATATTACAACCCTTGTTGAAAAAGCTCAGGCTCAGTTTGATGAGGTCCAGGCAAGAAAGCTGGAAAAGAAGATCCGAAAGAATCAGTTTGATTTCGAAGATTTCAAGCAGCAGCTCGCGCAGATCAAGAATATGGGAAATATCAAAGACCTGCTGGGGATGATTCCGGGAGTTGGAAAGGCGATAAAAGACATTGATATCAGCGACGACGCTTTTAAGGGAATTGAGGCCATCATAAACTCAATGACACCATATGAGCGTGCTAATCCGGATGTTATCGACCAGAACCGCAGGAAAAGGATCGCAAAAGGTTCGGGGAAAGACATAACCGAGATCAATGCTTTCATCAAGCAGTTCGATCAGATGAAGGATATGATGAAAAGCATGAATAAGATGCCTTTAGGTGGAAAAATGGGATTCGGCCGCCGGTAAAGAAAATTTATAATTCCCGACCGCTTTTATTATTTTTGGATAATTGATACCGATTGCTATTTTTGCAATCCTTAATTTAACTAACGTATTTTTTTAACGCATTTAAATTTCTATTTAAGATGCCAGTAAAGATCCGCCTACAACGCCATGGGTCTAAGAAAAGACCCTTCTATTTCATTGTGGTTGCCGATGCACGCGCACCAAGAGATGGTAAATTCATTCAAAAGATTGGTACTTACAATCCGCTGACAGTTCCGGCTTCTATTCAGCTCGACCGTCAACGCGCATTGGATTGGCTGCACAAAGGTGCTCAGCCTACTGATACCGTTCGCCGTATTTTGTCGTTCAAAGGAGTATTGTACCTGAAACACCTGTTGCGTGGTGTGAAACTGGGTTTGTTTGATGAAGCTACAGCAATGGAGAAATTCCAGAAGTGGCATTCCGAACATGAGACCCAGATCAAAAAACGCCAGGAAGCTAACAGGAATACCCGCGGTCGCAGGCCAATCGGCCCTACGCGCAGACCTGAAAGAAGGACTGAAGGCGGTGGTGCAGAAGCATAAGGCCATAACTTCTTAATATTGTAATCCCGGGTCCAGTATCCGGGATTTTTTTATTATAGTATGCATGAAGAATTATAACAGCATAGGAAAACTGGTAGCATCCTACGGATTGAAAGGTGAGATCGTCCTGTTGCACAGCCTTGGTAAAAAAACTTCGCTGAAAGGACTGGAAGTGCTGTTCATCGAACAAAAGAAGGATGAGTTGCTTCCTTATTTCATCGAATCAGCACGAATCAAATCCGATACTGAGATCTATCTGAAACTGGAAGGCATCAATACCAAAGAACAAACCTTTCAATTGCTTCAGAAAAAAGCATGGTTGCCGGAAGCGGATTTTTCGAAGTTTGCCGCAAAGTCATCGCCCATTTCATTACTTGGATTTAACATCATTCACAATGGAGAAGACCTGGGTGAAATTCTGGAGATCATAGAAATGCCTCACCAGATGCTCGGTCGTATCTCAATTAATGGAAAAGACGCACTGATACCCTTACACGAAGAAACCTTACTAAAAGTTGATAATAAAAACAGGCAGATACAGGTGCAGTTGCCTGAAGGTTTGCTTGACGTATTTAAATAAACGATAAGAGATCATTGCTGGCGGAAGAATCGACCCTTACACTCAATTTCATATTGAATCAAATGATCATCAGCTTCACGTCAGCGCTGCATCAAACACCGGTTGATCGCCGGCTTTTACCTCAGCCAGCGTATTCTTCACCTGAACAAAATGCCGTTGCTGATGCGCGATAAGAAAACGGAAAGTATCCCCAAGTTTTAATCTTATAAATCTTGAAATTGTGATCGGTATCCTGATACCCGACAGATCTTTTTTCTTCGCCTGTTGCAGAAGGTCTAACAGCAATTGCTGCTGTTTTAGAAATTCTTCCAGCACGGGTTTGCTATCGATAAGCGGTTCGGGCCTGTGATCCTTCGGCGATTTCATTTTGTTTCCCACCTTTCCATTTTTTCCGGGCAGCATCATTTTTGTGAAATAATCGCCCAGCCAGCCTGGTTTGAAGAGTTCCGTTACCCGCGATGGTTTTGCTTTCATGGCCGATTCCATTGCTGGCAGGTAATACCTTCCATAACTGTTCAGGTGTTCGATCACCTGTGTTACACTCCATCTCCCGGGAGCAGGCTGCTGAACGAGTATTGCGGGATCTTCCCTCAGTAAATAGGTAGCTGCCAGAATGATCTCCCTTGTATCTGATTGCAGCTTATCCAGTAATTCATGGCTATACATTTTTTTCATTTCTCTTATTTGATACAAAACTATTCAGCCGGAAGTTCATGAATCTTGGTCTGCGCCAAGATTTTTATAAACGAACGCTGGCCATGAGCTTACTGAAGGTGCTGGGGTCGATGCCCAGATATGAAGCAAGGTATTTGTGCGGTATCAGCTGCAATACATGCGGACTACGATGGAGCAATGTTTTGAATTTCTCTTCTGCGCTGAAACTGGTCAGCTCTATCTGCCGCTCCAGCACACCCATCAATGCAAATGAAGTGGAAATCCTGATCCATCTTTCAAAATTGTGATAGCGATCCATCAGCTGCTGAATCTGCTGGTACGATGTTCTAAGCATGCTGCTGGAAGTGAGTGTTTCAAGAAAATACCTGGATGGCCTGCGGGTTAGAAATGAATCTGCAATACCCGAAAAAGAATAGGGATATGTGAAAACAAGTGTGGTCTCCGGATGATCCTCATCCACATAAAACGCGCGCTGCACTCCTTCCAGTACAAAATAAAGATGGCGCTCCACTTCGCCTGCGGCGGTAAGAATCGTCTTCCGCTTGAATTGAACCGGTTGCCAGATGGATGAAAAATCATTCCACTCTTCCTCTTTCAGCGGATGTACAGCATCCACCACTTTTTTAAGGTTTTCCAGGTCAGACATCCGCGGAATGTTTTTGGTGTTTTCTCACAGTTGCAAATAAACTAATAAAGCGGTAAACGACGATTTTTTAACAGCCGATAAGAGTACTGAAATGCAGCAGGGATAAAATCAATAACTTGCTTTTTGAATGAACCAGGAGCGGATCATAGCCCATTTTGACCTTGATGCTTTCTTCGTGTCGGTAGAATGCCTTAACGATCCTTCTTTGAAAGGGAAACCCCTTATCGTTGGCGGACATAATGAAAGAGGGGTTGTTGCCGCCTGCAGTTATGAGGCCCGGGAATATGGAATCCAATCGGCCATGCCCATGAAGACAGCCATGCGACTTTGCCCTCATGCCACCGTGGTTAGCGGCACAAGAGGTGAATACAGTAAGTATTCCCGCATCGTTACCGAGATCATTGCGGCAAAGGCTCCATTGTTTGAAAAGGCGTCGATTGATGAATTCTACCTGGATCTTTCGGGTATGGGTAAATATTTCGATCCGTTCAAATGGACCATCGAGCTAAGAGATGAGATCATGGAGAAGACGAAACTGCCAATTTCGTTCGGACTTGCATCCAATAAGCTGGTCGCGAAAATCGCAACAAACGAAGCTAAACCTAACAGTTACCTTCAGGTGCCGGCAGGAATGGAGAAAGCTTTCCTTGCTCCGCTTAAAGTGAATAAAATTCCAGGCGTTGGCGAACACACATACGCATTGATGAAGGACCTCGGTATCTTTACCATCGATGATTTAAGCAGGCAATCGCCCGACTTCCTTGAAAAAAAGTTCGGAAAATATGGAGTAGAACTTTGGAACAAGGCGAACGGCATTCACAACAGCGAAGTCACCCCCTACTACGAGGCGAAATCCATTTCAACCGAGAATACGTTCGATGAAAATATCGGTGACGCGGAACAGTTACTAATTGAACTGGTGCAGCAAACTGAAAAAGTCGCGTTTGAGCTACGGCAGGAAAACAAGATGGCAGGGTGTATCGCGGTCAAGATCCGGTACGGCGATTTTGAAACAACTTCGCGCCAGACCAGCATTCCATATACATTTTACGATGATGAGCTGATACTGCAGGCCAGGGACCTTTTTCACAAACTCTGGAAAAAGGGCCAGCCGGTGCGGCTTCTCGGCGTTCGCCTGAGTGAACTCACGAGCGAGGCCGTCCAGACCAACCTTTTTAACAATGCTGAAAGGAAAAACGAGCTGTATAAGGCCATCGATGAAGTGAAGAACCGTTTCGGGCGGTCGTCGATCACCAAGGCTACCGGGAAGTGAATTTTTCCCATTTTCACAAATCATGTAGAACTTCAATTGTTAACTTCGGCATCCAACCTTTAAATATTTTTATATGAGTTTAAGATTAGGAGACACCGCGCCAAATTTCAGGGCACAAACTTCTGCCGGCGAAATTGATTTTTATGAATACCTGGGCAATAGCTGGGGTATCTTGTTTTCCCACCCTGCAGATTATACTCCTGTGTGTACTACCGAACTGGGAAGAACGGCTTTATTGAAGGAGGAGTTTGCAAAGCGAAACGTAAAGGTTCTAGCGCTGAGCGTTGACCCGCTTGACAAACATATGGGCTGGATCAACGACATCAATGAAACACAGCATTGCGCAGTTGATTTTCCGATAATAGCCGATGAGGACAAAAAAGTTGCCAACCTGTATGGTATGATCCATCCGAATGCATCTGAAACCGCTACCGTTCGTTCACTCTTTGTGATCGGTCCGGATAAAAAGGTGAAGCTGATGATCACTTATCCCGCTTCCACAGGACGCAATTTCCATGAAGTACTGCGTGTGATCGATTCATTGCAGCTGACCGCAAATCATAGCGTGGCTACACCAGCCAACTGGGAAAGCGGAGAAGACGTGATAGTTGTAACCGCTGTATCTACCGAAGATGCTATCAAGAAATTCCCGAAAGGAGTGAAGGTAGTAAAGCCTTATCTGCGTTACACGCCACAGCCCAACATCGATTAACTACTAAGGTCACTCAATTCATAAGAAGAGGTTGTCTCCGGACAACCTCTTCTTATTTTACAAACAAAAAAATAAAGTAGCTTCCAGAAACCCATATTTTTAACTTTTACATTTTGAATTTTGAATTTTTCATGAACTCCCAATAAAAAAAAATCTCCATGCGTCTCACCATTACAATCATTTGCTGCCTGATAGCGAATCTGCTTTTTGCTCAACGGACCATTTTGCATTGCGGACAATTGATTGATGTCAAAGCATCCGCTGTTCAAAAG
>DASWTK010000154.1:0-10916 GCA_036402175.1 Chitinophagaceae bacterium | reverse complement strand
AAAAAAGATTCAGCCTATAAGATCGTGTTGGAATACTGGCAGGGCGATGACGATGCAAGTGTGGCATTACGAACAGGGAAATTTGGTCGTACCGATTTTGCCGCTCTTGCCGGCAGGTTACGTGATGCCGATGCAATCATTTTAGCTGGAGGAATTTCACCTCAGCTTGAAGGCGAGGAAATGCCGGTAAATGCACCCGGTTTCAACGGAGGTGACAGAACAAGTATTTTACTCCCGGCAGTGCAAACGGAATTGTTGAAGGCTCTGAATGCCACTGGTAAGCCGGTGATATTTGTAATGATGACGGGCAGCGCTATCGCCACGCCCTGGGAAAGTGAAAATATTCCAGCGATACTCAATGCCTGGTATGGCGGGCAAAGCGCCGGCACAGCCGTTGCCGATGTTCTGTTCGGTGATTATAATCCTGCAGGTCGACTGCCCATCACATTTTACAAAAGCGACGACGATATTCCCGGTTTCAGTGACTACTCAATGGACGGGAGAACGTACAGATATTTTAAGGGTGAGACTTTGTACCCATTTGGCTTTGGCTTAAGTTATACCACCTTTGTTTACTCCAACCTGCAACTTCCAAAAACGGTAAGCGTGAATAAATCGGTCAATGTATCGGTAAATGTTAAAAATATCGGGACATTGGCTGGCGAGGAAGTGGTGCAGTTATACATTTCCCATACATACAACAAAGGTAAATCGCCATTATTGGCTTTGAAGGGCTTCAAACGAATTACACTGAAAGCTGGAGAAAGTAAACCTGTTACTTTCACTCTGACACCCGAAGAATTATCGCTGGTACGCGAAACCGATGGCAAAATGTTTCAACCTAAGGGAAAATTGATCATCAGCGTAGGTGGAAGCCAGCCCCGGATAAAGAATAAAACCACATCTAATATTTTAAGTAAAGACATAATCATACTATGATCAGAAAAATCCTACTTGTTCCGGTGCTTTCAGCGATTGCGCTGTTGCCAAAAGCGCAAAACAGCATTTCTATTGATGTTACCAAAGCGAGAGACACCATCAATAAAAACATTTACGGACATTTTGCAGAACATCTTGGCAGGTGCATATATGGTGGTCTGTATGTTGGTGACAGTAATAAAACCATTCCTCATAAGGATGGCGTGAGACTTGATGTGATCGCCGCGTTGAAAAAAATGAAAGTGCCTGTTCTCAGGTGGCCGGGTGGATGCTTTGCAGACACCTATCACTGGAAAGACGGCATTGGCCCAAAAGATAAACGCCCGTCTATGCTGAATGTGTGGTGGGGCAATGTGAAGGAAGACAACAGCTTTGGCACCAACGAATTCCTGAACCTTTGTGAAGAGCTGGGTGCGGATGCATACCTGAGTGGCAATGTTGGCAGTGGTTCTCCGCAGGAGTTAAGTGACTGGATAAAATATACAACGCATCCCAATGGTAGCAGTCCCATGACGGATCTGCGTCAGGAAAATGGCAGAAAAACACCATGGAAAGTAGTTTATTGGGGATTAGGAAATGAGGCATGGGGTTGTGGCGGTAATATGAAAGTGGAATACTATGCGAACATATACCGTCAGTATGCAACATTCATGACCAACTGGAATAATAGCGACCGCTTATACAGGATAGCCAGCGGTGCGTCGGACGACGACTATCATTGGACCGAAGTGCTGATGAAAGAATTGCCCGCGGGAATGTTTGATGCATTGGGACTTCACCATTACAGTGTGATCAATTGGGGTAAAAAAGGGCCCTCTACGAATTTCACAGAACAGGAATATTTCGCCACCATGGAAAAGGCGCTATTGATGGAAGAGCTGGTGACAAAACATAGCGCGATCATGGACAAATATGATCCGCAAAAGAAAAAAGCATTGGCCGTTGATGAGTGGGGTGGTTGGTATGATGTAGAACCGGGCACCAATCCAGCGTTTCTCTTTCAGCAGAATACCATGCGCGATGCAATGATCGCCGGCAGTACCCTGAATATTTTTAATAACCACGCAGACCGGGTTAAAATGGCCAATCTTGCCCAGATCATCAATGTACTGCAGGCCGTGATTCTGACAGAGGAGGAAAAAATGATCCTCACCCCCACCTATCATGTAATGGAAATGTATAACGTTCATCACGATGCGCTGATGTTGCCATTGACAGTTAACAGTGCAGACTATGTTTCAGGAAATAAAAAACTGAAAGCAATAAATGCTTCCGCTTCAAAAGACAAAAGCGGCCGTACTCACATATCAATTGTAAACATTGATCCTGGTAAGGAGCATACAATTGCTGTTTCAATTCCTGGAGCTTCTTTCAAATCAGTTTCGGGTAGAATTCTGAAAGCTGATCGCATGCAGGATTATAACAGTTTTGACAAGCCGGAAAAGATAAAACCGGTTACGTATGAAGGAGCGAAGCTTTCAAATAATAACCTTGTACTGAAGCTTCCGGCAACCAGTGTAGTTGTGTTGGAATTAAAATGAGAGTAGCTAACGATGAAAATAAAGTATAAAATAAACATGCCGATGGTTTCGTAGAATAAACCAATTAACCGATGGGAATCTGTTTACGTGCATCAATTACAACTGTCTTACTCTGGATATCCATTTGCATTTTCGCCCAGGTAAAACTACCGCGATTGGTAACAGACAGCATGGTATTGCAGCGAGACGCGAAAACAAATATCTGGGGATGGGCGTCAGCAGGAGAAAAGATCAGTATCAGATTCAATGGGAAGAAATACAATACTGTAACCGGGCCCGAAGGGACGTGGTCTGTGCAGTTGGATCCTATGAAAGCGGGTGGGCCCTACACTATGGAAATTAACGGAAAGAACAAAATTGTACTGAAAGAAATATTAATCGGCGATGTTTGGTTTTGCTCCGGGCAATCGAACATGGTACACCAATTGAACATTCACGATATAACATACGCTCACGAAATCGCGAATGCGAATTATCCGCAAATAAGACAGTTCCTTATTCCATCTGCCACGAGCCTGGAAGGCCCCCGGTTCGATCTGTCAGCCGGTTCATGGAAACCTGCAGTTGGCAATGATGTAAGACCTTTTTCGGCCGTCGCCTATTTCTTTGCAAAAAAGATCCATGAAAGATATCACGTACCTATTGGCATCATCAATGCAAGTGTTGGGGGGTCACCTATTGAAGCCTGGGCCAGCGAAGAAGGATTGAAAGCGTTTTCTGCAATCCAGGCCACCATACAAAAAAATAAAGACACGGCATACATAAATGCAATGAACAGAAATGTTTCCTCCGGAAACTGGAACAGCATGAGTCAATCGCGGGATAAAGGATTATCAGAAAATCCAAAATGGTTTGAGGAAACATATGTCCCCAAAAGATGGTTTACTATAAATATTCCCGGCTATTGGGAAGACCAGGGAATTAAAGACCTCAATGGAGTTGTCTGGTATCGCAGGGAAGTAAACATTCCCGCTTCAATGACAGGAAAGCCCGCGAAGGTTTTTTTAGGAAGAATTGTGGACGCCGATATTTTATATATTAATGGCAAACAGGTTGGCCATACAACTTACCTGTATCCGCAAAGGCGATATAATGTGCCTGCGGATCTGCTAAAACCCGGCAAAAACACATTCGTTATCAGGGTAACCAACAACGCCGGCAAAGGAGGGTTTGTTCCGGATAAACCTTATTGCCTGTTTGTTGGGAACGATACCATTGATTTGAAAGGCACCTGGGAGTATAAGGTTGGAGAAGTTTATATTCCGCGCAACGATCAGCAAGGGCCCGGAAATAACCTGGTTGCCCAGAATCAACCAACAGCCCTGTATAACGCAATGGCTGCGGCAGCTACCAGCTACACTATCAAAGGCATACTTTGGTATCAGGGTGAAAGCAATGCGGGAAGGCCGGAAGAATATGCAAAATTGCTCCCGGCACTGATAGCTGATTGGAGAAAAAAATGGAAGCAGCCATCAGTTCCATTTATTTTTGTTCAGCTGCCTGGTTTTATGGAATATAATTACCTCCCATCCGAAAGCCAATGGGCAACATTGAGAGAATCTCAACTAAAAACATTAAGCGTTCCTAATACTGCGATGGCTGTAGCTATTGATCTCGGCGAATGGAATGACGTACACCCTGATAATAAAAAAGACGTTGGAGAACGACTGGCGCTTGCGGCACAAAAAATAGCTTATGACGAAAATATTGTTTATTCAGGACCATTGTACAAGTCGTCAATCGCAGAAGGAAACAGGTTAATACTTTCGTTTGATCATACAGGTGGGGGATTGATCACAATTGACGGCGATGAGTTGAGCGAGTTCGCAATTGCAGGCGAAGACAAGAAATTTGTGTGGGCAAAGGCAAAGATCGAAGGCGACAAAGTAATTGTATGGCACGATTCGATATCAAAGCCCATGTATCTGCGGTATGCCTGGGCCGACAATCCCGTTAACCCTAACCTGTATAACAAAGAAGGATTGCCCGCATCGCCATTCAGATTCTGACATAATTGTCGATAGAACATGTAGTTTCATAAAAATATTTCATCGCGCAACAGCACATTTTAAACAATTGATAAAAATGAAACGACTTTTTATCGCTTATGCATTATCGTTTGCCGCCTGCAACAATAGTGTTAAGTTAAATGAGCCTGATCAAACAACAACTTTTAAAACAACGGGCAGCATTGAAAAGATGGATGAAGCATTGGATTCTATCATTGACAAGAATGCTGCCATTGAAATAATTGCGGATGGTTTTGAATGGAGTGAAGGACCCTTATGGATTGATCAGGAAAACATGCTGCTGATCTCCGATGTGCCCACCAATACGGTTTACAAATGGACAACCGATAGTGGAAAGCAGGTTTACCTCACACCATCCGGCTATACCGATACGGTGAAACGAGCTGGCGAAACCGGAAGCAATGGTTTACTATTGGATCCAAATGGAAACCTTGTTTTATGTCAGCACGGTAACCGGCAGGTTGCAAGAATGAATGCGGCGATCACTCATCCGAAAGCAAGTTTTATTCCGCTTGCGTCAAAGTTTCAGGGAAAAAGATTTAATAGTCCGAATGACGCCGTTTACAATCGTCAGGGTGAATTATTCTTTACCGACCCTCCTTATGGTTTGGAATCACAAGGTGATGATGATAGTAAAAAAGAAATTCCATACAATGGTGTATTCAAAATTAAAACAACAGGTGAAGTTTTGTTGATGGTAGATAGTATTTCCCGTCCCAATGGCATAACATTGTTACCCGGTGAAAAACAACTGATCATCGCCTGCTCCGATCCCGCTAAACCAAACTGGTACATTTATGATGTGAATGGCGATTCGCTGACAAATGGAAAGATTTTTTACAGTACGGCCAATGAACGAAACGGTTTGAAAGGTTTGCCTGATGGACTAAAAACAGACAGTAAAGGGATTGTTTATGCTACCGGACCTGGTGGGATCTGGATCTTTAACAGTCAGGCAAAACTTCTGGGGAAGATAAAACTGGATGAATCAGCATCCAATGTAGCCTTATCAACTGATGAAAAATATTTGTATGTAACCAATGACATGCAGGTATTACGGATTAAATTAAGGAAGTAATAATGAGATTGCGGGCACGATTATTTACGATTACATTGTTGATATTTACATTCATGGTGGCCGCATCGCAGAACAAGAATTATTATATCAATCCTATTCTATCTGGATTTCATCCAGATCCCAGCATATGCAGGGTAAATGATGATTATTATCTCGTCAATTCAACATTCGCGTATTTCCCCGGCCTTCCGATTTATCATAGCAAAGACCTTGTAAACTGGCGCTTGCTCGGTCACACCATGAACAGGAACGGGCAGCTTGATCTTATGGGAGCCGGAGTATCAAGAGGACTTTTTGCACCCGCGATCACATACTTCAATGGAACCTTTTATATTACCTGTACCCTGGTTGATAAAGGCGGAAATTTTGTAATCACTGCGAAAGATCCTGCAGGTCCCTGGAGCGATCCCGTCTGGTTGCCACAAATTGATGGTATTGATCCTTCCCTTTATATTGAAGAAGGCGCCGCGCGAATTGTGTTTAACAGCATTCCTCCGGATAACAAACCTTTGTACGATGGGCACCGCACTATCAGGATGTATTCATTCGACCCTGTTCTATTAAAAGTAACCGGTGAGGAGAAACTGCTGATTAACGGTGGCACTGACCTCTCAAAAAAACCGGTCTGGATTGAAGGACCTCACATTTATAAAAAAGACGGATGGTATTATCTGCTCTGCGCGGAAGGCGGCACTTACGACCAGCATTCTGTTGTGATCTTCAAAAGCCGTTCGCTGGATGGACCATATGAACCGTTTTCCGGCAATCCACTACTTACCCAACGTCACCTGGATAAAAGAAGGAAAGATCCCGTATCGTCAACAGGCCATGCCGACCTGGTTGAGACTCCTAACGGTGAGTGGTATGCGGTATTCCTTGGATGCAGGCCATACAGGGATGAACAATACAACACCGGCCGTGAAACTTTTATGGTACCAGTTGAATGGAAGGAAGGCTGGCCGGTCTTAAATCCAAGATCTGAAACAGTTTTATTCCACTACCCCGCTCCCGGTTCTGCTGTCCTGCACGATTCAAACCTTAACAGTGGAAATTTTACATACAGGGATAATTTCGATGAAAGTATTCTTGATGAGCGATGGATGTTCCTCAGAAATCCCTTAGAAAAATGGCACAACCTGGATAGACGAGGTGGAATTTCAATAAAGGTCCGGCCGGAGACCTGTTCAGAAACAGGAAACCCTTCGTTTATTGGTCGCCGGCAGCAGCACCTTCGGGCCGCGGCAGCAACAGCTTTATTATTCTCCGCCACTGCGGAAAATGAAAAAGCAGGACTGGTGATCTTTCAGAACGAGCATCACTTTTATTTTTTGTGCAAATCCATACAGGATAAAAAGCCTGTTATTCAGCTTTACAAAAGCACTGAAACCGCAGAAATGGAATTCATTACCGGGCTGCAACTACCTACGGGCGATGACCAGATTCGTCTGAAGATCGCAGCTGAACGTGAATCATATTCATTCTATTATTCTACAGGAAATGATCACTGGAAGCTTTTAAAATCCGGTCTGGACGCGGCTTTTCTCAGCACCGCAATGGCAGGAGGATTTGTTGGCTGCGTCTTCGGGCTGTATGCTGCTTCGCTGGGAAAGAAAAGCGACCTCACGGCAAGGTTCAACTGGTTTGAATACCAGGGCAACGATGAAGTTTATAAATAAAATACAAACCGCCTTTTTATTTTATTTTTACCCCTCATTCATTTTTACATGACCATTCGCATCTTTGTTACAGGCGGCACTTTCGATAAGGAATACAATGAGATAACCGGTGAATTGTATTTTCAGGATTCCCACCTCCCCGAAATGCTTCGGCTGGGAAGAAACCAGGTTCCGGTAGACGTACGGACCCTGATGATGATCGATAGCCTGGAAATGACGGAACTTGACAGGGAATTGATCGCAGAACACTGTATCGATGCGAAAGAACACAGGATCATCATTACTCATGGCACAGATACAATGGCGGAAACTGCAAGAGTTCTGGCAAAAAAGATCCACGATAAAACAATTGTCCTGACCGGAGCCATGATCCCCTATAAATTCGGCAGTTCAGATGGATTGTTCAACCTCGGCAGCGCATTGGCCTTCGTTCAAACACTTCCTACGGGCGTTTTTGTTGTAATGAACGGGCGTTGTTTCGATGCTACGAATGTCCGTAAAAACAAAGAAACCGGGCTCTTCGAGGAGCTGAGCGAAGAATAAACCATAACAACCCTGTTATTCCCTTTTCTGAGCAATTTTAACCGCAACTTTAATCGGACTCTTCTTCTGTATTTGATTTTTTTACTGCCTGAGGGCAGCAATAAAGTCAATGGGCACTATCCTTGTATATAAGATGGGTCTTTGATTGTTAACAATAAAAAATCGTAGCGTATGAAAAAGACCATTCTTTCGTTTTTATGTATTGGAAGTACCTGTATGCTGATGGCGCAACAAACCAGGCCCGTCAGTGATCCAAATCTGAATAAGACTCCTACAACTACCAATAGCACCACTCAGCCTAACACGCTGAATAATCAGAATAACAGTCTGAACAATAGTGAGCTCAGGAACGATACCATAAATGGTATTCAGGCAGATCCCGCAAAAAATGTGAACGGGCAAAATACCATGGATGAGAATCGCAATCCAACCGGAACTCCGGCAAACAGTGCCAATCAGAATACCATGAATGGCAACAGCGGAACAGTCGCTACTGCATCAGGTAATGCTTCGTACAGCGTTACAGTGCCCGCCTCTGTCCAAACAACTTTTACTGCCGCATATCCCGCGGCCGGTAAAGTAAGCTGGCATCAATCCGGTGACTGGTATCGTGTCCGTTACATGGAGAATGGACAACTGATGGAAGGAATTTATCGTGAAGACGGTAAGAGCTTTACCAGGCAGGCAAGTCCTATCCTGAAAACATTTGTTCCACAGGAAGCAGTAAGCAAGGCTCTGGATATTTATGGAATCAATGTGTACTCTATTGCCCGCGCTAAAGGTACGGCTGGTCAGGATGTTTATAATGTAACGGTGATTGAGAACGGACAAACAAGAACAGAGTGGATGAATGAAGATGGAAGTACTGTGATGACTCCATACCGTACAGAAACTGATCAACAATCTGCTAATACAAACCTGGTTACTGAAGAGCAGGCTGTAACAGATACCACAACGGAAGTGCAAACAACTACAGGTGAGCAATTACCGGCAGAACAGAAAGCAGAACCGAAAAAAGAAGAGCAGAAAAAAGAAAATAGCGAGCCTGAGCAACCAGAGACTGAGAACAGGACAAAAGAAGGAATCAATAATGGTACAGGTTCAGATTCATTGATGAGAAGGATGAATGACCAGACTGACGACAGCCAGCGTACAAATCAGGAAGCTGAGCCGGTTGAACAATAGTTGAAAAGTTTTTGGATACAATGAGGGATAGCGGGCATCGGGTAATCCGGTGCCTGTCTTTTTTTGCCAATTCATTGCTGAAGCCAATCAGACGGCTTAATCTTTGTACATATTACAATATGGAAGCGGTTCTTCAGCAAATAAAAGAATTTGCAGACAAAGCGCACAATGAGCAGAAGCGCAGGTATAGCGCCGATCGTTATATTGTTCATCCGGAACGGGTGATGAATATCGTCCGGAAATACAATGACGACATATCGGTGCTAGCTGCCGCACTGTTGCACGATGTTCTGGAAGATACCGAAACAACCATTGAAGAAATGTACGCCTTTCTGCTTACAGTTTTAGATCCCCCGCAGGCCGCTAAAACAGTTAAACTGGTAGAAGATCTTACCGATGTTTATACTAAAAAAGGTTTTCCGCAATGGAACCGCCGGAAAAGAAAATCAAAGGAAATTGAACGGCTTGAAAAAACAAATGCAGAAGCGCATACCATCAAATACGCCGACATCATAGACAATGTGCCGGAAATCATAAACGAGGATCCTGATTTTGCTGAACGTTACGTGAAAGAATGCAGAGAGATATTAAGAAAAATGACTAAAGGAAATCAGGAATTGCGGGAAGTTGCTCTGGACGTAACCCGTAAATTCGCCAAACATTTGCAATGATAAGGATCAGCCTTATATCAGATATCCATGGTTTCCCCGATGAGCAGGTATTCAACTATTTCAAAAGTCTGCGCCTTTTTATAACATCCTTCCCCCGACCACTCTTAAAAAGCCTTCTCTGTACTTATCACTTACCGGTATCGGACTGCCATTCACATACACATGGTTTTGCTCAATTTTATCAATATGATCCCTGTTCACGATAAATGAATTGTGTATCCTTGAAAAATTTCCGGGCAATACGTCCTCAAGCTCTTTCATACGCTTGTACACTACATGTTTGTTATCTGCAGTGCAAAACGACACGTAATCTTTCAGCCCTTCGATGTATAGAACCGAATCCATATTGATCTTGACAATGGATTTGCCTGACTTAATATAAAATACAGGTTCCTCCTTTTGCTGCGGTTGTGTAATTTCTTCCTTTTCCCTCCTGAATATATTGTAAGCCTTGTTAACTGCTTTTACAAAACGGTCGAATGTAATTGGCTTAAGCAGGTAATCAACCGCATCCTTTTCATAGCTTTCAACCGCGTGTTGCGAATACGCTGTCGTGAATATGATCATTTGCTTTGACAAAGCTCCTGCAATTTCAAGTCCGGTCAGCTTAGGCATATTAATGTCCAGGAATACAAGATCTATATCCTGCTGGTGCAGAAAAGCCAGGGCTTCCATTGCGTTATAACACTTGCCCGTCATTTCCAGGAAAGGCACCTGCGTAACGTACTGTTCAATGAGGTTCACTGCAAGGGGTTCATCATCCACTATCAGGCATCGTATCTGCATTAAACAGGTATTTGTAGTTCGGCAATAAAGCGATGATCCTGTTGCTTTGTGTCAAGCTGAAACTGGCCAGGATAAATCAATTCAAGTCGCTTTCTTAGATTCACGAGGCCAAATCCCTTTGAAATGGCAGCTCCATTCCCGTTATGAAGGGAATTTACGACTTTATACATCAGTTTTCCGTCCTGAATGTTGATATCAGCCTGCAGGAAGTTGGTCTTTTCGGTTTTATCAATACCATGCTTGAATACATTTTCGATGAACGGCATTAATAACATAGGCGCAACTTTTACATCTGAAATATTACCCTCAATATTGATATTTACCCGTAACGGATGCAGCATGCGTATCTGTTCCAGCTCAAGATAATTATTAACAAATTCAAGTTCGGTCGTCAGTGGAACTTTATCCTTCGGCGAATCGTCGATAAAGTATCGCATCAGGTCTGAGAGTTTAGCAATCATTGCCGG
>DASWTK010000153.1:0-3851 GCA_036402175.1 Chitinophagaceae bacterium | reverse complement strand
TCCTGTAACATTTATCTCATAACTTCGTCATAGGTTTGTACACGTTTAATGAAAAAGCAATCAATCATACAGACATTCCTGATAGCAGTGGTAATCACCCTTGCTGTTTTTGTAGTGGCTGCGGCGCGTACCAACACGCCTCTCGCCAGCCAGGATGAATGCCTGCAGGAGAAGGTTGAATGCCCCGAATCTGAGACCCAGAGCGAGTTTCTCCTCGAATCGCTTACAAGAAACCTCTTAGGAAGATAATTTACCTTTTAAATATATCAGCCCCGCTTTCGCGGGGTTTTTTTGTAATATGACGATCCGGAAAAAAATCTAAACCCGGCTGTAACATATTGTTCCCCCTGTTCGTATAACTATAAAACAGCAGTATTTGAGATAACTTTAAACTGGCTTCGCTGCTTATGACCGACAAAGAATATAACCGATGTGTTTCCGAGTACGCTGATAATGTGTACCGGTTTATCCTGAAAAACCTCCGGCATGAAGAGGATGCCCGTGATGTGGTGCAAACGGCATTTGAGAAGATGTGGCGCAACAGGCTGGAGGTAGATTATGAAAAGAGTAAATCCTATTTGTTCACGGTGGCATATCATCAGATGATCGACCACCTGCGGAAATCGAAAAGGATATACCTGAAAGAAGAGTTCAGAGAGGAAACGCGGATAACCGACCGGCCGGTGAACAACGCAAAGAAGATCATTGATGAAGCGCTGAAACGACTGAACGACACGCAACGTTCGCTGGTGATGCTGAAAGACTATGAGGGATACTCATACGAGGAGATAGGACAAATCACCGGGTTGAGTGAAAGCCAGGTAAAAGTTTACCTGCACCGCGCGAGGATTCAATTAAAAAATTTTTTGGTAAGTCCGGAAAACGTGATCTGACATGAACATCAACAGATATAATTACGAAGAGTTTTTCCTGCTGTATGTTGACAATGAGCTCACCAAAGCAGAACGGATGGAGGTGGAACAATTTGTTCAGGCCAATCCCGATCTGGAAGAAGAACTGGTGATGCTGAAGCAGTCGAAGCTCAGGCCCGATACCCAGGTTCAGTTTGATGGTAAATCAATTTTGCTGAAACCCGAGGCTTCAGGAAGTTTTATCAGTGAAGCGAATTACGAAGAGTTCTTTATTCTATACGCCGATAATGAGTTGGATGCCCATTCAAGAAGAGAAGTGGAAGAATTTGCATCAGAAAATCCTGCACTGCAGCTGGAATTGAATCTCTTTTTACAGGCAAAGGCCGAACCGGATGAAGCTATTGTTTTCGGTGATAAATCGTCACTCTATAAACAATCCTCCGACGAAAGAAAGCCGGTTGTTATCAGGATGTGGAGAGTGGTTGCGGTAGCGGCAATGTTATTGATCGCACTTGGGATCTTCTGGATATCCAACACAGGAAATAATGAACCAGGTGTTGTTGCTAAAAATAACACTCAGCAAAACAAGCAGGAACAACAGCAGAAAAATACAACAGACAAACAGGAAGGAAATGAGTTGGCAGAGAACAAAACAGATAATGCAGAAAAAGTAAAAACCGAGCCGGCGCAAACACAAGAAAAAGAACCTGGCCAGCAACTGGCAGTAACAGAAAGAACCAACCGTTCTGAAAAGAAAACAGTTCGCGATTACCAGGAACCATCCGTTAATAACAGGCAACTGGCCGTAAATGATGTTCCAAAGAAAGATGATGCGGTGAATGAAGAAAGAGTGCTGGCAAAAGTGGATGTAGCAAGACCTGACGACAATGCTTCTGCCAATACATTCAATACCAGTTTGGAAACCGCTAACCTGACATCCGCTGTTAAAGCAATCGGCGATCCCGTTGTAAGAACAGTTGTCAATACCGGAACACCCATTCAAATGGAACCAAAAGACGAAGTATACTTTGCCAATACAACTGCGAACAGAAAGCTGCGTGGGTTATTCCGAAAAGTGACCCGGGTATTTGAAAAAACCACAAACCTCCCTGCGGTAGAAGAAAAAGGATTACTCATAGGAGGCTTTGAGATCGCATTAAAATAATCAATTTAAAAAAAACAGTTTTTATGAAGAGGATATTTATACTCATGGCCGGGATATGTGTAGCCCTT
Source organism: Chitinophagaceae bacterium (assembly GCA_036402175.1). Classification (GTDB taxonomy): domain Bacteria; phylum Bacteroidota; class Bacteroidia; order Chitinophagales; family Chitinophagaceae; genus DASPKM01. Next base: position 1,746 of record DASWTK010000153.1, on the reverse strand, counting down.
AGCGGATTTGCCCAAACCGATACAACCGTTATTAAAAAAGAAGGCGACACCATTAAGGTGGGAAACATGATCATCATTAAAAAAGGTAATTCTGGCGATTCTGATGGTGAGGTTCGCATCAACCGCAGAAAAAGCAACTACAGGTCATCCAACATAAGCACCAACTGGGCAATATTTGATCTTGGCTTTGCTAATTTCAGAGATGAAACAAATTATGCAATGGCACAGTCGCAAGGATTTGTTGACCAGAAAATAGGTGAAGACCAGTTCGACCTCCGCACAGGAAAATCGGTGAACGTGAACATCTGGTTCTTTATGCAGCGACTGAATGTTGTAAAGCACGTTGTGAACCTGAAATACGGACTGGGACTTGAACTGAACAACTACCGCTTCAGCGATGACATACGCTTCCTCAAGAACCCTACGAAAGTGATCCTGATGGAGCATCCCGACAGCACTTATAAAAAGAACAAACTTGCCGCGGATTACATTACGGTTCCGTTCATGGTAAACTTCAATTTCACGCCACGCCGCGAACAGGGATTCGGACTGAGCGTTGGTGCAAGTGCCGGATACCTCTACTCTGCCCGCCAGAAATTCAAAGGCGGACCTGGTGGAAAATTCAAAGAGCATGATGATTTTGACCTTCGCCGCTGGAAGATCTCTTACATAGGTGAACTGCAATTAGGACCGGTGAAGCTTTATGGTTCTTATGCTACTCAAAGCATGTTCGAAAAATCGCTGGAAATGACTCCTTACAACGTAGGAATACGATTCAGCAACTGGTAAAAAAACGTTTTCCAATTATGGGTTAACGATCAATGAAAATTTTCCCGAACCATTGATCCTTAACCCATAATTTTTTATTACCAATGTGAATAAATTTTCTGATTATAGTCGCTTGGCTATTTTGGCAGCCTTTGTTATTTTGCTTTCATTAACAGCGATTGAAAAAATCGTTAAGACCACTAAACTGAAAAATAATAATTTTCAGAATTCGTTTTAAGTAGTGCGTAGCCCCCACCCAACCCATGATCACTTTTTACACTTGCGAGGTTTAACTGTAGGTTCTTGTTCAAGCTGGTGCAAAGCACACGCCGGTTGTGCTGAAACAGCTAAGCTCGTGATTGTAAAACTTTCAAAAAAAATTCACATGAACAGCCGCACCACTTTACTGCTCGCCACGCTGGCTATTGCGCTTTTCTCATTCACAGATCACAGGTCAAGGTCTGTACGTAGAAGCTTTTTCAACGATTCGCCTAACGGGGTTATTTCCATTCTTATCGACAAATCGAATTACGAACTGAATGTTTATGATTCGGAAGGTTGGTATGCAACCTATCCTGTTGTGTTCGGCAGCAGGTCGCTGGAAGACAAAAAAATGGAAGGTGACCGCCTGACGCCTGAAGGAAGTTTTAAGATCGTTTCAAAACGCCCGCACGAGAAATGGGGAAAGATCCTGCTCATCGATTATCCCAACAAAGAAAGCTGGGATAAATTCAACCGCCGTAAAAACCAGGGTGCCATTCCCAAATCAGCCAGGATCGGCGGGGGAATTGGTATTCACGGAACCTGGCCCAGGGACGAAATGGCCGTTGATAATTTCCAGAACTGGACCCAGGGCTGTATCTCTATGAAACTTGAACACGTTTACGAATTATATAATTATTGTCCGGTTGGCACCCGGGTGACGATCAGGCATTGATTGCTTAAACAAAAAAACCGCGGCAAGGATTTGCCGCGGTT
>DASWTK010000152.1:0-14781 GCA_036402175.1 Chitinophagaceae bacterium | reverse complement strand
GATCCTTGATAAAAATTACAGGCTTGAGGATACGGTGGACCTCTTCCCTGGTGAAAGCCTTCGCATCCCGAAAAAGATCAAAACCGATCTCGAAGCTTCAACCATTATTCAATACAAAAACAGGGAACACCTGATGGTGGCGGGTTCCGCAAGCAGACCGGAACGCGAATATGTGATGCTTTTCCCGCTCGACAGTCTGCATACCTACGAGAAAATCACAACACAGCCTTTTGTAGCCAGATTAAGATCGATGGGAATGAAACCGGTAAACTTCGAAGGGTTGGCCGCCGTAAAAAATATGCTGGTCTTTGGCAACAGGGGGAATCTTAAACGCCAGGATAATCATTTTGTAGTGGTGCCTGTTAGTCTGGTTACCGATATGGAAAATTCATCGCCCCATCTGATTGACTTTAACCTTTCAGAGGACGGTCAGTTCAAAGGAGTTTCCGGACTTGCATACGTTGAAACACTGGATCTGATGTTATTTACCGCAAGCATTGAGGATACCGATAATGAAATAGATGATGGTGGCATCGGCAACAGCTACCTGGGTTACATTACTTCATTCTCTGAAAGGATGAACGATGGCACTATCAGGCCCGATGTTTTATGGAACCTTTCAGGAATGCAGGCTGAATTTGTAAATGAAAAAATTGAATCGGTAACCGTTGAGTCTGTGGGCAGTGAGCTTATCCTGCATTTGGTTGCGGATAACGATAATGGCACGAGCACGCTGTTTAAAGTCAGTCTGACGAATCCGTTGAGATGACTACAAATCCATCCTGCAATGGTTCGGAATGATCATAGATGATATTGAAGAATTCCTTCCCCCATTTTGCATAATAAGGCATGAAATTCTCAACACGCTCCTGCAGGCTGTCGTTTGGAAATAAAGCCTGCCTGATTATACTTACCTGTCTCAGGTGATCTGCAAAATTTTTCTTTTCGGCCCTCAGCAATTTTTTCTCCAGCGTTTGCAATTTCTTCAATGCCGTTGCTTCCAGTGCGCCAACATGATCAGCCAGTGTAACATCTACTTTGCCTGACAGTTGTTTCAGATCACCGTAAAACTTTTGCGCGGATTGTATATGCTGTTCAAGGCTGAGCTGATTGGCCGATTCTTTTTTCACAAGCAGCGAGGTCAGTTCCTGCTCGGGTTTGAAAATTTCTTCAGCGGTCAATCCCATCTTCTCCATTTTATCTTTCCATTTCTTTTCAATTACCAGGAAAGAATTGCGAAGAATGAGTACCGGGAACGGAACGTTATAGTTTTCGAATAATGATTTTAATTCCAGCCAGTATGCCAGTTCTCCTCCCCCTCCGATAAATGCAACGTCGGGAAGAATTGTTTCCTGAAATATGCCACGCAGAATCACATTCGGACTGAAAACATCCGGTTCATTTTCCAGAGCTGTGCGCAGTTCCTCTGTTGAAAATCTGAGCTGGCTATCGTGCACTTTGTAACCAGTTCCATTTTGTATGATGCGCTGACGCAGGTTGTCTTTCAGGTAAAACAAATTGATCTCTCTTGGTTGCGCCTGCACTTTGAATCCAGCTTTATCAAGCGCAGCTACCGACTGGCTCACTATATTTGATGGAACCTGCGATGTCAGGTCTTCCTCAAACACAGGCTTCATCACTCTTTTCAGGTTAGCATTGTCGGGAATAAGAACAACAAGGCCACGATCACCAAACAGTTCATTCACAAGTTTGAATGTTGCGATCTGAATGTTCGGACTTTCCAGGTACGATCGCCTTAAGAGGTCGGCAAGTTCCTTACCGTATGGATGCACGCCTAACTGACCTTCTACCAGGTGAATCAGTTTATCGATGCCCCTGGTATTCATCCTGCCTACAGCTCCCGTTTGTTTGGTATCCCAAACCAGTTTCTGGCCGTCAAGATGAACATGACCCAGTTCATCCAGGTCGGCATCTTCACAACCCATATAAAAAACGGGCACAAAATGATATTGCGGCAGTTGCTTTGAAAGAAAATCAGCCAGCCTTATCGCATGCAGTATTTTATAAACAAAATAAAGGTTGCCTGTAAAAAGGCCGGGCTGGTGTGCCGTGCAAACTGTAAAAGTATCTGTTTCACCCAGTCTCTGAATATTTGTACTAACGCGTTCGCTTGATTGTATGTCCTTGTACTGGCGTGATAGTTCAGTTTGAAGCAATGACCTGTCAGTTGGAAATGCTTTTCTGTTTTCAATCGCTTTCTTTATGCCTTCAATGTTTACATCGTGTTCGTAAAACCCGCGCAGTGATGATGACTGATCAAGATAATCAAGAACGACCCTGGAGAAGAATCCGGTTTGCCTGAAAGGGAGATTAGTAGACTTACAGTTCATAAGCGAGCGTAAAAATAAGGCCGGGAGGAATACTTATCAGTTAGTTCATCAATTTTAACATTAGCTGACATGTTTCTGATTTTTCATAAAGCGATTCGGATCAAATGGATCAATATTCATACTGCGGGAACTTTCATTCGCAATTTCTGCAACCAGCTTTCCTGTTCCCGGTCCCAGGCTTAATCCCAGCATGGAATGACCCGTTGCCAGAATGAGGTTGCTAACGCGGCTTGAGCGACCAAGGTATGGCAATCCATCCGCGGAACAGGGGCGGTATCCAAACCATACCTGATCCAACGGAGGCAATGGAATTTCGAATTCAGGAAAATACCTTTTTACCGCGTCCAGTATTCCTTTAACACGTGCAATGCGCGCCGGTACATTCATGGATGTGATCTCCATCGTTCCACCAAACCGGGTTCGGCCATTCATTGGCGTAATAGCAACCCTGCCTTCCATGAGAACAGAAGGATAATTAACGCGGAACCGCTGATCGTCTGTTGTTATTGAATAACCACGTCCGGCTACCATTGGAATATTCACACCAAGCATAGCAGCAATGGGACGGCTCCACGAACCTGTAGCAAGAACTACCGCGTCTGCTTCATAAGTTTTATTGGGAGTAATAACTTTTGATATTCTTCCATTATTTTTTTCAAAGCCTGTCACTTCTTCGCCGGTTATCAGCTCAACACCATTTTTTTTAAGGTAGGCTATCAGGTCTTTCATCAGGTCGTTCGGATAGCAATGCGCATCGCATTTAAAAAATAGCGCGCCTTTAGAAATAACGCGGGTATGTGGTTCAAGCGCCTGCACCTCTTCACCAGAGATCATCACAGCATCCAATCCAAGTTCGTCCGCCCTTTTTGCGGTTTCTTCTGCATGATGCGCTTTCTCGTCTGTCTGGAATAATTCGAGAATGCCTTTTTTCTCATAGTAGAAGTCGAACCCGGGTATGGTTTTCCAATCGTTATAACAATCCATGCTCAGCAGTGCAATATCCCTAAGTGGAACGGCGGCCGCGTTTACATTTACCTGCTTCGCAACACGCATGAATTTAATGCCCCAGTCTATAAGGGGCCAGCTCAATCGTGGTTGTATATAAAACGGACTTGTGGGGTTCATCATCCATTTGAATCCCTGTTTTACTATTCCGGGTGTGGCTAAAGGAATGAAATGGCTCGGACAAATGTATCCCGCATTACCATAACTGCAGTTATTCAGCATATCTCCCTTATCCAGCACCGTTACTTCCCAACCCGATTGCTTTAAATAAAATGCCGAACTTAAACCGATGATCCCTCCTCCTATTACAATTGCTTTCATCTTTTGATTCAGTAGTTGAGTTTAATATCTTGTATTACTGTTGGCAACCACACCTGCATCTGTGCCTGTCCGCGATTAGCCCATGAATAATATGGAATGGCAGTTACTGTCCGCCTTTCAGTTTGAACAGCTTTGCCATCGGCTGAGACAGTTACAATAGGTAGCTCGCCTTTTAATGCGATGACTTCTTCGGTGCCAAGTTGGAAATTGTGCGGGCTGAATATGGAGTTCTCCTCCATCAAAATGTTCCAGGCCTGTTGCCCATTATCTGTTGACTCAACACAATAAACAAGCGGCCCTCTCTGGATGGCGAGTCTGTTGATGTTTTGTTTTACTTCTTTTCTTGAAGATACCAGCCGCGCAGGCATGGGCAATTCAAATTCTACCACGTCACCCTTTTTCCATTTGTGTGTTAAAATGGCGTAACCCCGGTCGTCAAAGCTATAATTGGCGCTTTTTCCATTAATGGTGATATCAACGTTGGTTGAGGTTGAATCAATGAATCTGTATAAATTTCCGGGCACCGCTTCCGAACGCATCCATCCCGGCATCCTTATCCGCAACGCTTCTGTAACAGGCCGTGTTGGATCCATCATCAGTTTCACTTTGCCATTCCAGGGATAATCAGTGATCATTCTGATGTTCATTTTTGTTTTATCATCTATTGCAAAACTTGTGTTGCTGCTGATGAAAAGGTTGATCCAGATCCCATTATTGGTTTGTCCATATATGTATTCGCCCACTGAGGATACAAGGCGTGCGATGTTTGAAGGGCAACACGCGGTTCCAAACCATTCCCGGCGGAAATGCTGCCCTTTCGATGCGAGCGGATTTCCATAAAAGAAACGATCGCCGGTCTGGCTAAGTCCCGACAGTGCGCCATTATACAAACTCCTTTCAAGTACATCTATGTATTTCGATTCACCGGTAAGCAGATTCATGCGATGGTTCCAGAAAACCATTCCAACCGAAGCGCAGGTTTCACAATACGCGTTTTCATTCGGTAGATCATAATCAACACTAAACCCTTCATTGCTTCCGGAAGATCCGATGCCACCGGTTATATACATATTTCGATAGACAACGTCTTCCCACACTGCCTTCATTGCTTTCATATAATCAAGGTCGGAAGTAACAGCCGCAACATCGGCAGCGCCGGTGTACATATACATTGCGCGAACGGCATGCCCGGTGATTTCGCGTTGAGATTTTACCGGCACAGAATCCTGGCAATATTTCGGGTCTTTCCACATGTCCCAGATCACTCCCTTGCCATATCCACGTCCGCGCTGGTCCAGGAACCAGTCGGCAAGCAAGAGGTACCTTTCCTTGCTTGTAAGATGGTAGAGTTTCATCAGCGCCAGCTCAATTTCCTGGTGACCGCTAACCCAATTCCTGTTATTGAGACGGAAGGTTGAGTCAATATGATCAGCGAACCTTATCGCAACATCCAGCAGTTTCTTTTTGCCGGTAGTGTTGTAATATGCAACGGCAGCTTCAATAAGATGCCCTGCATTGTAGTCCTCATGTTTTTCCATGTCGGTCCACCGCTGGCCAAGGTCGCCCAAAGTATAATAAGTATTGATATAACCATCTGGTAATTGCGCCGCTGCAATTTTGTCGATCCACTCATCCGCTTTCTTTTCCAAATCATTGTCCGGACGGTTCTTCAGTGAATAAGCAATTGCTTCCAGCGCCTTATACACATCGCTATCATCATAATAAATGCCTTCGTGTTTTTCGCCGGTTTTGTTCGCTACCTTTTCAAAATTGCGGATGCGTGGAGTTTTTACTTCGGTTTGATAAATGCAGGCGCCAAGTGTGGCGGTTGCAACTTTATCCATTTTGGGCTTCCAGAACTTATCTGTTATCTGAACCTTTTCGAAACCTACAGAATAAATCTGTTGCCAGGGTAGTGTTTGCGCATTGGCACTGAAGTCGAACAGCAACAAACAAAAAAACCACAATAGCTTCATGCGTTCAAAATTAGGAACAATAGCGTGAGATACGCGAACCTTAAATTAAAACCTCAAACTTAAATTACCTGAAACCCATTTGCATAAGGATCATCATCTGTATCAATCCAGATTGTATTATGTCCATATATCCTGGCCCATCCTTCAATGCTTGGCCTGATGGCTGGCTTTCCATCTAGTGTTGTCTCTTCTTCAATCCGTCCAATGAAAGTTGAACCGATAAAACTTTCGTGGATGAACTCATCGCCTTTTTTCAATTTCCCTTTCGCATACCATTGGGCCATACGGGCCGAGGTTCCGGTTCCGCAAGGCGAACGGTCAATGGCCTTATCGCCATAAAATACCGCGTTACGCGCCGTTGCATCTTTATCAATTGTACTACCGGTCCATAAGATGTGCGTGCAGCCACGGATTGTTTCATCCTGCGGATGAACAAATGAATAAGATGCATTGATATTCTCCCTCAGTTCGCGGCTCATCATTACCAGTTCCTCGGCGCGGAAATGTTCAAGCCCGGAAAAGTTTTTCTGTACATCAATGATCGCATAAAAATTGCCGCCATAGGCGACATCAAATACAAGCTCACCAAGCCGACTGCTTTTTATTTTCAATCCATCAGAATGGAGATACGATATCACATTCGATATTTTAACGTTTTTTACTTTATTGCCTTCCCGGGTATAGGATGCAATCACCAGTCCTGCTGGGGCTTCCATTCTTACCACTCCAGGAGTTTTTGGAATTACAAGGCCTTCTTCAATGGCAATGGTGATTGTGCCGATTGTGCCATGTCCGCACATCGGCAGGCAACCGCTGGTTTCAATGAACAGAACACCAACATCGTTTTGAGGATCGTGCGGTGTATAAAGTATGCTGCCCGACATCATATCGTGTCCTCTCGGTTCAAACATCAGGCCTGTTCGTATCCAATCGTATTCGCGCAGGAAATGCTGGCGCATTTCACTCATTGATGTTCCCTGCAATTTTGGTCCCCCTTCTGCCACCAATCGTACGGGATTACCACATGTATGGGCGTCTATGCATTTAAAAACCGACTTCATTTACTTCCTGGTTAGTTCATTATTTACTGTTCGCCATATTCCAAGCGGATTTCCCTGTTTCAATTCATAGGGCAGTAATTCATCGGGCCAGTTCTGGAACGACATCGGGCGCGCGAATCTTTTGATGCCGTCTGCGCCAACCGATGTGAACCTGCTGTCGGTAGTTGCGGGAAATGGTCCGCCATGCTGCATCGCCAAACAAACTTCGACCCCGGTTGGTACGCCGTTCATTATAAACCGCCCGCATATATTCTTTACTGTCTCAACAAGCTCCTGGTTTTCCCTGATGTCATTTTCAGTTGCCATCAGTGTAGCCGTGAGCTGTCCTTCAATATTTTTCGCGACTGCTATCATTTCATTCATATCCCCGCATCGTATTACGATCGAGTATGGTCCAAACACCTCCTGGTGCAAAACGGGGTTATTCAGAAACGCTCTTGCCTTAGCTGAAGCTATGGTGGCTGCAGCCTGGTCCTGCCCGGGTTCTTTCTCCGCAACGGCAATGGTCTCTACATCCTGCTGCGCCAAAACCGCGGATCTTTTTTCGGAGTAATTTTTTGCGATTCCGGAATGAAGCATGTCTCCGGGCGCAATCTGCCTGATTTCGTTCCCAAGCGCTTCCATGAATTCTTCCAGCGGCGCTCCATCAATACCAATGATCAACCCTGGATTGGTGCAGAACTGGCCAACACCCATGGTAATAGATCCGGCATACATTTTCGCAACGGCAACCGCAGATTCACGAAGCTTTTGCGGCAAAAGAAAAACCGGGTTGATGCTGCTCATTTCGGCAAAGACAGGTATCGGCTCTTTTCTTTTATTGGCAAGATCGAACAACGCTTTTCCGCCACTGAATGAGCCGGTGAATCCAACGGCTTTGATCAGGGGATGCGATACAAGTGCTTCGCCTGCCTTAAAATCACTTCCATGAATATGCGTAAATATGCCAGCGGGCATTTTACATTTTTCCGCGGCCGATTGTATACATCCCGCTACCAGCTCTGAAGTTCCTGCATGCGCGGGATGTGCTTTGACAATAACCGGGCACCCTGCAGCCAATGCGCAGGCAGTATCGCCACCCGCGGTTGAATAAGCAAAAGGAAAATTGCTGGCTCCGAAAACCGCTACAGGGCCAAGTGGTATTAGCATTTTGCGGAGGTCTGGTTTTGGCGGGTTGCGATCTGGTATTGCTGTATCGATCCTTGCTTCCAGCCATGTACCCGTTTCGCAGGCATCGGCATAGCTGTTGAGTTGAAATATGGTCCTGGTCTTTTCAGAGATCAACCTCGCTTCGGGAAGATGTGTTTCTTTCATTGCAATGCGAATCAGTTCATCTCCCGCCAGTTCCATTTCGCTAGCAATCGCCCGCATAAAGTCGGCACGTTGCCTGAGCGTAAAGTTTCTGTAAATATGAAATGCAAGCCAGGCATTCTGCACTGCATTGTCAATCTGTTCCACCGTTGCATTTTGAAATGTTGGCATGGTAAAATATTAATCCTGAACCAATGATTTTTGTGTAATCATTATCATCAGTGTTCCCTTTGGCGAAATAAGACCTTAAAGCGATCTTGATAACCGGCGTTCCCTGCTGGCCCGTATATCGGGACGTTTGCTGAGTGCATCGTTGATGATACCAATGATACTTTCTCGTTCATCACCGGATAACTGAAGTCGTGGCGGCCTTACATATTCGGTGCCTATTCCGGTCATGCTCTCTGCAAGCTTGATATACTGAACAAGCTTGGGATGAATGTCGAGTTCCAGCAGCGGCATGAACCAACGATAGATTGCGGTTGCCTCCGCGATTTTTCCGGATTTAACCAGCTCGTAAATCGCGACAGTTTCTTTCGGAAACGCGTCAACCAGGCCGGCAACCCAGCCATCGGCGCCCATGCAAAGCTCTTCCATTGCGAGTGTATCAACTCCGCAAAGTATCCTGAAGCGGCTGCCAAAGCGGTTGATCATACGCGTTACATTGGTGACATCCCGCGTTGATTCTTTTACTGCCCTGATATTAGGTACACTACTGAGTTCATCGAACATATCCAGCGTCACCTCAATTTTATAATCCACGGGATTGTTGTAGATCATGATCGGAAGATCGGTACTGGCAGCAATGGATTTAAAATAGGTGACCGTTTCCCGGTGGTCGCTTTTATAACGCATAGGTGGCAATAACATAAGTCCGGCAGCTCCCCACTCAGCTGCAAGCGCTGCCTGACGGATAGCTTCACGGGTAGAGCCTTCTGCAATGTTGAGAACAACAGGTATCACTCCTGCGGTTCTTTTCACGGCGGTTACAACCAGCTGTTGCTTTTCAGCTGTTGTGAGCACGCTGGCTTCGCCAAGCGTACCGCCCAGAATGATGCCGTGCACTCCTGCATCCATCTGGGCTTCCAGATTTTTTTCAAACATGGGAATGTCAAGTTCATCGTCTGCCGTGAACTTGGTTGTTAGCGCGGGAAAAACGCCTTTCCATTCGAATGACATGGGCTGAATTTTAGAACGTCTAAGTTAGGGCATTAACCGGCCCGCCGGGGGAAAAAATATATGCACTGCATAATCTGTAAAACCTGGCGAATTTTTAAACATGCAGATCTTTTAAAGATACTGAAGCAGGTTATCTGATTTAGGTGTATATTATAATTGTTCTATACACTTTTACACAATCATGGATGCCAGAATTCACCAGATCAGCCAGTTCTTCGATCATTATGATCAGAATTTCAATGCTGCGCTTAATGGAAAAGCGGTAGATATTGAAAGGACGGCGAATTTATTTTCGAATTGCTTCATTGAAGTAAGTCCGGCCGGAATAACCTGCGGTCAGAATAACGAGCAGTTCCGTGAAGCAATCCCGAAAGGATACGAGTATTACAAAAGCATCGGCATCACTTCCATGAATATCATCTCGAAAGAAACTACGCTGATCGACGAATTCCATTCAATGGTAAAGATCGGCTGGCGATCTGACTTCAATAAAAAAGATAATACTAAAGGCACCATTGAATTTGAAGTGATCTATTTCCTCCAAGCTATACGGAATGAAAACAGGATTTTCGCGTATATCACCGGCGATGAGCAGAAAGTATTGAAAGAAAATGGTTTGATCTGATAACCCACGCAAAGAACAACATACCAAAATTCACCAACAAGCGTTAAATTTGTCGTACTAAAATTCTATACCATGGGATTACCAGTAAACGATAAGAACAAGGGCAAAAAGGGAAATAATCAAAAGAGCAACAATTCCCAGGGTTCCAAATTCATGGGCAAACCCAGCAGTAAAGGGGCCTCATCTAACAGACCACACAAAACCGGCGGAACAAGAGGCAGCTAAGAAACCGCTTTATAGATAAGCTGAACAACACCCGACTTCCCTGCTGTTGCCTTGACAAATTTCAATGGAACACGGTGTTGTATATCCCTGAACAAAGGATTACCCGCGCCCAGTATGACTGGTTGAATGCTGATCCTATACTCATCAATCAGATTTTGATTAATGAAGGAAGTTATCAGATCAGAGCCGCCGAACAGCCAGATATTCTTCCCGTTTTCCTTTTTCATCTGTCTGACCACATCCGGCATTTCTTTTCTGCGAACCAGCTGCACCGGTTCATCCACCTGCTTCAATGTATCGGAGAATACATATTTATTCATCTGGTTGACTTTCGAGAAGAAGGTCTGTTCACCTTCCACACCATTATCACCTCCCGCGTAGCTTCCGTACAATTCATAACTTACCCTGCCATACAGAACTGTATCAACTTCATTGGCAAAACTATTCAGGTAATTCGCGGCTTCATCGTCGAAGATGATCCAGTCGATCTCACGGTTTGGTCCTTCAATAAAACCATCCAGTGATGCTGTTAATTCAAGAATTATATTTCTCATAGAAATTTATTCGGCAAACTTACAACTGCAAACAAATAAAAAAGGTCACAAACTGTGACCTTCAGAAAACTTTGCAATATGTTGTGATAACTCAGGTAAGCTGCACCATTTTTGTGGTTTCACTATGCGCCAATGCGCCAAGATATCTTTCCGCGTCAAGCGCAGCCATACAACCGCTTCCGGCCGCCGTAACAGCCTGCCTGTATATTTTATCCTGAACATCGCCGCAGGCGAATATTCCTTCCAGGTTGGTACGCGAACTGCCCGGTACGGTTTTGAGGTAACCGGCATCATCCATTTCGAGCCAGCCTTTGAATATGTCAGAGTTTGGCTGATGTCCAATTGCCACGAAGAATCCTGAGACCGGTATTGTTTGTTTTTCTCCGGTGAGATTGTTACGCACCCGTACGCCTTCTACTTTGAATTCTCCAAGTATTTCATCTGTTTCCGTATTCCAGTAAACTTTGATGTTCTTTGTTTTCTTTACGCGTTCCTGCATTACTTTACTTGCGCGCATTTCGTTTTTGCGAACAAGCATATGAACGGTTGTACAAAGGTTGCTGAGATACAATGCCTCTTCAGCCGCAGTGTCACCAGCACCTACGATCGCAACTTCCTTATTGCGGAAAAACGTTCCATCGCAAACAGCGCACGCGCTTACACCTGATCCATTCAATCTTTGTTCACTTTCAAGTCCGAGCCATTTCGCGGATGCACCGGTTGCTATAATCACCGCATCGGCTTCCAGCAGTTTTGTATCGTCAACCCATACCTTGAAAGGCGATTTTGTAAAATCAACTTTAGTGGCTATGCCGAAACGGACGTCGGCGCCCATTCTTACAGCCTGTTGTTCAAAATCGATCATCATCTGTGGACCCTGCACTCCATTGGCATATCCGGGATAGTTTTCAACTTCGGTTGTAATGGTCAGCTGGCCTCCGGGCTGAAGGCCCTGGTATAAAACCGGTTTAAGGTTGGCTCTCGCCGCATAAATAGCAGCGGTATACCCTGCCGGACCGGAACCAATGATAAGGCAGTGTATTCTTTCGGGATTAAAGTCGCTCATTCACTTAAAATTAAAAGAGAAATAATCTTCAAAAATACGACGTAATACGACGTAAAGCGCAGACTGCTTCAGCTATTGGCTTTACCTTAATTAAGTGTGCAAAACAAATAAAGTGTTAAGGAATTATCAAAACCTTGTACTGTACTGCATATCCTCCAAAATAACCCAATGCCCCTTTCACATTTCCCAGAACCTTGGTGGGTGAAGAAAATGGATTGCCAATACTGGCGTAGCTGAATTCCATCGTTCTCCAGAAATCGTATGTTGCACGGTCGATGTTGGTAAATTTCACGGTCACCGTATCTCCCCTGTTGAAAAAGGAGTATTCTTCAAAATCGATCTCCGCGTTCCTGTCGACACCATTCTCCACTTCAATCTCATACGTTGTGCCATCAATTATCTGATCGTCGAATACCGATGCGGGAGGAGGAAAGAAAAGGCTGTCGTTCACCTTTGTGAAATAGCGGATATAATTTCCATATCCCGGCGGATCGGTGACCTTGCTCATTACAACTACCTTATTGGTATCGGGATTGGAAGGCGCGGGTTTCCACCAGAGTGAGTCCACCGTTTTTGCCAGCGCAGGTATCGTTGTTGTTGCGGTATACTCTTTACCATCAACAAGTATACGCAGACTGTAAGATTTATTGAATTCACCAACGAAGGCAGTAGCAGGATCGGCAGGATCGTTTTGATAGTAATACAAAGTATATCCGTTACCTGCAGGAACAGCGTATTCTTTGAGCTTATGCGTTTTGTTGCCGTCTGAAATAAAAACTTCCGCATTGCGGATAAACGAATTTGCCAGCAGATCGGGAGTGATCTTGCTGAAATAATCCAGGCTCCTCGACAGTATCACCATTGGTCCCTGTCCGCTCTCAATAAAGGCCTCTACTACCACCGAGCTGCCTGCATTTTCGGGTCTGAAGCTGATGCCTTTTTCGCAGGACGTAAAAAATAAAAAACTAATGGCCAGGAAAAGATAACGGTTCATGAACGCAAATTTAACCGATAAGCAAATCAAGTTTATCGAAATCTGAAATTGCAGTTTGCAAAATGGAACTTCATTTATAACGGATCATCATTAATTCCTATATCATTATCCAATAAAAAAGCCCCTCCGAAAGAAGGGGCTTCAACTATTTAATGCTTTGTTTAACCTAAATAGGCTTTCAGCGCATTACTATACCTTGCTTTTTGCAAACGCTTGATGGCTCTTTCCTTGATCTGGCGAATGCGCTCTTTGGTCAGATCGTACTTTTGTCCGATCTGCTCAATAGTAACGCCGTTTTCTCCGTCAAGTCCGAAATAAGCATTCACGATCTCAGCTTCACGCGGACTGAGTGATTTCAGAACACGGCGGATCTCGTTCCGAAGGGAATCCTTCATCACGTCATCGTCCGTATCATCGCTACCTTCCAGCAGATCGCCCATGGCTACATCCTCTGCCTCGTGAACCGGGGCGTCGAGTGATGTGTGACGGGTGTTGCTTTGGAAGATGTTGTTGATCTCTGTTTCACTCATCTCCAGCAGTTCGGCCAATTCTTCTGTGCTCGGCTCTCTCTCATGCTCCTGTTCAAAAGCCATGTAAGCTTTGTTAGCCTTGTTGTAAGTGCCAATTTTGTTTTGAGGCAGGCGGACTAATCTGCCCTGCTCTGCCAACGCTTGTAAAATGGACTGGCGAATCCACCATACAGCGTATGAAATGAATTTGAAACCTTTGGTTTCATCGAAGCGTTGTGCCGCTTTAATTAACCCCAAATTCCCCTCGTTGATCAGGTCGCTCAAGGAAAGACCCTGGTGCTGGTACTGTTTTGCAACAGATACCACGAAACGCAGGTTGGCTTGAACCAATTTATCCAATGCGCGCTGGTCACCCATCTTGATCCGCTGGGCCAGCACGGTCTCCTCTTCAGGAGTGATCATTGAAATCTTGGAAATTTCCTGGAGATACTTCTCAACCGCCTGAGAATCCCGGTTGGTGATCTGTGTAGCTATCTTAAGTTGCCGCATACGTATTATTCTGAATCAAAAATCCTACCTAAAAGAGTAGAAATCGTTTAAAAGACAATAAATGTTTGGGGTACGTTGCAAACAAGGTGTTAAGCCGAGTGAACTATCTGCAAAAATAAGTTGCAGGCGCCAGATTTCATAGCAGGAAACACAATTTGTCAATTAGTTGTGGTTAAAATTTGACAGGCGGTACTGACAGTCGGGCTGAAAAGCATGCCAGTACTGGTTTTGCTAGAACTTCACAATACCGGAAGGAGTGGAAAGATGCAGCTCTTTTTTATCACTTTCTTCAATACGGCCTACTATCCGGGCGTCTATTCCAAGCCCTAAGGCGAGATTTATGATCCCTTCGGCGGCTTTTGCAGTGGTAAATATCTCAATTCTGTGGCCCATGTTAAATACCTGGTACATTTCCCTGTCGTCGGCGCCAGACGCTTCTTTGATCAGCTTAAAAATGGGTGGAGCTTCAAAAAGATTGTCCTTTATGACCTTAAAATTCCCCGGCAGGTACTTCAGGCATTTGGTCTGACCGCCCCCGCTGCAATGAACAAGTCCGTGGATATCACTGAAAAAATTGTCAAATAATGATCTCATTACCGGGGCATACGTCCTGGTTGGGCTCAATAAAAGCTTTCCGATAGTTATCTTCCCGGGCATAAGATTCCTTGAAACCTGACCTTCTGCCTGGTTTAGTTTGCCGGTATTCAGGCTGATCTCATCCTCCATACGGTATGGGCCGGCATAAACCACTGAAGGATCGATGGTTGGCTCAAAGGTTTCGGGGTATTTATGGGCATATTCCTTCGCCAGAATATCGTGCCTGGCGCTGGTTAACCCATTGCTGGCCAGTCCGCTATTATACTCATACTCATATTCCGCCTGCCCGGCGCTCGCAAGGCCTACAATCACGTCCCCTGCGGATATATTGTCGTTTGTAACCAGCCTGTCTTTCTGCCAGCGGGCTGTCATGGTTCCATTAACGGCAATGGTGCGGACCACGTCGCCTACATCGGCGGTTTCACCCCCCAGGTAGTGGATATTGACCCCAAACTGGCGCATGGAATCAAAGAATTCCTGGCTACCCTCTATGATCA
>DASWTK010000151.1:0-6165 GCA_036402175.1 Chitinophagaceae bacterium | reverse complement strand
CTTTTAGCTGACGGAAATATTCTATTACGGCTGCACTGTCGGTTTCAATCCTTTCCGTAGAAAGATAAGCAGGTGATCGAAGGAAGGCTTCCACGGCCGGAATCGAATCTTCCCTGACCTGTACGATGCTTCCATTAATGTGTATGTGATGATCTTTCAGGTATAAGATGTATTGCTTCAGATATGCAATGCAGAATTTTCCTGCAGGATCGTTCGTGATTTTCTTTTCCAGCGAAGCAACAAATGATTTGTATGCCGGTTGGTTCGGATCTTTGATGTCGCTATTAAAAGCGGGATGGTTTTTTTCCATGTGCTGTTTCACAAACCGGAAATCTGTCAGGCAGTCGCATTGCTGGGCGGATGCCTGTAGAGTTAAATTAACCAGCAACATGAGCAGCGCTGTCCTGCTTAACATCTGAAAAACTATATTCATTCGTACATGCTGGCGGCGGGTTTGAGTTATCGGGTTCATATCACATGAGTCTTGATTGAATTTTTCACTTAATTCTTGAATGGATATCCAGCCCAAAGGCTTCTGCTTGTTGTTTAGCAATTTCATATCCTGCATCGGCATGCCTGATAACTCCTATTCCGGGATCGTTCCGTAAAACCCGAGCAAGGCGGGCTGCAGCATCAGGCGTGCCATCAGCAACGATCACCATACCTGCGTGAATGCTGTAACCCATACCAACTCCCCCTCCGTGATGAAGGCTGACCCAGCTTGCGCCGCCCGCAGTATTCACCAATGCATTCAGCAATGGCCAGTCGGCTACGGCGTCACTGCCATCGAGCATCGATTCTGTTTCCCTGTTAGGTGATGCAACGCTGCCGGTATCGAGATGATCGCGGCCGATAACAATTGGCGCTTTCACTTTACCGGAAGCTACCAGTTCATTAAAAGCGAGACCTGCTTTTTCGCGCTCTCCCTGTCCAAGCCAGCAGATCCGCGCGGGCAGTCCCTGGAATGCGATCCTTTCTTTCGCGAGTTTCAACCATCGCTGCAGTGATGCATTCTGCGGGAACATTTTTGAGATCAGTTCATCGGTCACAGCAATATCCGCGGGGTCTCCGCTTAACGCCGCCCACCGGAAAGGTCCTTTGCCTTCGCAAAACAGGGGTCTGATGTAAGCCGGAACAAAACCCGGGAAATCAAACGCGTTCGTTAATCCACGTTCGTGTGCACGTGCGCGTAAGTTATTGCCATAATCAAAGGTGATCGCGCCTTTTTTTTGCAGTTCAAGCATTAACTGAACGTGCCGGTACATTGAATTGTAAGCATATTCGAGGTACTGTTTTGGATTCTGTTCGCGCAACACCTTTGCCTGTTCGTAGGAGATCTCATGCGGCCAGTAACCAATCAACGGATCGTGTGCGGATGTCTGGTCGGTCAAAGTATCGGGAACAATATTTCTTTCAATTAATCTTTCCAGAAGATCCACGGCATTACATAAAACGCCAATAGAAATGGCTTCACGATTCTGTTTGGCTTCCAGCGCCCGGTCAATGGCTTCATCTATATCTTCAATCAGCAGGTCACAATACCGGGTCTCAATTCTTTTTTCAATGCGCCATCTTTCCACTTCGGCTGCAAGGCATACGCCTTCATTCATTGTAATGGCAAGGGGTTGCGCGCCACCCATTCCGCCTAATCCTGCGGTAACATTCAATGTGCCTTTGAGGCTTCCATTAAAATGTTTGTCGGCCAAAGCCGCATAGGTTTCATAAGTGCCCTGAACAATTCCCTGTGAGCCGATATAGATCCATGACCCGGCGGTCATTTGGCCATACATCATCAGTCCTTTTTTTTCCAGTTCATCAAAATGCTCCCATGTTGCCCACTTGGGTACGAGCTGTGAGTTTGAGATCAGTACCCTGGGAGAATCTTTGTGTGTTTTTAAAATCCCCACAGGTTTTCCGCTTTGAACCAGCAGGGTTTCATCGTTCTCCAGCACCTTCAGTGCCGCTATGATATTATCCAGCGCTTCCAGGTTACGCGCGGCTTTTCCGCGCCCGCCATAAACGATCAGCTCTTCGGGTCTTTCCGCAACAGCCGGATCAAGGTTGTTTAAAAGCATGCGGAGGGCTGCTTCCTGTATCCACCCCTTGCAATGCAACGTTGTACCGGTTGGCGTTTTATATTTTGTTGCATCATACGTACTGGTCATGGAAAATGATATTTTAAAGTTGAAACGATTCAAATCCTTTATTCAGCCTCACACCTATTGATGCAGCGAATTCATTTACCTTATCAACAAAAGAAAAATCGCTGACAATGCTGGTGATCTTGTTCACGTCTTCTGCAAAGATCCTGTCTTCTTCGGCAAACAATACAAAATTCCTGACATAATCATGCGCAAATTCAAGTATGGCGCTGCTTTTTAATGGTCTGCGGAATTCAATTGCCTGGCAGGCGCTCATGAGTTCTATAGCAAGAATGAATTCCAGGTTATCCAGAACTTTATTAAGCTTTCTTCCGCTGATGCTTCCCATGCTTACGTGATCTTCCTGTCCCAGCGAAGTTGGAATGCTGTCGGCGCTTGCGGGAAAGCAAAGCGTTTTGTTTTCCGTTACCAGCGCGGCGGTTGTATACTGGGGGATCATGAATCCGCTGTTCAGTCCAACGTTTTTCATCAGGAGCATGGGCAGGCCCCATTTCCCTTCCAGCAGTAAATAACACCTGCGATCTGAAATGTTTCCGGCCTCCGCCGCAGCGAAGCAAGCATAGTCCAACGGCAAAGCCATGGGCTGGCCATGGAAATTTCCGCCACTGATGGTGTCATCCTCAGAAAAAATGATGGGGTTATCGGTAACCGAATTAAGTTCTGTCTCGGTAAGTTCTTTCAGATGAAGCCAGGCATTGCGTGACGCGCCATGAACCTGGGGCATGCATCGTAGTGAATAGGGATCCTGAACGCGGCCGCAGTCGACATGACTCTGCATGATGTCCGAATCGTTCAGCAGGTAACGCAGTCGTTGTGCAACAAGCCTGCTGCCTGCATATGGCCTTAGTTCGTGCAGCCGTTCATCAAAAGGCGCTTTGGTACCTGTGAGCGCTTCGAGGCTCATGGCGCCGATTATATCTGCAGCCTCCAGGCAATTGTGCAATCGTTGCACACCTTTGACTGCATATGCAAGAATGAATTGTGTGCCGTTTATAAGCGCCAGTCCTTCTTTTGGTCCCAGTTTTAATTTTGGCAATCCAAGCTGCTCCAATAATTGACCTGAAGGAGTTCGTATGCCCTTGTAGGTCACTTCGCCTAACCCTATCAGTGGCAGGAAAAGGTGGGCAAGAGGGGCAAGGTCACCCGAAGCGCCAACCGAACCTTTTTCAGGAACAACAGGAATTACATCATTTTCAATGTGCCAGATAATGCGCTCAAGGGTTTGAAGCTGCACGCCTGAAAATCCTTTCGCAAGAGAGTGGACTTTCATGAGCAGCATCAGCTTTGCTATTTCAGTGGGCACAGGGTCGCCCACTCCTACACTATGACTTTGCAGAATCTTGTGCTGAAGGGTCTGTGTATCTTCTTCTGAAATTTTGGTATTGGCAAGTATACCAAAGCCGGTATTGATGCCATAGACCGTTTTATTGTTTTCTACAATATGTTGTACATGCTGTTGGCTGCTATTTATAGCTGAAATAGTTTGGGCAGATAAAAGTCCGCGAAGCGAGCCATTCAAAAGTTGTATTGACTTACCGGAAGTAAGTTTGTCAGTTCCGTAGTTAAAGACATTCATTTTCAAGCAATGTTGGTCAAAAATAAAGGTTTATTCTTTTGAGACTGAAAGAACTGATTTCTGCCGTTAGTCAAAATCATTTGAATTATGGAAGGTGTTCACTATTTTTGAGTTGAATGCGTTTCTTTCTGATCATACCTGCGATGTTGTTATTTCTTTCCAACATTCCATTTATTCATAAAATGGATATGAAGGAAATGATGGCTTCCATGAAAAAGGAAGGATGCTGTAAATCGGAACAAAGCAGCAAACCAGCGGAAAGCGGAAGCTGTCATAACGATGAGTCGGCGAAATCCTGCAAAATGGAATCCGAATCGCAAATCTCTCCTGTAAGTTCAGAAGATCAGGAAGATCCAGGTGATGGAGAACAGAAAGAATGCGGAATGCAGACAGCAACGAGTTGCGTTTGTATCTGCTGTTTTACTTTTGCGGCTCCCGACCAACCTGATGCAAAACTTCTGTTTGGTTGTTCTGATACTCAACAAATGTTAGCAGATTATTTTCAGAAGAATTGGAAAGATCCACACCTCGCTATTCCCTGGCAACCGCCGGATGTTTTGATCTGATTTCTCCGTTTTTAGTTATTCAAACAAATAAATACTTATTAAAATAAAATTTTAGTATGAAGAAGTTATTGTCATTGGCATTGGTAGCTTTTCTTGCTACTGCCACAGTAAACGCCTCTCCTTACCAGCATGATAAGAATTGCAAGAAAGAATGTTGCAAAAAATGCGATGATAAATGCAAGGATGCATGCAAGCCCGGAGAAAAATGCGTTCATGAAGAAAACGCAAAGAAATGCGAAACAAAAAAAGAATGCTGCACTAAACAAAAAGCAGCTTAATTTCTCCAAATAACAAAAGCCCCTGCAAAGGGGCTTTTGATTTCAGGACTTATCCTAACTCTTAGTTACCTTTTTGTGAATCTCCTCTACCCCGGCCATGAATTGACTGATATCGTCGTCAGCGTAAAGGCCATAAGCATCCACCAGCGTTCCTTTATGTCCGTCTGCAGTTTCTATTGCATACAGGATTGACATATCATCCGGATCCGATATTCCTTCAAAACGGAAGAAGTCGTTTACTTTCACTTCCGGCGGAGAATATATGTGTCCTGTTTCAATTGCTTTCAAACCCTCTTCGGTGACCTGGAACTGCTCGGAATAGCCTTTCTCTGTCATTTTCTTCTGGCATTTATCGAGGTCGGTCATATATGTTGATCTGTCGTTCGCCTTTAATAGTTCCATATCAGGTGTTTTGAGTATACAGGGAAATTCTTTGCCAAAGTATATTTATCTAAAAATCAATGGAATCGGTGGGAATAATGGGTAAATTTGAGGAAGGTATTCATCATTATTTTTGAAAAGAGGGAATTTGTTGAGTTGGGTATAAAGTATTTAAAATGACCTTTTTAAAAAATATATGGTGTAAACAGTTATTTTTGCGCCGCTAATTTCACGGTCCGGTAGCTCAGTTGGATAGAGCAACTGCCTTCTAAGCAGTAGGTCATTGGTTCGAATCCAATCCGGATCACACTCCCTTTTTATTATTTCAGAATTGTCGTCTTGCTTGGCCTATTCCGTTAATGGAATCAACCCACAATTTTTTAAATAGGCAATCAATGATAAAGTTTGTATTTCTCTTTTTGGTTTTATCAGTTAATTTCTGTGATACTAACCAAGATAAGGAGACGAACTGGACGCCTTTACGGAATGGAATTTCTGTCTGATTCAATCACATATAAGTATATTCCATTTAAGGAAGTAAAAGGCAAACTGATAACGGCGCATACCTTCATTGATTATTAGCTAAATGATTATTAGTTAAACTTTTATCTACCAATTATAACATATCCCTTAACCCCCTCATTCCTAACGCCTTCGCTCAACCGGGGAGCATATTCTACAACCCGGTGGAACAATCTTTGAAGTATTACTCCTATAAATTACTGAACTATGAAACGAATATTAATCGCATTAGTCTTTGTTGCAGGTTTTATCATCATAGGTAAAACCGCAGCCGCGCAGCAACTGAAATATTTTTATTATCCGGCGACCAATGTATATTATGATCCGGGTAGCGACAGATACATTTATTACAGAAATGGCAGCTGGACACAGGTTCCTGTTCTACCGCCTTCTATGGCTGTGGCTGGAGTTCCAAGAGTTGCCGTATACAGCCCGACTCCGGAAGTATGGAGAATGAACGCTGAGCATAAAGTAAAATATAAGAATTACCCTAAGGGTAAAGCAGTAGGATATAAAGGAACAAATCCGAATAAAGCGCAAGGGAAGATAGAACATAAGGCGCAAGGGAAGAATGAGAATAAACCTGTAACGAAACCGAAGGCTAAAGCCAAAGGCAAGCAATAAGGATTTTTAGGATTTTTTGATAGGATTTATTGAATTCAAAGTGAATTGGGATTTGA
>DASWTK010000150.1:0-8720 GCA_036402175.1 Chitinophagaceae bacterium | reverse complement strand
AAAAAAGCATAACGAACAGATCGTATTCAAAAAGAAAAAGTGACCCTATGAAAAAACTGATCCTGCTATTTGCAGTAACGATCACGTTGTTTACTGTTAATGCTCAGAACAATTATGCAGTCAGCGAAATTGATACCTCACTTACCAGGAATGCTAATGTAGTTGTAAGGGTTGAGGAGGACCGTTATGAATTGAAAAGCCTGGAGAAAGCTGTCCAGTCTTATAAGCGTGCTATCACAATTCTCAATGAAAAAGGAGACAAGCACGCGGGCATGTATGTAAGCTACGACATGTTGCATGTACTGGATTATTTTGAAGGCTCGTTGTATGACGCGCAGGGTAAAAAAATCCGTAGTCTGAAAAAAGGCGAGGTTAAGGATTTCAGTGCCGGAGATGGCATCAGTCTGGCAAACGATGGCCGATACAAACAACATAGCTTTTATCATCGGGTTTATCCTTATACGGTGGAGTATGAGTATTCCGTGATCAATAAACAAACAATGTTCTTTCCTTCGTGGTTTACGCAGGTAAGTGAGAATTATGCGGTGCAGGAAAGCAGGTTCACGGTCATCGTTCCTAAAGAATATAAGTTCAGGTACAAAGCATTTAATTATTCCGCCCAGCCGGAAGTCAGCACGCAGTCAGATAAATCAGTTTATCAATGGGCTGTAAAGAAATTGCCGGCCGTTGATGTAAACTTCGGTTTTCCAGGCTGGAGGCATGTAAGCCCGATGGTGATCACAGCCCCCAGTGATTTTCAGATTGGCAATTATAAAGGCAATCTTGAAGGTTGGGATGAATTTGGAAAATTTGTGCTCACTCTCAATGAAGGCAGGGATGTATTGCCTGATCCGATCAGGCAGCAGGTACAGGCGCTGGTCAATGGTAAAAACTCAAATGCCGAAAAAGTTGAAGCGCTTTACAATTTCCTGCAAAAGAACACCCGTTACATCAGTATTCAGTTTGGTGTTGGGGGCTGGCAGCCTTTCGAAGCCGCTTATGTCGCCAAAAACAGATATGGCGATTGCAAGGCCCTGTCTAATTACATGTATTCATTACTGAAAGAAGCTGGCATACCTTCTTATTATACTTTGATAAGAGCTGGAGAGGATGAAGAAGATATCGTGTACGATTTTCCCAGCCGTCAATTTAACCACGCGATATTATGTGTACCTCTGGAAAAAGACAGCATCTGGCTGGAATGCACCAGTCAGGACCAGGTGCCAGGATATATGGGAAGTTTTACCGGCAACAGGCACGCGGTGATTGTAACCCCCGAAGGCGGCAAGCTGGTTCGTACGCCTTCTTACGGAATTAAGGAAAATCAGCAGGTGAGATGGGTGAAAGCATATGTTGACAAAGACGGTAATGTGAACCTGAGTCAGCAGGCAAAGTATTCGGGCATGCAACAGGATATCTATCATGCCATCATGAACAACCTGAGCAAGGATAAGCTGAAAGAATTTTTGAATAATTATATTGACCTTCCGACTTTCGACATACTTGAGTTTAATTATAACCAGGAAAGAAAACGGATTCCCGTAGTAAATGAACAATTAAAGCTTTCAGTGAGCAATTATGCGCAG
Source organism: Chitinophagaceae bacterium (assembly GCA_036402175.1). Taxonomy (GTDB): domain Bacteria; phylum Bacteroidota; class Bacteroidia; order Chitinophagales; family Chitinophagaceae; genus DASPKM01. The sequence continues at coordinate 7,134 of DASWTK010000150.1, read as the reverse complement.
GTTAGCGGAAAGCGGATCTTTGTAGCGCCGAATATCAATTCACGCGAGAATCAAAAATTGCCGAAGGAAGATAGAAAATATCCGATCTGGGTGAAGGACGCCCATGTAGAATTGGATTCGGTTGAAATATTCGTTCCCGATGGCTATGCCCCCGAAGCAGTGCCCGCCTCGCTGAACATTGAAAGCAAATTCGGCAAATACCAGGGTGATTATAAAGTTGAAAATAATAAGATCATCTATTACCGTCGCCTGGAATTTTATAATGGGATGTTCGACAAAAGTCTATACGGCGAACTTGTGAAATTCTATGAGCAGATTTACAAGGGCGACAGAAGCCGTGTTGTATTGGTGAAGAATGAATAATTTTTAAAAGACGGGCAACCAACAAAATTATTTGCAGGTGCTTGCAAAATGCTGATCGATCACTTTTTTTATCGCGATATACATATCAGGTTTCCTTTCTGTAAGAAGGTTTTTTGTAAAGATGATGCATGCATACCCGCGGCAGTAATCAACATATGGCCAGGTTCCAAACCAGCCGGGACTGCTTATAACTGCCGATTTTCCATCGGGTGCTGTCTCCTGGATCCATACACCGGAACCATAATTAAATCCTTGCGCAGCGGATGGTGCATACTTCATCATATCGGCGGTAACCTGCAACTGCATGATGGTTTCAACAGAAGACTTCGATAAAATGCGCTTGCCCCTGAAAGCGCCTTTATTCAGCATCATGATAAGGAAGTTCATGTAATCACCGGCGGTTGACCAAACGCCACCGGATGGATTGGCCACAGCCGCGTTCTTCTCGAAAGTTGTTGCCTGCATGCCCAGTGGCTTCACAAATCTCTCCTGGAATAATTCTTCGAACTTTTTGCCTGATATCACTTCCAGAACATGCGCTGCTATGTTCAAACCTGTATTACCATAACGGAATTCTTTTCCGGGTTCAGCAACTTCATCCCTTTCCTTTGCAAAATCATAAACCTCTTCCCTTAATGAATTGTATTTACCCCTTTGTACAAGCGCAGCCAGCCTGAACGGATCCTGTTTCAAACCCATTGTGTGCGACAGGCAATGCCTGATCCGGATATCGCCTTTACCGTATTTGGTAAAAACAGGAAGGAACTTCCCAAGGGTGTCATCAAGCGACAGTTTGCCTTCATCTACAAAAGTCATGATAAGCGCGGCGGTATACCATTTGCTGCATGATGCTATACGTTCCTGGCTCATTGCGGTCATGTCGCCCATTGCATTCTCGTAAACGATCTTGCCCCCTTTATAGATCAACGTGACCACATCTTTGCCCAGGGCTTGCTGGTTCCTCTTAAGTGCGAGGTCAATTTCCGGGAAACCGGTCTGTGCGCTGGTGGCCTGAAAGAATAACAGGCAGAGGGAAAAAAGACTGAAATAGCGACCGATGCAATTGGTTTTTAATGACATATCTGCCGTTTTTTTAGGCTGGATTACATTTTGCAAATAAGGTTTAAAGTTATTTGAAAACGTTATACAGCTATAGTTGGATTTGTTAAAGATTTAGTTGTCTGGCTGTGTGATTTTTAAGATAAAACCTCAAATTTCAACTTTTTATGAACCTCAACAATTTCACGATCAAGGCGCAGGAGTCTATTGCCGGGTCACAGCAGATTGCCTTCAACAATGGTAACCCAACCATTGAAACGGAGCATCTGTTAAAGTCAATGCTCAATGATGAGGATTCCCCGATAGAATACCTGCTCAAAAAAAATAATGTTAACGTCAGTTTTGTTGAATCAAAACTGGAGGAAAGCCTGAACCGCCTGCCTAAAATTCAGGGAGGTGAACCCGCCCAGGCCATTGGCCGTGATGCCAATAATGTGATCCTGCGGGCGGGTGCAACTTTAAAAACCTTTGGTGACGAATTTGTGAGCGTGGAGCATCTGTTGCTGGCAATGGTTCAGGGATCAGACAATACCGCGAAGATTCTGAAAGATGCCGGGCTTACCGAAAAAGGATTGATCACCGCGATCAGGGACCTGCGGAAGGGATCAACAGTTTCTTCCCAGACTCAGGAAACACAATACAACGCATTAAGCAAATACGGTCGTAACCTTAATGAAATGGCACGCCAGGGTAAACTTGACCCGGTGATCGGCAGAGACGAAGAGATCAGAAGAACATTACACATCCTTTCTCGCCGTTCGAAGAACAACCCCATCCTGGTTGGTGAACCCGGAGTTGGTAAAACAGCCATAGCAGAAGGGCTTGCACATAGAATTGTAAATGGCGACGTTCCCGAAAACCTCAAGAGCAAAGTGATCTATACGCTCGACATGGGTCAGTTGATCGCAGGCGCTAAATACAAGGGTGAGTTTGAAGAAAGGTTAAAAGCGGTGATTAAGGAAGTTGCAGGAAGTGACGGAGAGATCATCATGTTCATTGATGAAATACACACGCTGGTAGGTGCCGGTGGAGGCGAAGGGGCAATGGATGCCGCAAACATACTTAAGCCCGCGCTTGCCCGTGGTGAGTTAAGGGCAATAGGCGCCACAACGCTTACGGAATATCAGAAATATTTTGAAAAGGATAAAGCCCTCGAGCGCCGTTTCCAGAAGGTGATGATTGAAGAGCCCAGTGTAGAAGATGCAATTTCCATTCTTCGCGGATTGAAGGATCGTTATGAAACGCACCATCACGTTCGCATCAAGGATGAAGCAATTATCGCGGCAGTAGAATTATCGCACAGGTATATTACTGACCGTTTTCTTCCTGACAAGGCAATTGACCTGATTGATGAAAGCGCGGCCAAGCTCCGGCTTGAAATGAATTCAATGCCGGAAGAACTGGATGAACTGGAAAGAAGGATCCGTCAGCTGGAAATTGAAAGGGAAGCGATCAAGCGTGAGAACGACGAATCAAAATTAAAAGAGCTTAATACTGAGATTGCAAACCAATCTGTTCAGCGTGATACATTAAAAGCAAAGTGGCAGCAGGAAAAAGAACTGGTAGAAAGAGTGCAGAACTCTAAAGCCGAAATTGAAAACCTGAAGGGCGAAGCAGAAAGGGCAGAAAGGGAAGGAGACTATGGAAAGGTTGCGGAGATCAGATATGGCCGTATCAAGGATAAAGAAAAAGAAATCGGAGAGCTTACTATTCAACTGAATGAGCAGCACGAACATTCGCGCCGCTTGTTGAAAGAAGAAGTGGATGCTGAAGATATAGCGGAAAATGTTGCAAAGGCAACCGGGATACCGGTCACCAAAATGCTTCAAAGCGAACGCGATAAATTGCTGAACCTGGAAGATGAATTGCACAACCGTGTTGTTGGGCAGGACGAAGCAATTACCGCAGTAGCCGACGCTATACGCAGAAGCAGGGCGGGATTGCAGGATCCCAAACGTCCTATTGGTTCGTTCATATTTCTTGGTACTACCGGTGTAGGTAAAACGGAACTTGCTAAAGCGCTGGCCGAATACCTGTTCGATGATGAGAGCATGATGACAAGGATTGACATGAGCGAATACCAGGAAAAGCACACGGTAAGCAGGCTTGTTGGCGCGCCTCCCGGATATGTTGGATATGACGAAGGTGGTCAGCTTACAGAGGCAGTTCGAAGAAAACCTTACCAGGTAGTATTGCTCGATGAAATCGAAAAAGCACACCCCGATGTGTGGAATGTGATGCTGCAGGTGCTGGACGATGGACGGCTTACAGACAATAAAGGAAGGGTAGTGAATTTTAAGAATACCATTATTATCATGACCAGTAATATAGGTAGCGCTATCATTCAGGAGAACTTCGACGGTGTGAATGAAAAGAATAAAGATGAAGTAGTGGAGAAAACAAAAGGTGAAGTGATGGAACATCTCAGGCAAACGATAAGGCCCGAATTCCTGAACCGTGTTGATGAGATCATTCTGTTCCAGCCTTTGATGAAGAACGAAATAAAGGGAATCATTAATATACAATTGCATGCACTCAGGGAACTTGTAATGCAAACCGGGGGCATACAGCTTGAGTACACCGACTACCTGGTAGAATACCTTGCAGAGAATGGATTTGATCCGCAATATGGTGCCAGGCCTTTGAAGCGTTTGATCCAGAAAGAGATCGTGAACCAGTTGTCGAAGCGGATACTTGCCGGTGATATAGATAAATCAAAGCCGGTACTGGTGGATGTGTTCGATGGGGTAGTGGTTTTCAGAAATGAAGTACCCGAAAGAGTAACTGAGTAATTCAAATAAGAACAATCAAAAGTCAACTGCAAATCTGAAAAGATGATGCAGTTGATTTTGTTATAAAAGGAGATAAATTATGGCAAGGGCAATTAAGAACATAGTAGAGATCATACCGCCGAAGAACATTTATGTTGGTAATGCCAGCGCAGCGGTGACATTGGTAATGTATGGCGATTATGAGGATGAGGCAAGCGCTAAGGCGAATGAAGCCGTACGGAAATTAATGGAAGAGTTCCCCGATGAACTTCGCTTTAATTTCAGGCATTATCCTCAAACACAGATCAACCAGAGATCTATGAAGGCTGCAGAGGCTTCACTTGCCGCAGCTCAGGAAGGAAAGTTCTGGGAAATGCATAACAGGCTGTTCGAAAGAAGGCGTCACCTTGGAACAGTTAGTCTGAAGGAATACGCACGAGAGGTAGGTGTAGTCAATAAAAAATTCCTGGATGAGCTGGTGAATTCAAAATACAGCTGGCATATCCGGGATAATCAGATTGAAGCGTGGAATAAGGGATTGCGCACGGTTCCCGCGTTCTTTATCAATGGAGAGCAGTTTACGGGTTCGCCACGTTATGAAAATCTGAAGAAGGCAATTCAGGAGCAGTTAAAAAATGCAGCCTGATTTATTTCTTCTTTTTTCTTCTGGCGCATTCTTCATCAATAACAACCGCTTCGTAAAGCAGTTGCCGTAAAATTTCGTGATCGATCTCTTTTCTGTCGTGAAAGGTTTTTACATAAACCTGTTTCCGGTTTCCGATGTCGAGATATCCCGGATCAGCGAGTAGGTTGCCTCTGCAAAAACCAATGTCAACGCCGGGTCTTTTTGTGCCGCCCCATTGAACAGAACCTGGCCAGATAAAACAAATACGCGTAAACCGGGAATAGAAGGGAACATTGTAAGCCAGTTGTTCTTTGGCGTCCGGAATGCAACCAAGCACAAGTTCTCTCAACGATTCCACGATCTTCAGGTCATTTTCAGGTAGAAAATCAAGAAAATCGTTGACATTTCTGAAGTCAACGGATTGCATTTTGGTCTTCATTCACGTAAATTAAAATCATATCTTGAAATAAATATACAGCGTGAGACGAATTTTGACAATTGGACTGATACTGTTTTCTCTTTGTGGTTTTTCACAAAAGAAACAATCGCTGTTCAATGGCCGCGACCTAACCGGATGGAACATTCACGGAACGGAGAAATGGTTCGTTGAAAACGGGGAGCTGGTATGCGAGAGCGGTCCTGAAAAGAAATATGGTTATCTGTCAACTGCCAGTGAATACAAAAACTTTGATCTTACGCTGCAGTTTTTGCAGGAAGCCGACGGCAATAGCGGTGTGTTTTTCAGATCGTCCATCGAGGGTGTTAAGATCACCGGCTGGCAGGTGGAAGTTGCGCCGGTTAACAAACATACCGGAGGTATTTATGAATCATATGGTCGCGGCTGGCTTATCAAGCCTGATCCGAAGGATGAGAAATTCCTCAAGACCGGTCAATGGAATACATTAAGAATAAAAGTACAGAACGATGAGGTCACTACCTGGCTCAACGGACACCGCATGATCAGGTTAAAGGATGAAAAGATCGGAAACGGCAAGGGTTTCATTGCCCTCCAGATTCACGACGGAGGTGGTATCAGGGTCAGGTGGAAAAATATCATGATAAGGCAGATCGCTCCGCTTTGATCATTCCCTTCTGCTATATTCAATGGATCAATGCCCTAACTTTGTAAAGGAGGTAATCTATCATGCGAATCATAAAAGGAATACACAAAGCAGAATACGAACCCATTGCCGACCTTGTAACTTATCGTGCCATGCCAACGCATGCAGTTCCGATGAATGCTATCGATCCCTTTATTTTTCTCAATCATCACGGTCGCCAGGAGTATCTTCCACATAATAATGGTCTCCCGTTCGGTCCTCATCCGCACAGGGGATTTGAAACAGTAACCTTTATTCTCGAAGGTGATCTTACGCATAAGGATAGCAGTGGCGCTTCAAGTGTGATCAGTGAAGGGGGCGTTCAATGGATGACCGCAGGCAAAGGGTTGATTCACGCGGAGATTTCTTCTGAACAGTTCAAATCGCAGGGCGGTCCGCTTGAGTTGCTGCAGCTTTGGGTGAATCTGCCGGCGAAGCATAAAATGGTTGAGCCCAAATATACCGGTCTTCAGAAAGACGAAATACCAACAGCATCCTGGGATAATGGAAAAGTAACCGCTCATGTTGTATCGGGTAACTGGGATGGAACGGAAGGGGCGATAAAGCCATTGACCGATATTCATCTTGCATGGATCGATCTGAAGGAAGGAGGCAGGATAAACAAATCAATTCCTCATAACTACAGTATATTTCTCTACGTTGTGAAAGGTGAGATCAGAGTGAATGGCGAGGATGTACGCATGCACTACCTTGTTGAATTCACTCATGAAGGTGAAAATGTACAGATCAAAGCGCTCACTGATGCTATGATACTTTTTGGATATGCTACTCCATTCCATGAACCTTTCGCTGCATACGGACCATTTGTGATGAACACCCGTGAAGAGATCATGCAGGCATATGAAGATTATCACCAGGGTAAATTCGGAAAAGAAGAAGCGCTGATGGCGTAAAAGAAACCGGTAAGTTATCTTCGCAACATGGCTACGAACCGCAAGGCGGCGATGGGATTTATTTTCATCACTTTACTTATTGACATTACCGGATGGGGTATAGTTATACCTGTTTTCCCAAAACTTATTACAGAACTCATTAATGGAGATATAAGCGCGGCTTCGCGTTGGAGCGGATGGCTGACACTTGCATATGCAGTTATGCAATTTGCATTCGCGCCTGTATTAGGAAACCTGAGCGACCGCTATGGACGCAGGCCGGTTTTGCTTGCTTCATTGTTTGGGTTTGGCATCGACTACCT
>DASWTK010000149.1:0-7991 GCA_036402175.1 Chitinophagaceae bacterium | reverse complement strand
CTGGTAATACTGTCAGTCTTCCATTGATGTAAATAAAATTGTAGTTGGACGATACGCCATTGGCAACAGTGATATTATAATATCCCGGCGGTGATGTAATGGTTGCATTGGTAGTTGCCGCAGGCGCCGTAGTCAGGTTAGGAACTCCCTCACCCAGAACGAATCCGGTGAACGTTAATCTGAAATCCGGATTGTTTGCGCCTACTGCCCTGATGGTATCCATGGCCCGGACTGTGAGATTTGCTTTGTTTACGGTAAGGGTACGACTTACGTTAGCCGCCGGAAAATACAAAGCATCGCCGGGCTGTGAAGCCGTAATGGTTGTTGTTCCAGCTCCGGTAATATGAATATTGTTTCCAACAATGGTGGCCACCGTGGTATTACTGCTTGTATAAGAAACAGGAATGGTTGTATTGGTACTGGTGGCGCCTGCCGCGAAATCGGCATTGCCATACGTTTTCACAGGGGGTGTATTAAATGTAATGGTTTGTGTTTGCCGTGGTGAAATGGTAAGCACTCCATTTACGAAGACTATATCATAATTAACCGCGGTTGCTGCCGACGGAATGATGGGATACTGGCCCGGAGGCGATGAAGTTACTGCCGTTGTTGTAATTAAAACAGGTGTTGTAAGAACCGAAACGGTTTCTCCGTAAACAAATCCGGTATAGGTAACCGTGAGAGCGGGATTAACATCACCTTCAGGCTTCGACTTATCAGCTGCCCTGATGGTCAGGGTAGCTTTATTTACAGTAAGTGTTTGTGTAACATTTGCAGGAGGATAAAATCCATCGCTTGCCTGCGAGGCTGTAATGTCAGCAGTACCCGTTCCGGTAATATGAATATCACCATTTACGATTGTCGCAACCGACGGATTGCTGCTTGTATAAATGATCGGTTGGGATGTATTCAGACTGATCGCTCCCCCGTTGAAATCAGGATTGCCATAAATTTTAACCGGTAACGGATTAAATGTAAATGATTGCGCTGGAGGTCTTGCGCCAAGGCTGAAAGCATTTAAAGTACTGAATGACGCGGTTGCGGTATTTGTTGTGTTACTACCTGAACCAACGGGGCTGCCCCATCCCGGATTCAGGTTAACAATGATACCGAGGTCGGCATCAGGAAGTGTGGTGAATGCAGATCCCTCCAGGGCCTGATCCCATAACAACTGAACATCGGCGTTACCCGCGCCGGCGAGCCGGTTTATGTTCCAAACGGCATTAACTTTTGTAAGTTTCTGTGTTGCGGTTAACTGACTTCCATGTGGAGTACCATCGGTAGTGATTCCCTCAAATACGGCGGTTGTAATGTCTGAAGCGCCGGAAGGAGAAATGGTGACAGGCATATAATAGGATGGCGTGCCTATTGGAAATAATTGTGAAATGCTGATGCCATCTATTCTTAAAATACCCTGCTGTCCATTGGATGTATTAGCATCGGTTACTAAATAATTAGAAGCATTGAAGTTTCCTGAAACCGATGCGCCTGTTAATATGCGTACCGTATCCAACGGTCTGATGGTAAGTTTTCCAGAATTCAACTGCAAAATGCCGAGTATGTTGACACTGGTATTGATGGTGGTGGCGGCATTGATTATAACCACTCCCGCATCAACCGAAGTTGCAGCAGCACCCGAAGACATGCCGAAAGGATAACTGGTCGGGCCGTTGATTGTATAACCCGTTCCGCCTTCAAAAATTTTTGTACCCGTTACAACAACTGATCCGCTGGTTGAATCAAAACCATTTGGATTAGCTGTTGCCAGCATAGCTGAATCGCTTCCGAAAGTTAATGCAACAGCGGTGCCGGCAGCAGTGGCCGGAGCAGATAAGTTAATGGTAGTATTGCTTGAAGAGAATCCCACAACAGTGGTATTCGGTGGAAGGCCTGCGCCTGAAACTGCCAGGCCATTCAGGTTTGCCATAACTCCGGCTACACCTGTGATCTGGTAAGAACCCGCGGTGATATTTCCTGTAACGCCCGTTGCAGTTGCGTTGACCTTTGAATTAAACGAACCTGTTCCTTCAAGTTTGTTATTGTTGAAATCGAGCTTGCCGAAAACATTTGCGGTTGAATTGACCGTCACATTTTTTTGAAGAACTACATCAGCATTGTTTGCAACTACGAAAGAAGGAATGACGATACTGCCTGAACCCGAAACAGATTGAAGGGCATTACCGGCCATTACGATTGTATTGCTGCTACCTGTTGGTGCGCCCAGGTTACCATCGGCCAGTATATTTCCAAGTATAGCAGTTTGTCCGCTGGTGTGTGTATTAAAGGAAGAACCAGCATTGATGGTGAGGTTTCCAATGCGATAAATGGGACCGTCGGCATTCAGGTTGGCGTTATTGCTGACTATTATATTGCCAAACGATTTCGTGTTGAAAAAAGATCCGAAAACAGAAGGGATCACGTTGGTGGCTTTGTGATGCCAGTTGCTTCCCGGTTTGAAATCAATGGCGGAGAAAGCCGAATTGTTTCCCATCGGGCTCCAGCCGCCTTCATAATAAAGATCGGCCCCTTCTTCAAAAACAACCCAGCGGTTAACAGACTGTGTATTGCTGCCGAAGGGATAAGATGAACTGGCTGAAGTTACATTGGAGGTGAAGCTGGATCCGCTGGCAAATACAAGCGAACCCGGAACGCCTGAAGCGGTGCAGGTAATGCGCTGCTGTCCGGTATTTGAAAGGCTTAATGCTCCACTGATCCGGCCGGTAGCGCCAACGGCCATTATCATTTGCACATTACCGTTAGCTGAAGTGGAATTAATGGAAAGAGATGAACCCGCTTCGATTACAAAGTCGTCACCCGGACCGCTTCCGCTGATTGTTATTGTACCCGTTGTTCCGCCGGTTCTTGTAAATATTACATTCGCGAGCGCTTCCAGTTTTATTTGTCCCGCAGTTGTAGAAGTAATTGTAGCAGTTACTATTCCTGTTGCAGGCACAGCTCCGCCAATATTGCTGCCATTGAAGATCAGGATATCATTAGGGTCTGCCGCAGCCCTTGTGGTGCCGGAACCATCCAGTGAAGTATTCCAGCTGGAGTTGGAAGAAAAACTTACCGGACCCACGCCGCCAACCCAATAGTAAGTTGTCTGCGCCCCGGCGGCTATCACACAAATGGTGATCAATAGGGTGAGTAAAATTTGTTTCATATAGCAATCAAAGTTTAGGGTCATTTCAATTCGCTCCTTTTGTTTGTAAATCCTGTTTCGGACGCGAGGTTACAAACATGATGCAGAGCCATGCAAGCGGAACCATCATCGCTGCCATCACAAAAAATGAAGTGTAGCTGGTACGCGTCAACGCGGGCACCAGCCAGGTAACGATCAGTGTTCCCGCAACTGCAGAAGTTCCACCCATGCCTGCAACCGTACCTACATTCTTGCCGTGGAAATAATCTGCGGGCAGTGTTTGCAGGTTGTTGATCAGGAACTGAAATCCAAAAAGGGTAGCGCTTATCAGCGCGATGGTCATTCCTGCGTTGTCCTTCATCGCATCAAGAAAGAAAGCAATAGCCGCCAGCGAAACCAGCATGATCACGCTTCCGGCTGTTATGGCATTTTTTCTTGCCCTGATTGGTGGAACTCCTCTTTTGATTTGTCTGAATGAAAGAAATCCTCCTGCAAGTCCGCCAATCGCCGCGAAAAGAAAAGGTACCCAGGCAAACGCGCCTACCTGCCGAATATCGAACCCGAACTGTTCCTTTAAAAAGAACGGTAGCCAGGTAACGAACATCCACCAGACCGGATCAATAAAAAACCTGGAGGTGATAATGCCCCACGTATTCTTAAACTGAAGAAGCGCTTTCCACGAATACACCTTACTTTCTGTAATTGCCGGATTCCTGACGGTTGTGCTGTCAAGAATATGTTCCTGTTCTTTTTTTGTGATCCATGGATGCTTATCAGGTGTATTTCTATTGATGAGCAGCCATGGTATTATCCATATCAGGCCCAGTACACCTATTCCTATGAAAGTGATCTTCCAGCCGAAGGCCAGGTATAATGCGGCTATGAATGGCGCAGACACAACCGATCCAAGCGAAGCGCCAGCTCCGAAAATGCCCTGGGCAATCGCGCGTTCCTTCGCGGGGAACCATTCCGCGTTGCTCTTCGCAGCGCCGGGCCAGTTGCCGGCTTCACTTAATCCGAGGAAGAAACGAAAGATATTAAATGAAAGCAGCGTCTTTGCCAGCGCGTGCAAAGCAATTGAAATACTCCACGCAACGATTGAGATCACAAAACCGATCCTGGTACCGATGGCGTCCATCATTTTACCGGTAAGGGTCTGGCCCAGCGCGTATGCGATCATGAAAAAAGTAGTGATGATCTTTAACGCGTCTTTACTGCCTTCTTCGGTAATGCCAAAGTCCTTATAGATATATGGCCAGAGGATATTGATGGCCGTACGATCGATGTAATTGATGATCGTTGCCACCGCTATCAGCCCTATGATATACCATCTAAGTCCCTTGATCTGCATATTATTTCAGCTTGTCGTACCCTTGTATTCAAAATATCTTATGAACTCACAAAATCTTCCCGCATCGGACTGAACACGTCTATCAGCACGCCTGCTTCCAGGCAAACGCAGCCGTGAACAACATGTGGCGGGATATAGTATGCATCTCCCGCACGAAGCACTTTCTTCTTACCATCTATCTGCACCTCAAAAACTCCGCTTTCAACATGCGTGATCTGTGAATGATAATGATGGTGCAGGATGCCCACACCTCCTTTATCAAATTCAACTTTAACAAGCATCAGCTTGTCGTCGTACGACATGATCTTCCTTTTTACTCCCTCGCCTACCGGTTCCCAGGTCATTTCCCGGTCCTCGATAAATACTTTTCCTTCGGCGGTTGTTGACATATAACTTTAGTTTAGTTAGTTATTCTCATTTAACAAATACTTCCCGTTGTACATGACCGTAAATGGGCCGGTCCATACAAGCTGAAGCTTTTCATTACTGATTGTATGTTTTTTTTGTGGATCAGCGTTGGAGTTAGCTTGCGCTATGATCAGTTTATTGTCACCAATGGTGACCTCCGCAACAGAATACATCTCATCATGCATCAGCAGTTGTATTTTTTTTACTGAAGGGTAAGCATTGGATGAAAACTCTGTGATTGGATTGTAATCGCCATGGATCTCCAGGATATTTACAAATACCGGATCTTTTCCTTTTTTCCGTATGATCCATGATGGTTCGTGCCGCAGGTTGAAATTCGGATCATTAGCGCCGGATCGCGCAAAAACGATCGACGCCGAGTCGCGGATCAGGGAAGTAATGGTATAATAGGTCCGGCCTTTTAAGAAAGTAAGTTGTGCCAGCGTATCCTTTACAAAGCCTTCGGCTTCCTTCCATAAAAACTGGTAACCGCTTTTGATTCCCAGCGTTTCCTGTGTTTTTGTATTTGCCTTGTAAAGTACCGAAGTGCTGATAAGATGACCATTGTATTGAAACGGGAGGTCGTACAGGTGTTCTGCTGCTGACCTTGCGCTGAAGATATCGGCAACTATCCGTTTTCCTTCAGGTAATTCAAGCAAATACAAACTTCGATGCAATTGCACACCCTCATACGCATTGTTCTCCTTCGCTGAAACAGCCTGCACTTTCGGATTGCTGATACTGCTGAAGAATTTCTGAGAATGGTGTTGCTCACTTTTCTTTTCCTGTCCGTTGAAATGACTTGTTTCGTCAACGACAATGGTATTGTGCGCGATTGTCTGTGCGGCATATGTATGGTTTTCCGGAAGGTAACGGCCGCCATATTTTTGTTCCACATTCACCCACCTTGCCGATCCATAGTCTGTAAATATCTCATTACCCTTATCAAACATTCCGAAGGTCAGTTTGTCGTAATGACCGTGTGAAAGACCATGTGCGGAATATTTAAAGAACAAAGTGGTGAGTGCGGCGCCAGAGCCGGTTCGTAAAAGGCTTACCCCTCCTTCATCCCCCTTGACGCCATCGGTGAATTCAATGGACCTGTAAGGATAATATAAAGGAATGTTTTTGCTGGTAGCCAGTGCCCGTGCTACGGAAGCGCCTCCTTTATGTAACATAACACGTCCCTGTTTCCGGGCAACGGGTAACAGGCCATCATTCTTTCCATAAACATCCCAGGCGATGTTCAATGCGGCAACGAGTTCGTTGGTCGTAAAGTCCTTTTCCTTGACAGCATCATTGAAAGGAAGGAAACGTCCGTCGATGTTCGTTTGCTGCAAAGCCGCGTGTAATGCTTTCTGAAGAATGCGGTTGCGATGTTCAAATATTTTTATGTCCGGCCTGGCACGGTGAAGCGCATTTGCAAAAAGATAATAAGGAAGTATCGCGTATCGTACATAATAGGGGCCCTCGGTATAATAACCGTCGGGTGAAAAAAGATGATCCAGTTGGGCTATGAAACCACTTTTACCATTCCTGGCTGTTCCATACAAAGCCATTTCCACATATTCTTTATTATCCATGGCAATTCCGGTAATTCCAACACCAGCGCATGCCCATACACCGTGATTGTGAATGAGGTCGAACCATTTCTGAAGGTCTTTGGTAAGAAAATCAACTTCAGGTTTGAACGCGCCATCTTCGATTGTTTTTATTTCTGCGGTGTTAAGTGAGGTTTTGATAAGGTCGTATGCCATGCCGGTATAAACAAGCCAGTTGGCATCGTTCAGGGCTTGCCAGAATATATGTCCGGGAGAATTGCTGGTAGCCTGAGGGTGTTTTTTTAAGGTTGGATTCAATGCCGCGTATTTGAACAGCATGTTCTTAACCAGCCGCGCGTATTTCGCATTACCAGTAAGATTATATAGCAGGCCGCTGTTGAACATTAAAATGTAATTGGCTTTGTGCCTGTCGTGCGTATAGCCCCCGGCGGGATCTTTAGGAAATGGAACGTCCACATCTTTATCAACCCATTCGTCGACTTCTTTTTTTATATCGTTGAACGATTGGGCCAGTAATGGATAACTGCCAATATCCTTTTTGATGGCAGAGGCTTCTGACGTTGTAAAAAATGTAATTGGATGTTGTGCGTGCAGGAGTGCAGGCAACAGCAGCAGGCATATGGTCTTAAGCAATCGCAATGGTCGTTTTTATAAATCAATTAAGCGAAATAGGAACCTCCGTTTATCTCAATGCTTTCACCATTGATGAAAGAAGCAGAATCACTGGCCAGGTAGATCACGAGGTCGGCCACTTCACTTGCTTCGCCTTCGCGTCTTAGTGGTGTGGCCGCGGCTACGTTGGTCCTTACTTCCGGTTTGGTAAATGTGTTATGGAAAGTAGTATTGATCATGCCGGGCGAAACGCAATTGACCCTGATGCCTTTTGGACCCAGTTCTTTTGCCAGGCCTCTTGTCATGGTCAGCACACCACCTTTTGAAGTTGCATATGCAAGCGCTCCGAATCCGCCTCCGTCTCTTGCGGCCTGTGAGCTGAAGTTGACGATGGCTCCGCCTTTGGTCATGTGGGGAACGACCTGGCTGGTGACCAGGAAAGCTGATTTCAGGTTTACGTTCATCACTTCATCCCAGAATGCCTCATCCATTTCAGCCAGTGGTTTTCGCGCGATCAATCCCCCGGCAACATTTACCAGTATATGGATCACATCGCCAAAAGCATTGACGCACGCATTCACAAGTTGTTTTACGTCGTCCATTTTTGTCATGTCGCCCTGGACAACAATAGCTTCACCGCCATTCGTTGTGATCAATTGAAGTGTTTCTTCAGCAAGTTTGTGGTTTGCGCGATAGTTGATGCAGACTTTGGCTCCGGCTACAGCTAGTTTCAGGGCTACCTGTTGACCAATATCCCTTGAGCCGCCGGTGACAATCGCTACTTTACCTTTGAGGGAGTTCATACAGCGTTGGTTTGTAAGTATGAGTAATATTAAGTGTATTTATCAGCCCTGAAGTTTTTTGACCATTTTAAGATTTCAAATTTTACAGGCTTTTTTTAAACGCATCAATGGTC
>DASWTK010000148.1:0-5593 GCA_036402175.1 Chitinophagaceae bacterium | reverse complement strand
TTGGAAATGTTGTTGCATTCATTGTAGCCATCCTTGCCATCAAATTTTTCATAGGATTTCTTCAGAAATACGGTTTCAGACTTTTCGGCATTTATAGGATTATTGCGGGGGTTGTTTTGCTTTTTCTAATTTGGAAAGGGGTTATTTAGTTTTGGGTTTTGAGTTTTGGGTTTTGGGTTTTGGGTTTTGGGTTTTGAGTTTGGAGTTTTGGGTTTCGTGTTTCCTGTTTCGTGTTTCCTGTTTCGTGTTCCTTCCCCGGAAGTTCTTGAAATGATATTAAGTGTATTATCTGGTAGTTCTGTAACATATTACCAACAACAATTGATTAAATGCAGCAATTCTCTGTTTAACGAACCCGAAACCCGAAACTCCAAACTCAAAACCCAAAACCCAAAACCCAAAACCCAATTCGTATCTTCCCCTAAAACCAAACCCCATGTCCACTGCTCCCAAGAAAATTGTCAATGCCTGGGCAATGTACGATTGGGCTAATTCAGCCTACAACCTGGTAATCACCTCCACTATTTTTCCGGCTTATTACGAATCCATCACCGGCGACGGAAATGATAAAACAGTAGATACTGTCCGTTTTCTGGGAAGGGAATATGTGAACACCGCGCTTTACAACTATGCGTTGGCGTTTGCATTCCTGGTAGTGGCGCTGATCTCCCCGCTGCTTTCATCAATTGCAGATTACAGAGGGAATAAGAAATCATTCATGGCTTTCTTTATGACCATGGGCAGTATTTCCTGCGCTGCTTTGTTTTTTTTCAGCGACAGCAACACCCTCACGCTCGGAATATTCTGTATGATCGTTGCCTGCATAGGATACTGGGCAAGCGTTGTTTTTTACAACTCATATCTTCCTGAAATCGCTTCAATTGAAGACAGGGATAAAGTAAGCGCAAAGGGATTCGCGTACGGATATGTCGGAAGTGTGATCTTACAGGTGATCTGCTTCCTGTTTGTGATGAAACCCGAATGGTTCGGAATTACGGATGCAACTTTCCCGGCGCGACTGTCATTCCTTCTGGTTGGAGTATGGTGGTTCGGCTTTGCGCAAGTTCCGCTTAGAATGTTGCCGCGTTCGGTTCCCGCCGCAACTACCAATAATCAAAGCCTGCTTACAGGCGGGTACCGCGAATTGCAGAAAGTGTGGAAGCAGTTAAAAAGCATACCGGTACTGAAAAGATTCCTGGTATCGTATTTCTTTTATAATATGGGGGTGCAGACGGTAATGCTTGCCGCTACACTTTATGGCAAAAGCGAGTTGGGAATACCTACGGAAAATCTAATCATATCAATTCTTATTATACAGTTGATTGCCATACCCGGCGCCATTGTAATATCCAGGCTCTCAGCCAAAATAGGAAACTTTCAGGCTTTGATAGTTTGCGTGCTGGTATGGATAGGCATTTGTTATGCGGGCTACATCATACCTTACAAGGGCATAAATGAATTTTACATTCTTGCATCAGTAGTTGGATTTGTAATGGGAGGAATTCAATCGTTAAGCCGTTCAACTTATTCCAAGCTGATGCCCGTAACACGTGATACAGCTTCGTTTTTCAGTTTCTTTGACGTAACTGAAAAAATTGCTATTGTAATAGGCATGTTCAGCTTCGGCCTCATCAACGAAATGACAGGCTCCCAACGATCATCGGTGCTTGCACTGATGACATATTTTGTCTTAGGTTTGCTGCTGCTTTTCTATACCTTGTCTGCAAAAAAATTAAAACAAGCATGAAGTTATATTCCATCAATACCGGCTATTTTAAACTGGATGGAGGTGCAATGTTTGGGGTTGTACCGAAAAGCATATGGAACAAACTCAATCCGTCTGATGAGAACAATCTTTGCTCCTGGGCGCTTCGTTGCCTGCTTGTGGAAGATGAAGGCAGACTGATTCTGATCGATAATGGAATCGGTGACAAGCAGGATGCAAAATTCTTTTCGCACTATTACCTTCACGGTGATGATACACTGGATGGCTCACTCGCAAAACATGGCTTTCACAGAAACGACATCACCGATGTTATTTTAACGCATCTGCATTTTGACCATTGTGGCGGATCCATCATGCGCGAAGGCGATGCATTGGTTCCAGCATTCAAAAACGCAACCTACTGGAGTAACGAAAGGCACTGGAAATGGGCAACCGAGCCCAATGATCGTGAGAAAGCTTCGTTTCTCAAGGAGAACATCCTTCCCATTAAATCTTCCGGTCAGCTGAAGATGGTGCCAATGCCGGAATGGAATATTTCAGAATTCTCTCCAAACATCGACCTCCGCTTTGTTCACGGACATACCGATGCCATGATGCTGCCACAGATAAAATATAAGGATCGTGTCATTGTGTATATGGCCGACCTGCTTCCATCCGCTGCGCACATCCCATTACCATACGTGATGGCGTACGATATGTTCCCGCTAACAACAATAGAAGAGAAGAAAAAATTTCTGCATGAAGCGGTGGAGAATAATTACGTGTTGTTTTTTGAACATGATTTGAAGATAGAGTGTTGTGAAGTTGAGCAAACTGAAAAGGGGATTAGGGCGGGGAGAGTGATGAGAGTGGGAGAGATTTGAGGATGGATTATAAATTAGCAAATTTTGCCAATTAGCCAATAAGCCAATTAAATAGCCGATTTTTCTCCGGGTTCTAAAACTTCGTTTTTTTATTTTGCCTGCAATATTTGGACTTCATGAATCCTGAGCGGGTAAAAAACAACCTGATAATTAGACTTTCCTTTGAGTTTGCGTTATCTGCAATGAAGTTTTGTCAAAAATTAGATGACGAAAGAAAATATATTATAGCGAATCAATTATTGAGATCAGCACTATCAATCGGCGCTAACGTTAGGGAAGCACAAAATGCAGAAAGCACCGCTGATTTTATTCACAAAATGAAAATAGCCTGTAAAGAAGCCGACGAATCAGAATACTATTTGATGTTAATTGAAAATGCCTATCACTTTGATGAAGTAAAAAAGTTACTTGATGAAATAATCATTATAAATCGGATATTAAATAAAATAATTACAACATCGCAAAGAAACCGCAAACAAAAAAAGCCTGTCTGATAATTTGCTTATTGGCTAATTGGCAAAATTGGCTAATTGATTTTAACGTACGCTCACCAACGACGTCAACGGATACCTCAAATTCTGATACCCCATCATATCAACCTTAATGCTTCCTACTGAAATCGGGCTTTCAATTCGAACCGGAATGCGGTTCTGGTCATCGCTCACCCAAACAGTCATCTTTTCGCCACCTTCGAAAATGGTTCCTTTAATCAGAAGCGGTTTGAATTTGATGGCGCGGAATTTTCCGTACTTCGTTTTGATGGTTTCTTTTCCAAGATAACGCAGATAAAGATCGTAAGTCTCATTGTCGAGAAACATCGAGAAAGGGATCTTGTCGTTTATCTGGTATTTGGCAAAATCAATATTGCGGGCATAATAGATAGCACTCAATACATCCTGAACACAATTGGGAACCTTGAATACACCATCGCTTGTTACCGCGGTATTCGCGGCCTGGTTAAAGGTTATGTTTTCATATTTCTTATAACCACCCTCGTAAACGTTCCTTACAAATTTGTATGGCTGAAGTGTGGCGGTATCAATGTATGACTCATACTTATCGCGGACTTTAAAAAAGTTATCGTAGAAACTATATGTTTTGCCCTCGCCGGTAATGTGATAAACCGGTTTATTATTCATACGCGCGAGCACCGTTTTGAACGATGCTTCACCGGCAGCCACGTAAACGCCCAACGTATAGTATACCTTGAAATTGATAGTTTCACCGGCGCTGAATGCCTTATTTCTTATCCCACAGAAATCATCACCCGCCGTGAGGGGGAACGACAGTAACACCAACATCAATACAGCTAATGGCCTGCTCCATTTCATTATCATACTCAATTTATTCCTTATTTAAACTCCCATAAGCAAAACAAACATCATTTTTTAAATATCCTGATCCCTAAAATCAGTAAACTGCCGATCAGGGCAGGTATGATCAGGTTCACAAGCCAGATCGTGAATGCCGCGGCAAAAATACCAACGGTATTGTTACTGTACAATTGAACAATTTCTATTCCGGCTTTCCAGCGAATGCCCAGGTCGGTCAGAAAGGTAAAGGACGGAAGAATTGCCAATACCAGAAATAATACACTCACACTTTGAATGGTCTGCCACCAGTTTACATCTACATCAAATACCATGAACAGCAGGTAATACTGTACAATGAACACAAGGTAACGAACTCCTGATAATGACAGTATGCGTAAGAGAATAGTTGCGTTACAGTCCTCTAGCACAGCTACATATCGGATAAATTTAGCATTCCCTGTCCACCGGTGCAGTACTTTTATCAACCATGCAAGCCTGAAATAAAATAATGTTAAAACAAGGCTTGCCGTAAGCACGGCATAAAAGAGTACGTTCATCCAGAGTGTGGATGAATAGGCCTCTTCCACCACTGTACCGAATGATCCCTTAAAGAACCAAAGCCCTGCCAGACCCGCATAAAGAGTGATCTGCAATTGCGCCATGCTGCAGATTAGCGTCAGCGAAACCGCCTGCAGCCGCTTCCCCTCATCTATATAAAGTACACGTCCGACATATTCGCCTGTACGGTTGGGTGTGAACGAAGCCATGGTACTCCCGGTAAATGTGGCCTTGAACGCCTTCCAGAAGGTTAAATGCTGCAGGTTTTTTAAGGCAAGCTGCCACTTGCGCGCTTCCAGCCCCCAGTTCACCATCATTAATGCAAGTACAGGAATGATCAGCCATTTCAGGTTGCTGCTGAGCACCTCCTTTAGTTGTGAAACTGATACTTCCCAGTCGGGCTGACGTTGTATTTGCCTGTAGATGGAAAAAGCCAGAACAACAAAGACTACAGGGCCAAGGACATAGTTGAAGATTATTTTGATATTTTTGTTGCGGAACACCGATAACATCCTCCAAAAATAATCAAGTCCTCTTGCAAAAGCCTTCCAAAATAATTCTTGGCATTGATCCGGGAACCTTAGTGCTGGGTTTTGGATTGGTGAACGTGAATGGCAAATCACTTTCATTACTGGATATGGGCGTTATGAAACTAGGAATGCATCGCGATGCTTATGTTCGATTACGCCTCATTCACGAAACAGTAAAGGATATCATTGAAAAATACAAACCCGATTCATTTGCCATTGAAGCTCCTTTCTTCGGAAAGAATGTCCAGAGTATGCTAAAACTTGGCAGGGCGCAGGGAGTGGCCATTGCCACAGCCATGAATGCGGGGATCTCTGTTTGTGAGTATTCGCCACGTAAGATCAAACAGGCAATAACAGGTAATGGTAATGCAGATAAGGAACAGGTGTGGAAGATGCTGCGGAATATTCTTTTCATGCCCGAAAAACCTGCGCAATTCGATGCAACTGACGCGGTAGCCGTTGCCCTTTGCCATTATTATGAAACCTGTTCGGCACTTCTTCCTGCACCAATTGCGGGTGCGCCATCCAATGGCAAAAAACCCAAAGGCTGGGAAGCATTTCTGAAAGAGAATCCCACAAGGATCAGGAAAATTTGATAAAGAT
>DASWTK010000147.1:0-14563 GCA_036402175.1 Chitinophagaceae bacterium | reverse complement strand
CCACCATACATCCATCCTACCAGGGTATTTCCGGCAGGTAGTTTTGAATAATCAATTATTCTGTCGGTTCCGCCGTATAAACTTATAACTGGCGCAGGAATGAAAATGGCATTCGAACCGATATACCCGGGCAATGCCGGCGCCAGCTGAGGATACTCATAAAAATTTCCCGAGCCATCGCGGGCAATGGTGCTCACATGGTTGAAAAAAGGCATGAAGTTTTGCAGGTTGCTTGGCACCAGCTGGTTATTCTGATCATAATAGTAATTAGTTATCCCGCCCAGTAAACTTGTGTACATATTTTTTGCTACCGGATCATACATCAACACCTTTGCGCATTCATACAGACAAAGGTTTTGCTGAAATACCGTATCAACCTGGAAACTGGTAGCTCCAGCTGACGATTGTGAAATGCTGATCGGGTTGGGGAAAGGTCCGGCTGTTTTTGTAAATACTCCTCCCAATGCTGTTAACCCAATCGTATTATCGGTCATAACCGAAGGCACTGTATTCAAATCTCTTCTGTGAAATTGAGACAAGCCCTGGTATAACAGGGGAGTTGAAACCACCTGATAGTTTGTAATAGCGAGGTTCTTTCCATCGAAACTGATCTGGAATTTGCGGATCTGTTCAGTGTAGATGCCGGTGATGCCTCCCTTATAGATGGTATTAAAATTATGACCGAACGCCAGGTAAAAATAGTTTCCTATTTTTTCAAGCGTTCCACCGGTTACGCGCATTCTTTCATCGGTAATTGTAACAATATCGGAAGGGGATACGGTTTGATTGCTGATAATGCTGTTGATAATATTAGGAACATTTAAAGCTGTGAGGTTGGGAAAGGTCTGGTAGCAGCTTGCAGAATCCTGATCGCAGGTAGACCCATATCCTCCATTACAATAAAGCGTGTTACCATCCTGGTACGACTGCATATTGGTAGTTCGTAATGCGGGCAGAAAAGCCTGCGGCACTGCGGCCTGCCATACCTTCAAGCCCGAAAGGTCAATAACATAAAAAGAATCGTTGGAATACTGCGTGGGAAAGGTGCTCTCTTTATCGGATGTTCTGTGAAAGCCGTTGGTTCTTCCGCCAAATACCAGCAGCTTGCCCTGGTATATAGCATGACAAAATGAATGAAGTGCGGGCAAACGCTGACTATCCAATACTGTTACCGTTACAGTATATGGAGCTTGCGCTATGGACATTCGCTGAATGGCAACAATGAGCAGGGTTGCCAGTAATACTTTTTTCATAATCTGGTTTTGGGGTATTATCAGGTATTTTGAAAAAACTTTAAGCACCAGGCAGTAAGCAGATCGCGTCTGGATTGAGACAGATCCTTTGTCCGGGGCATCTGCAATGCGGTTCCCCAGAAATCGAGCCCTATGCGTTGCATTAATCGTCCAGCCATTTCAGCATCTGACCACTCATCGGGGTCATTTAATGCGATGCGTTCATTCATGGCGGGATACAAGAGGTAATAGGTTTGCAAAACTTCTTTATAGATCACATCAAATGTGAGCTGGTCATTACCGACAGGTTGCGGAGCCGTAGGATCTATATAATACATGCTGTAATCGTTGTAAGGCAGGATGCGCATGGTGATCATCGGCATTCTTACATTATCGAAGTTTCCGTAAGCCGGCATTGCCTGTGTATTTGTAGAAAGTACCGCGGTGATAAGCCGGTTGCCGGGCGCGTCTACTGAAAAACTGATCGGCGAACCTGGTACGTAATTATTCTGCAGAAGATTGGCTGGCATGGTGGGTGAAGCCTGGTTCGGCGTGGTATCGTACCAGTAAAGTGTCAATCGTTCCGGATCACTGGCTGTAAGCAATTGCCCTTTTTTGTATACGTTGAACGATATGGGCACGAGATCCGCACTATCATTCCTGAACTGGCTTACCGTAGTTGTTGCTGGACCCATTTCGGTGTATACACCCGACTGGTCCGACAAAATAAAATAGGTTGATTCCAGTAAAAGATCACCATAGGTGAGGCTTGTTATAACAAAGTCTCCTGTCAGTAAAAGATTTTTGATCGAAGGATCAAATGGAAAATCAAATACCCATCCAGTCGCGTCGTTTTGTGCGGTCGGAGTGTAATCAATATCGCCCACTTTGGTATAATTGCCATTTACGATCACCGCGAGCGCTATCGGCCCGAAATCCCATTTCGGATTGTTGCCTGTTGCGTAGGGGTCGTAGTTGCCGCTATACTGATCGGGCAGGCTTGCTGAAAGATCAAGCGAAACAATATTTGCGCTCCAGTTTATATAAATCACGGCCGGGCAAAGTGAGAATTGCGGACCGTTGCCTTTACAACCCGGTGGTACAGGAATGGTTTTGCTGGTTGGCAATAATAATCGTCCTGCAGGACAGGATGAAGGTTCACCCGCGTACCAGGGAGCAACAGTGCCTTGCAACTCTTCATTGTGAGGATTCAATCCTTTGCTTGCATATAATTGCACCATCTGCTGCAACCAGTCCTGTTGATTGGGATATTTAAATACGCTGATCTCCTGAAGTCCGCGAAAAATGGTATACCTGAAAACCAGTCCGGCTAATGGTAGACCTTCGGGAGAACTGGAAGGGAATGCTTCCAGAATCGGCTGACCCTGCAGTTGATCAATAGGCACGCACATCTGGAATGTACCCGCCGCCCCATTGGAACCGGTAAGATTATTATTCCGCTGAAAATTGATCCATCGGATCATACCCTTCGTTGGCTTTCCCGAAAAAAGGAATGATCCGCCGGAAGCAAGTGACAGGTAGTCGGCAAAAAACTGCGAGCTGTTAACGTCCTCCGCGTTGATGTCTGTGATCACGCCCGTGCTTCTTCCGGTGGCGTCGGGCCGGTTGTTGAATGAAAGAACTCCCTGTGTTATTTGCTGTTTGAGCGCTGCAGGAATAACATTCTGCGGATCGGTAACTCCGGTTACTGTCACATTATTCATGGTTAGTCCCATGTCACCGAAAAAATTCCATTCTCCAGGCAGCACCTGGGTATTGGAAGTTGCACCCTCCGCCTTGCTGATATTTAATTCCACCTGCGAAGGATCACTAACCGTGATGGGTGTAATGGCCCATTTTGTCCATTCATCATCGGTCATCCCGTATGTCAGCGGCAACACATTAATGGAATCAAATAAACGTACCGGCTGGCCCGCGTTCGGACCACCCGGAGGGAACTGGTAACCTGAATAATCGTCATTATTTGCTGTACCAACGTTTATTGTAAAAAGTCCCTTCACGTTGATACGGGGGAAATGGAAGATGCTCATAAACAGGATGGTTTAAGGGTTAAAATCAAAATTTATAAAGCGGGAACGATTAAGGATCGGCCAAAGAAGAATTCTGAAACCAAAAACGTTTAAACCGGAGATGCATCCCTGATCTGTACCAGAAGTAAGTATGTTGAATTCTGTTTTGAAAGTACATTGACGGTCAACCAAAACCAGCCGTGTTTACACCCTTTTTTTAAACGGTAATCTTTTCAGCGTTTATAACATTTAACTCATTCACCCGCTTCAGTCCAATTATTCTGGGTTTATCAATCCAACTTTCCGCTAAAAGACGACTCACTTAAGTTTGATAGGGTAATGATGTGGTGCAAATGCCCATTTGTTCAGCATTCTGAGGAAACTGATAGGGTATTGATATGGTGCCGGATTAGATTTCAGCTGCAGCTCCGTCTACCTTTAAGGTCTACTTTTTTTTACTCACCTCAACAAAGGCTTGCTTATGAAGTGCAAAACTGCTTTCCTATTATGCTGCTTACTCATCCTGCAACTTTTTTCCTCACAGGTTTATGCCCAAACACTCACTGTTTCGGGTAGAGTAACCAACAAATCAACCGGCGAAGGCCTTGCAAATGCTACTGTTGCATTAAAGGGAACCCGCACGGCTATTCAGACAGACGCAAACGGCAATTTCAGTCTAAGCGCTCCGGCTGGATCTGTATTAACAGTATCCTTTATCGGAATGGCGCAGCAGGAAGTGACCGTGACAGCTGCCGCCACTACTATTAATATTGAACTGGAACCGCTGCCTAATTCAATGGACGAGGTGGTGGTGATCGGTTACGGCACGCAGAAACGAAGTGTTGTGACCGGAGCGATCTCCAGTATTAAGGCAAGGGACCTTGAGAACGTCCCGAGCAATCGTGTCGAACAGGCACTCCAGGGAAGGGTTTCGGGAGTGACCATCGCGCAGAACAGCGGACAGCCTGGCTCTCCTTCAACAATCCGTATAAGAGGACTTACTACATTTGGCGATGGAGGTAATAACCCGCTTTGGGTGATTGACGGTGTGGTGGTTGACCAGGGAGGGATCGGATACCTCAACCAGAGTGATATTGAATCGATAGAAGTGTTGAAGGACGCGGCTTCAGCAGCTATATATGGTACCCGCGCCGCTACAGGCGTTATACTGGTGACCACCAAAAAAGGCAAGGCCGGTAAGTTCACCGTTTCTTACAATGGCTTTTATGGAATTTCTTCTCCCGCCAGGAAACTTGACCTACTCAACGCAAGCCAGTATGCTTCCGTGATGAATGAAAGAGCTGTCAATGATGGTGGCAACCTCATTTATGCAGATCCAAATTCGCTGGGAACCGGAACAGACTGGCAGGATGTAATTTTTAATAACAGTGCAAAGCGTTATTCCCATGAAATAAGCCTTAGCGGCGGAAGCGACAAATCAACTTTCTATTTTTCTGCCGGTATCCAGGACCAGCAGGGAATTGTTGCTACCGAGATCTCAAATTATACGCGCAAGAACATCCGTCTTAACTCAACACATAAGATCTCCCGGATTTTCACATTCGGGGAAGCAGTCGGGTACTCAAGACAAAAAAGCGTGGGTCTTGGAAATACAAACAGTGAGTATGGCGGTCCGTTAAGCTCTGCCATCAATCTCGACCCGATTACACCATTGGTAATTACCGATCCGGCCGTTGCAGGTTCCGGTTTTTATCTTAACAAGGGAATAATCCGCGATGCTAACGGTAATCCTTATGGTATCTCTACAAGAGTTGGACAGGAAATGACCAACCCGCTTGCCTATATGCAAACAAGGCTGGGTGGTTTCGGATGGTCCGACGATTTTGTAGGCAATGCATACCTGGAAGCCGCCATTCCCGCTGGCAATATTGGTAATTTTAAAGTAAGGTCTTCGCTTGGTGGTAAGCTGGCATATTGGGGCGGACAGGGATTTACGCCTGTCTTCTACCTCAGCCCAACGGTGAATAACATCATCCGCAACAGCTATAATAAAACAAACAACAACAGCTTTAACTGGAATGTAGAGAACACGCTTACTTATAGTAAGGATTTCGGTAATCACGATTTTACGGTATTGTTAGGACAGGGCGCTTACGTAGAAAATAAAGGTGGCTCTTCTTCCAATACCATTTACAACCTGCCTATCAGCAGTTATAAGGATGCATCGTTCAGGTTCAACATACCGCAGTCTGACCGGGAATCCGGCACAAGCGATCTCATTGAACATAAATTATCATCACTGTTCGCGCGTGTGAACTATAATTACGACGACAAGTACCTGTTCACCGGCATCATTCGCCGCGATGGGTCAAGCAGGTTTGGATTGAATAAAAAATACGGAACGTTTCCGGGAGTATCACTCGGATGGAATGTATCGAATGAAGATTTCTGGAAAGGAAACAATATCGTAAGCAGGTTGAAACTGCGTGCGAACTATGGCGTTGTTGGTAACGACGCCATCCGCGAGTTTGGTTACGCTTCAATTATTGCAGGCGGATACAACTACACCCTCGGTTATCCAACTCAATCTATCATTACCGGTTATGCACCATTATCGCTTGATAATCCCGATCTGCACTGGGAAGAAACATCACAGGCTGATATTGGATTTGAAGCGTTGCTGCTGAAAAATCTGACCGTAAACTTCGACGTCTACCGGAAAAAGACCACCGGAATCCTTCGCCCGATAGTGATCCCCGGTTATGTTGGTGTATCTGACCTTCCGGTTGGAAATGTTGCCACTATGCAGAACAGCGGCGTGGAACTTGAACTCAGCTACCGCAGAACTTTCGGTCAGGTTAATTTCTCTGTTAACGGTAACGTAGCTTATCTGAAAAACGAAGTGACTTATGTGGCCGCCGATACAAACTTCATTTCCGGCGACGCAAGCTTCCAGACCATGGGAGCCATTACCCGTACACAGGTAGGCCAACCTTACAATTCATTCTTTGGTTATAAATCGGACGGCGTTTTCCAGAACCAGGCAGAGATTGATGCGCACAGGAATAAAGACAACAACCTGATACAGCCAAACGCGAAGCCTGGTGATTTCCGCTGGCTCGACCTTAATGGCGACGGAAGAATAACCAATGATAACCTCGACAAAACTTTCCTTGGAAACAACTTTCCGAAATACACGTTCGGACTTACACTGAACATGGACTACAAGGGATTCGACTTCATGGTCTTCCTTCAGGGTTCAGCAGGCAGTAAGATCTTCCAGGGATTGCGCAGGCTTGATATCGGCAATGCAAATTTCCAGACACGTGTGCTGGGTCGCTGGACAGGTGATGGCACTACCAACGAACTTCCGCGACTTACCGCAGCTGATCCCAATGGTAATTACAGCAGGATGTCTGACTTCTACCTTGAGAAAGGAGATTATACAAGGGTAAAGCTGGTTCAGTTGGGTTACTCAATGCCAGCAGGTTTGATCAATAAGATTGGCGCGAGCCGCGTAAGGGTTTACATCACCGCCGAGAACCTGTTTACGATCACTGGTTACACAGGATATGATCCTGAAATTGGTGGACAGGTGCTGGGAGTTGACAGAGGAGTTTATCCGCAGGCCCGTTCAATCATCGGTGGAATTCAAATACAATTTTAGTTACCTCTAAATAAAAGATTATGAAAATGACAAAAGCCTGTTACATCGCTTTCATAGCAATTGTAATCGGATCGTTTTCCTGCAAGAAAAGTTTTGTTGACATTGATCCCAAGGGCCAGTTTCTTTCGGGCAACTATTATGCTGACAGAGACCAGGCATTTGCCGCGCTTGTTGCCACTTACGACGTCATGCGTAAGAACTCGGGCGGTTTTGAGAACATGCTCGCGCTGATGAATGCTGGTTCCGACGATCATTATGCGGGAGGTGGCGGACCAACTGATGGCAACCAGCTGCAGGTGTTTTCAAATTATACTTTGACGCCGAATTCAATGGCGGGCAGTTATTGGAACGATCACTACCAGGGAGTTTTCAGGGCCAATGTCCTGTTGTCGAAATTACCCGGTGTTCCCATGGATGATGCTTCCAGGACAAGGTTCGCCGCAGAAGGAAAAGCGTTGAGAGCTCATTACTATTTTAATCTGGTGAGAATGTTCAGGAACATTCCGTTGCTGCTTGAACCTTTGACAGCAACCACCATATATGACGTCACACAGGCGAAACCCGAAGATGTATATGCACAGATAGAAAAAGACCTGAACGATGCAATCGGAGTACTTCCTTCTACGCTACCCGCAACAGAACTGGGACGCTTTACCAAAGGCGCTGCCAAAGCATTGCTTGGAAAAGTTTACCTGTATCAAAATAAAAAACCCGAGGCCGCCGCTCAGTTCGCGGAAGTTAACGGTACTCCGGGTGGAACAAGCACCTACGGTTACAAACTGCTCACCAACTTCAGCGATCTGTGGATACCATCCAATAAATTCAATACCGAGTCTATACTTGAAGAAGCACATACCAATCTCGGCAGATCTACCTGGGGCAACTGGGGAAGCAGCTCCGATGAAGGAAATACGTTCGCGCAGATGGTTGGTCCAAGAAGTTACCAGAAAAAAGTGGTTACCGCACCCGACATCTATCCCGCGGGATGGAGCTTCAGCGTCATAACACAGGACCTTTATGATTTTATCAAAAACGATCCAAGGTTCAACGCAACAGTATTTGATGCTGCCGCGCTGAAAGCAGCTGGACAGATCGATTATACTGCGGGATATCAGAATACCGGTTATTTCCTGAAAAAGTTTTTGCCTCGTGCAACAGATGTCACAACGCTTGGAGGAAATACTGAATTGAATTTCCTGCAGGATACTTATGTGATCAGGCTTGCCGATACCTACCTGATGGAAGCCGAAGCCTTAGGTGGCACCGGCACAAGAGCGCAGGCCTTACTGGATGCTGTGAGAGCAAGGGTTGGACTTGCTCCGGTTCCTGTATCATTACAGGCGATTAAAAACGAACGCAGGGCAGAATTAGCAGGTGAGGGTCACCGGTGGTTCGACCTGGTAAGATGGGGTGATGCGGTTTCAAAATTAGCAAGCCGCGGATTTGTAGCGGGAAAGAACGAGTTATTCCCTATTCCTTCAAGGGAATTGCAGGGCACAAAGCTTGTTCAGAATCCCGGATATAATTAACAAATACCATAACGACTAAAAATTGTCATAATGATAAATATTTCAAAAGGCTTGTTCCGCTTTTTAATTGTTACGGCAACCATCGGCGCTTTCGCTTCCTGCAAAAAAGAGGAAGTTGTAAACAGGGGATTGACCGAAAGCAATCTTGACGCGACCTTCACCCTTACACCGGTTGCAGGTAAAACCAATACCTACATCGCGCAGGTAAAGGACAGCAGTTACATTTTGTCAAAGTGGGATTTGGGTAATGGCAGCATCGTAATAGGAAAAGCTACACAGGAAGTTTTCCTTCCCGATGCCGGTGTTTACACCATCACCCATTATGCGGTTGGAAAAGGCGGCGCTACATTTACTTCCAGTCAGACAGTAACAATCGCCACTTCAGATCCTGCAAGGGGCAACCTGGTTAAAGGCGGCAAATTTGAAACCGCGGCCGATGAAGCCAACTGGAGCAGGATCACCATCGCCGACCCTGCGGTTACATGGACAAGAGCAAATGGAAAGATGACTGCTGCAGGTGGTGGTTGGGGACATAGTGCAATTTACCAGGCGATTCAGGTAGAAGCCAACAAAGATTATCGGTTTGCAATGTCGGTTTCGGGTAGCGGCGCCACAGATACCTGGTTTGAAGTTTATTTCGGAACGGCAACACCGGCAAATAATTCTGATTATTCTTCCGGTGGTATCGCCATCGCGCTCAATACCTGGGCTGGTTGCGGTAATACTACTTTCAGTGGTAATATCGCTACCATTGGCTGTTCTGGCGCACTGGTAGGTAAAAACGGACTTATCCGCTTTGCCCAGGGCGGTACTGTTTACCTGCTGATCAAAACAGGTGGAGCAAATCTGGGCACAACCGGTATCACGATCGATAATGTTGAATTAAGAGGTATTTAAAAATATTTTTTAGCAAGCAGCACCCACCAGGCCGTGTTTCTACACGGCAGGTCTTTTTATTGCGCTGATTAATTTATATCATTAATTTCCTTGTATGAGATTATTGCTTCCGCTATGTATGCTCTGCCTTTCGCTTGCTTCATTTAACTGCGGCAAAAAAAGCGATGGAGGCAATAATAATAACAATCCGCCTCCTGTAACGAATACCAAAACCGATGTGGAATTCTGGCTGACGCAGGGTGATCGTTCAGTTTTATTTAAAAAACAGGGAGGAAATCTGAACTGGTCAACCAGCGGATCGGCTTCCACAAATATTTTAGAGGTAGATACGTCCCAAACCTACCAGGTCATTGACGGATTCGGCTATACATTAACGGGAGGAAGCGCTACGCTCATCAATTCATTGCCCGTTAATTTAAAGGATGAAGTGCTGAACGAGTTATTCCGTCACGACAGCACCTTCATTGGGGTGAGTTACCTGCGCGTAAGCATTGGCGCATCTGACCTGAGCGCATCTACATTTACCTATGACGATGTTCCTGCCGGCCAGACCGATGTTAACCTGCAGTCATTCAGTATCGACAGGGAGCGGCAGGACCTCATACCTGTTCTGAAGAAGATACTTGCCATTAATCCATCCATAAAAATCCTGGGCTCGCCCTGGTCGGCCCCGGTATGGATGAAAACCAACAACAATTTTGTTGGCGGAAGCCTTAAGCCTGAATATTATCCTGTGTACGCTCAGTACTTCGTCAGATACATCCAGGCTATGAAGGCGGAAGGCATCACCATTGACGCGATCACACCACAGAATGAACCCTTGCATGGCGGCAATAATCCCAGTATGCTGATGCAGGCCGCAGAGCAGGCTGATTTCATCAAAAATCACCTGGGTCCTGCGTTCAGTGCAGCGGCTGTCAATACAAAGATCATTGTGTACGATCATAATGCTGACCGTCCGGATTATCCACTCGCCATTTTAGCAGATGCAGGCGCACGGCAATACGTTGACGGATCCGCCTTTCATTTATATGGAGGATCCATAACTGCTTTGTCACAGGTGCATAATGCTTACCCCGACAAAAATGTGTATTTCACTGAGCAATGGACAGGCGGTCCGGGAAACTTTGATGCCGATCTGAAATGGCATGTTCAGAATCTTATCATTGGCGCTACCCGTAACTGGAGCAGGAATGTGCTGGAATGGAACCTTGCAGCGGACCCTTCCTATCAGCCGCATACACCAGGGGGTTGCTCAAGTTGTATGGGTGCATTAACCATCAGCAATGGTGTCAGTCGTAATGTATCTTATTACATCATTGCGCATGCATCCAAATTCGTGAGGCCGGGCTCAGTTCGCATTGCTTCAACGCAAACCGCAACCCTGGCAACCGTTGCGTTTAAAAACCCGGAAGGCAAAAAAGTACTGATCGTACTGAACTCAGGCTCGAACGCGGAAGTGTTCAGCATAAAATTTAATGGCAAAACGGTTACCACCAGTCTGAATAACGGAGCCGTTGGAACTTTCATCTGGTAATCTTGTAACATCATGAAAAAAATACTTGTATCCCTACTCTTTACAACAGCGTTCATATCATTGTTTGCTCAGAAAAAAGCGACTGTTTACACTACCGCGCAAAAAACCGAACAGCGAATAGCAAAATCAGGTGAACTTTCGTTCAGTGAATTAAAGCAGCCTTTTGAATCTGAACCCTGTGTGTTTGTAGATGCTACCAAAACATTTCAAACAATGCTTGGATTTGGCGGCGCGATCACTGATGCTTCGGCCGAAACATTTGCAAAACTTCCCGCGAATGCACAGCAGGAATTATTGGAAGCGTATTTCAGTAAAGACAAAGGAATAGCATATGCCATCGCCCGCACAAACATGAACAGTTGCGATTTTTCAAGTGGCAGTTATACTTATGTCGCGGATAACGATAAGGAACTGAAGACATTCAGCCTGGCGCATGATGAGCAATACAAGATCCCGATGATAAAAAAGGCATTCAGTGCAGCAAAGGGAAAGTTGTCGTTGTACATCAGTCCGTGGTCGCCGCCCGCCTGGATGAAGGATAATAACAATATGCTCCAGGGCGGAAAACTGAAAGACGAGTTCAAACAATCATGGGCGAATTATTACGTGAAGTTCATTAAAGGCCTTGAAGCAAAAGGCATCCCTGTATGGGGGTTGAGCGTGCAAAATGAACCGATGGCGAAGCAAAGATGGGAATCGTGCATTTTCACAGCCGAAGATGAACGTGATTTTATTAAAACATACCTCGGCCCAACCTTACACAAAAGCGGGCTTGCCGGTAAAAAACTGATTGCATGGGATCACAACCGCGACCTTATTTTCCAGCGCGCAAGCGTATTGCTGAACGATGCTGCGGCCGCCCGTTATATATGGGGACTTGGATTTCATTGGTACGAAACATGGACAGGCAGCGACATGCAGTTCGAAAATCTTAAAAAAGTAGCGGAATCCTTCCCTGATAAAAAACTGATTTTTACCGAAGGCTGCCAGGAAAAATTTGACTGGAACAGGTTGGAAGATTGGTCGCTCGGCGAAAAGTATGGCTACTCCATCATCAATGATTTCAACAGTGGAACTGTTGCGTGGACAGACTGGAACATTTTACTGGATGAAAACGGCGGACCAAATCATGTAGGAAATTTTTGCTTCTCTCCGGTACATGCTGATACGCGTACAGGAAAGCTCGTTTACACAAATGCATTTTACTATATCGGGCATTTCTCCAAATTCATCAAACCGGGAGCAAAACGGATCACCAGCTCTTCGAACCGTGACAAACTTCAAACAACGGCATTCAGAAATACCGATGGCACCATTGCGCTGGTAGTGATGAATACAACCGATGAAAAAATAGATTATAAGGTATGGATGAAAGGGCAGGCGGCTCCTACCGCGATCCTCCCCCACTCTATCAACACCATCATCATAGAATAATTTTCACATGAAGCAGTTTTTTATTTCGTACCTCCTACTGATTGGATTGGTGCCGGTTGTGAACGGGCAGGGTTTTTTGAAAACTTCCGGACAAAAGATCGTAGATGAAAAAGGAAAAAATATTATACTCAGGGGAATGGGACTTGGCGGTTGGATGCTGCAGGAAGGATACATGCTGAAGCTGCAGGGCATTAACCCGCAATACTCGATCCGCAACCGTATTGAACAGTTGATAGGAACTGATAAAACAAAGAAATTCTATGAGGCATGGCTTGCGAATTTTACCACGAAAGCTGATATCGATTCAATGCGCAAATGGGGATTCAATTCTGTCAGGCTTCCCATGCATTACAACTTATACACCCTTCCGGTTGACAAGGAACCCGATTCAACCAGGCAAACCTGGATTGAAGAAGGGTTCCGCCTCACCGATAGTTTACTGAGCTGGTGCAAAGCCAATGAGATGTATCTCATATTAGACCTCCACGCCGCGCCAGGCGGACAGGGAAATGACCTGAACATTTCAGACCGCGATTCTACCAAACCTTCGCTCTGGCAGAGCGAGGCCAACAAAGCTAAGACCATCGCCTTATGGAAAAAACTTGCGGAACGATACAAAGATGAGCCATGGATCGGTGCCTATGACATTATCAATGAACCGAACTGGGGCTTTGATGATCCTGCTGACAAGAACGGGTTGAAAGAACCGCGCAATATACCACTGCGCGATTTAATGGTGAAGATCACAGATGCCATTCGTTCGGTTGATAAAAAACACATTGTTATTATCGAAGGAAATGGCTGGGGCAATAATTATAAAGGCGTGTTTCCGCTTTGGGATGACAACATCGTCATCAGTTTTCATAAATACTGGAACTATAACGATCCCAGATCCATCCAGCATATGGTTGATGCGCGAAATCAGAACAATGCTCCCGTATGGGTTGGTGAAACCGGTGAGAATTCCAATACCTGGTTTACTGATGCTGTTCAATTATTTGAATCGAACAACATTGGCTGGTGCTGGTGGCCGTTGAAAAAACTTGGCAACAATAACCCGCTGGAAGTTCACTCCAATCCAAAATACAATCTCCTGCTGGATTACTGGAACGGTTATGGCAATACTGCTCGCCCCAGCGAGAGTGATGCGTTTTATGGGTTAATGGAACTTGCTTCACAAACAAACGTCCGTTACAATAGTGTTCGCAGCGATGTGATCGACGCGCTGATCAGGCAGCCATTTGATAATAAAACAACTCCTTTTGCAAAAGTGAAAATCTCCCCTGAGGGTTACACAATTAATGCAGTAGATTATGATCTGGGAAGAAACGGCATCGCTTATTACGATAAAGACACCGGTAATTATCATGTATCAACCGGCCGCCGCAGTGCTGGTAACAAAGGCAGGATGTACCGCAATGATGGCGTGGATATTTATACTGACTCTTTGAATGAAGGGACTTTTTATGTGGGAAGTATTCAGGATGGTGAATGGTTACAATACACAGTAGACCTGAACAGTAATGTAAACCATATTTTAAAGCTGATAGCGGCAGGCAGCGACAGCAGCAATATAACCGTGAATGTTGACGGCAAACCACAATTCTCCAATATTGCTCTGAATACAGCAGGTAATTCCACCGGGTGGCAAACACAATCGATCGGCAGGTTGAAGTTGAAAAAAGGACGACACGTGATCCGTTTGCGGGCAAATAAGGGCGGCTTCACGCTGAAACAGCTTGTGCTAAGCCGGCAGTGATTAACTTGCATGATGTCTTATTAAATTGCCTGTATGAAAAAATCATTCTGCATTACAATATTATTGACTGCATCAATGATGCACGTACTTGCGCAGTCACTTCCGCGGAGTACGCCTGAAGCTGAAAAGTTCAGGCCCGGCGCAGTATCGGATTACCTCAACGCAGTAAAGGAAAACAAACAGGATATTCATAGCCTGATGATCCTTCGTCATGGAAAAGTGATAGCCGAGCATTGGTTCGGCGATAATGCGGCAGACAAACCGCACGTTTTGTATTCCGTAAGTAAAACTTTCACCGCAACAGCAATTGGATTTCTGGTGTCGGAAAAACGTTTGAAGGTTACAGATAAGGTCATTTCATTCTTTCCTGATCAATTACCCGACACCGTTAGCCTGAATCTTAGTGAGCTGCAGGTAAAACACCTGTTGACCATGTCAGTCGGCCATGATGTAAATCTTGTGAACGGAGAACGGCGGAATCAAACGAAAGACTGGGTCAGGCTCTTCCTGTCGAACC
>DASWTK010000146.1:0-4196 GCA_036402175.1 Chitinophagaceae bacterium | reverse complement strand
GGGGCGCAGGATTCAATATTGGTTTCAGCTGGAAAGGTTTGCGTTTGAGCGTAAATACCAGCCTGAGTGTAGGTGGCAACCGCATTTACGATAACACCGCAAGAAGACCGCCAACAGAGAACCAGGGAGCGTTATCATTCTGGAGAGATACCTGGTCAGAAAGCAATCCAAATGCAAGGTATCCTGTCATCAACAGTCCGCTGGCAAGTGAAACTTCAACATTCTGGATGGTAGGTGGTACAACGATGCGTGTAAACAATGCGCAGTTGTCTTATACTTTGCCTCCGTCTCTTAAAACAAGATACAAGATACCCGACCTGCGTCTTTTTGTAACAGGCACCAACCTGGGTACGCTCATTTCAAAAGAGAAGTATAAAGATGCATCAGCAAACGTTGCTGTGGATTATCCTGTATTACGTACAATCACATTCGGAGCTAATATCAGTTTATAAAACAATACATCATTCAGATAAAAATATCTTTGATGAAACAGAAAATATTTTTCAGCATCTTATCTGCAAGTCTGCTGATCGCGTGCACAAAAAAAATTCTTGACAAAAAAGACGAGACGGGTCTGACAGCGGAAGTCTGGGATAACGAATCAACCGCCACTTTGTACCTGAACCGCGCGTATTCAGTGATAATGCCACACTTCCCTGCCAATGCCGGTACTAACGTATTGCCATACGCGTTGCACGACGTAAGTGATGAATCGAATACAGCTCGCACTACGGCAATTTTGTACGGTACGCTGGGCGATAATAATGTTACCGATTTTGGCAACAGCCCTACATCCAATACAAGTCCTTACGCAAACATCAGAAGGGTGAACATTATGATTGCCGAAATTGATAAGGGAACCCTGCCTGAAGCAATAAGAACAAGGCTGAAAGCAGAAGCTTATTTTTTACGCGCCTGGAATTATTTCAACCTGGTAAAGGTTTATGGCGGTGTGCCTTATATTACAACCCCGCAACCATGGGATGACGAGAGCGTTTATGTATCACGTAACAAAACCTCTGAGTGTATCGATTCATTGGTGCGTGACCTGGACCTTGCAGCGCTTGCCCCTAAGACAACGATCGCTTCACAACCTGCGGCCGACAGGGGACGCATTACACGGGGCGCTGCACTTGCATTAAAAGGCAGGGTACTTCTTTTCTACGCCAGCGCGCAATTCAATCCAACCAATATTGCCGCGAGATGGGAAAATGCATACAAGGCAAATCGCGCCGCATACGATTCATTGCTGGCCGACGGGCATCAGCTGTTCAATAATTTCGCGAACGTACTCACCGACGAAACAAGCAGTAACAAGGAACTTATCATGATCCGTTCCTACAATGGAACCGAGAATAATTCCAATTCATATGAAACATCTGCCAGACCTCGCTCTGAAGGCGCCGGAGGCCAGTATCAGCCCACGTGGGACCTGGTACAGGCCTTCCCTATGAAAAATGGCCTTGGCATCAACGAACCCGGATCAGGATATGACCCCGTTTATTACTGGAAAGACCGTGATCCCCGCTTCAATGCAACCATTGTGTACAATGGAGACATCTGGCCATTGAGCGGACAGACCGGCAGAAAGCAGTGGACGTATAATGGTACGCCCAACCCGGAAGCTACGGTATCAACAACAGGTTTTTATACCAGGAAGGGTATCAACCTCAACACAACTGCTGTGAATGCGGCAAATGGTACAACTGACTGGGTAGAGATCCGCCTTGCGGAAGTGATGCTGAACCTGGCCGAAGCGGCAAATGCAACTGGTCGAACAGCGGAAGCTTATGATATGCTTACCAAGCTTCGCCAACGGGCTGGTATTACCGCGGGAACAGGAAACCTGTATGGCTTAAAATCAGGTATGTCACAATCAGAAATGTTCATGGCAATTATGAATGAAAGAAGGATAGAGCTGGCATTTGAGAACAAGCGTTACGACGACCTTCGCCGTACAAGGTTATGGACTACTCTTAATGGAACGAGAAGAAAGAGACTTAACATTACAGTTAAGGCGCCATATACCGCAACAACATTGAATAATTTCATTCCAGGCTCAACTACTATTCGTGTGAGGGATACCATAAACATTAACGGGCCCAGCTATACGCAGTTTTTCAACGTAGCGGTTGCCGACCTGGAAACTACCAATATCAATTTCCTTGATAAATATTATTTCTATGCGATCCCCAATACACACCTGAGCCGCAATCCGAATCTTAAGAATACGCTCGGATGGACAAACGGCACATTTGATCCATTGCAATAATTGAAGGACTGAAGGAAGATAAAATAAATAAGTAATGAACCTTTACCGCAAGATCTT
The DNA here is from genome assembly GCA_036402175.1 of Chitinophagaceae bacterium. Classification (GTDB taxonomy): domain Bacteria; phylum Bacteroidota; class Bacteroidia; order Chitinophagales; family Chitinophagaceae; genus DASPKM01. The sequence continues at coordinate 1,867 of DASWTK010000146.1, read as the reverse complement.
TATCATCGCAACCTGCACGCTGGTTTCAGGACTGGCAAAGGCACAATATCCTTCTATTCCGCCTGAGGTGCAGCGCGCTTCAGACTCATTGATGAGAGCTGCCCGCATTCATTCCGATGAAGCATGGGCGGCTGCATTACCAATAATCAAAGCGGAAGCCCAACAGGGTAGACCCTACATACCCTGGGCAGGAAAGCCCGATGATCTTCCACAGGCCGACATTCCCGCTTTTCCGGGAGCTGAAGGTGGCGGGAAATTTACATTTGGTGGTCGTGGCGGTAAAGTGCTTGTGGTTACAAACCTTAATGATGATGGTCCCGGAAGTTTACGCTGGGCCTGTGAACAAGGCGGCGCAAGAACAATTGTGTTCAATGTTGCCGGCATCATCCGATTGAAAACACCGCTGATCATCCGCGCTCCATATATCACAATTGCAGGACAAACAGCTCCGGGCGATGGCGTTTGCGTAGCTGGTGAAAGTGTATGGATCAACACGCACGATGTGATCATACGGTTCATGAGATTCCGCCGCGGAGAAACCTGGGTTGGAAGAAGGGACGATGCTATCGGCGGAAACCCGATCGGCAATATTATGATCGATCACGTTTCGGCAAGCTGGGGACTGGATGAGAACATGAGCATGTACCGTCATATGTACAACGATAGCACCGGCGCCATAGAAGACAAATTGCCTACGGTGAACATAACGATACAGAATTCTATTTTTTCAGAAGCGCTGGATACATGGAATCATGCCTTCGGCAGCACACTTGGAGGAGAGAACTGCACATTCATGCGTAATTTGTGGGCAAATAACGCGGGACGAAATCCTTCTATCGGGTGGTATGGTATCTTCAATTTTGTGAACAATGTAGTGTTCAACTGGGTTCACCGCTCCATTGATGGCGGCGATTACAGAGCACAGTACAACATCATCAATAATTATTTCAAACCCGGACCGCTTACTCCGAAAAATTCTCCCATTGGCCATCGTATTCTGAAACCGGAAAGTGGCCGGAGCAAACTGAAATATCTGGTATTTGGCCGTGCATATGTTTCAGGCAATATCATGGAAGGATTTCCGGAGATCACCAAAGACAACTGGAATGGTGGTGTGCAGGTAGAAGATGAAGCCAGCACCGGAAAATATACCGCAGATATGAAATGGAACAAGCCGTTGCCCATGGCGCCTCTTACAATCATATCTGCAACAGAAGCCAGGGATTATGTTCTTGAAAATGCGGGAGCCATACTTCCTAAAAGAGATCCGGTCGACAAAAGAATAACAGAGCAGGTGAAAACCGGAAAGATCATTTATGATGAAAATGTGAAACTGCCTGAGACCCAATTCAAGCATCGTCGTTTACCAATTGATTCTTATAAAAAAGGTATCATTACCGATATAAGCCAGGTGGGCGGCTATCCTGAATATAAGGGAACGCCCTATAAGGACAGCGATAATGATGGCATGCCCGACGAATGGGAGAGGAAGAATGGATTAAATCCAAACAATGCAGCTGACGCTTCTTTGAATGCTAAGAATAACAGTGGTTATACCAATATCGAGGAATATCTCAACAGCGTAGTATCTTTAAAGACTGTCAGACCGGAAGCAGGGAAAAAGGGATTTTAGCATCCAAAAAATATGCAGGCTTATAGTGAACAGCAAAAGATCACATACCGCTATTTCGTGCCTGCCTGTGCTGCTGATATTATTGAATGCCTGCTTTGCTCAGACTGTAGCGCAAAAACAAACGAAGCCGCTTCCCTTATACATTACTCAGGATAGAAAGCTTGCGTCTACTCCGGATTCCCTTGGAAACCGCAGTCCGGATTTTTCTTACTGCGGATACTGATCGGGTGAATA
>DASWTK010000145.1:0-11289 GCA_036402175.1 Chitinophagaceae bacterium | reverse complement strand
AAAACTGCCTGATGCATATTATCGCAAAGGATGGAGCACATTGTATCCACTGAATACATACGTCCAGAGTACGGCCGATGAGAAACAATATGAACAAAAACCTTTTGGAACTTCGGCCAGGACCTTTCCGTACGATCTCAATTCATTTGCGGGAACCAATTATTCGATGCTGAATTACACTCCTTATGGCAACACGATGACGTTTGAAATGGCAAGGGCCGCAATGGAAGGGGAACAGCTTGGGAAAGACTCGGTAACCGATTTTCTGGCGGTCAGTTTTTCGTCAACTGATTACATTGGTCATTCCTTTGGTCCGAATTCTATTGAAACGGAAGATGCATACCTGCGGCTTGACCATGAGCTTGGTGAATTTTTCCGATACCTGGATACGCGTGTAGGTGCAGGCAAATACCTTGCTTTTTTATCGGCTGATCACGGAGTGGCAAATGTTCCCGGTTTTATGCAGGAGAACCGGCTGCCGGGAAGAACATTCGACGATAATATTTTCGTAGCAGAAATGGCTCCCTTGCTGAAACAGCAATTCGGAAGCGATAAGCTGATAGTAAGCAGCCTGAATTACCAGATACATCTGAATCATTCACTGGTTGATTCTCTGAAAATTGACATAAAGGTTTTGAAGGAGTGGATTGTCGCTTTTCTTGAAAAGAAAGAGTCCATTTCAAGGGCGTTCGATATTACAAAAGTTATGCTGGAACCCATGCCGGAAAAAGTGCGTGAAATGATAGCGAACGGTTATTATCCGTCACGCAGCGGCGATATTGCATTTTTGCCCAAACCTCATTGGATTGATGGAGGTACCGCGGGAACATCTCACGCGCTCTGGAATCCTTACGATTCGCATATTCCGCTTTTGTGGTATGGTTGGGGAATCAGGCCTGGCCGCTCAAACAGGGAAGTTTATATGACTGACATTGCACCAACAGTAGCCGCTTTGCTTCGAATTCAACAACCGGGAGGATGCATTGGAAAAGTAATTGAAGAAGTGATCAGGTAATGTATAAATCCTCAATTTATTCCATGAGCGACATACAACTTCCCCCCGCCTCGAATATATTTGCTGCTTATTAAAACCGCAGTTATGAAGAGCAGATCCCTATTGTTGTTTGTATGGTTGTTGTTAACTTCCTTCCAGCTGTTTGCCCAGGTAAACCTGGCCGAACCATTACCCCTTGACCCAAAATTGAAAGTAGGGAAACTGGAAAACGGATTAACCTATTACATCAGGCAAAATAAAAAACCCGAACAGCGGGTCGAATTACGATTGGTTGTAAATGCGGGTTCCATTAACGAGGATGACGATCAGCAGGGGCTTGCCCATATGGCTGAGCATATGGCATTCAATGGAACCAAAAATTTTAAAAAGAACGATATCGTTTCTTTTTTGCAGGATATTGGGGTAGGATTCGGGAATGACCTGAATGCATATACAAGCTTTGACGAAACAGTTTATATACTGCCGATTCCAACAAGCAAACCCGGAAACCTTGAAAAAGGATTCCAGGTACTGGAAGACTGGGCCCATAATGTAACTTATCAGAATGACGATATCGATGGAGAACGTGCCATCATACTGGAGGAAAGCAGGCTCGGAAAGGGAGCGAACGATCGCATGTTCAGAAAGATCTATCCAAAATTATTTGCAGAATCGAAATATGCCAGTCGGCTTCCGATAGGAGTTGACAGCATTATAAAAAATTTTAAACACGATGCTATCAGGCGATTTTACCGCGACTGGTATCGCCCGGACCTGATGGCGGTTATTGTAGTTGGAGATATTGAACCGGCCAAGGCCGAACAAATGATCCGCAAACACTTTTCAGGTCTCGCAGCACCAGCCAATGCACGCAAAAGAGAAGTTTCCGGTCTGCCGCCTTACCAGAACAGTGACGCGATGGTGGTGACCGACAAGGAAGCTACCAGTTATGTTTTTGCCATTAACTATCCGGCTTACAAAGTAAAGCCTTCAACTACGGTTGCTGATTACCGTGATGATCTTGTACAGCAGCTCTTCACAACTCTTATGAACCAGCGTTTGCAGGAATTGACGCAAAAGGAAAACCCTCCGTTTATTTTCGCGTCAACAAGCTTTGGCTCGTTTGCCCGTGGTCATGAAGCCTTCAACGCTTTTGCCGGAGCAGGCACCGGGGATGTTAATAAGGGAGTAAACGCACTTGCGGAAGAGATCGAAAGAGTGAAGCGTTACGGTTTTACCGCGGCCGAACTCGATCGCGCTAAAAAGAATATGATTGCGTTTTATGAAAGAACTTATAACAACCGCGACAAAACGGAGTCGGAGAACTATGTTCAGGAATATATCAACCATTTCCTTCAGGAAGAACCTTCTCCCGGGATTGAAAAGGAGTTTGAATATGTGAAATCTATTTTACCCGGCGTAACCATTGAGGAAGTAAACGCTGTATCTGCGAAATTTAAAGACCAGAAGAACAGGTTTGTGTATGTAACCGGTCCTGATCCTAAATCAAACGATAAACTGCCTGAATCCAAAGAGCTCCTTGCCGTGCTGGAAGAAAAAGAAAAGGCTGATATCAAGCCTTATGAAGAGAAAGCGATTCAGACAAACCTGCTCACAAAAGTTCCCAATGCAGGCAAGGTAGTTTCCAAATCGAAAAATGCGTTGCTTGGCACCACTGAACTTAAACTGAGCAATGGTGTCACCGTTGTACTCAGGCCAACCGATTTTAAGGATGACCAGGTGCTGATGGGTTCAACAAGGCATGGCGGTAAAAATAACTATGGACTGGCAGATAAATACAACGCGGAATATGCAACAGCGATTGTTACCGCGATGGGAGTTGGTGATTTTTCACCAACAGACCTCAAGAAAACCCTTGCCGGCAAAACTGTTAGCGTGAATCCGGTGTTCTCCGCAACGTCTGAAGGCATCCGCGGAAATTCAACTGTAAAGGATATTGAATCAATGCTGCAGCTTGCACACCTGTATTTTACAGCGCCCCGAAAAGACACCTCCCTGTTCAGGTCTTTCGTTCAAAGGAATAAATCACAATTTGCAATGCTCAGCGCCAATCCGCAGGCCGCGTTCATTGATACCATGTATCAGACTTTATTCAACTACAATCCGCTGGCTCCGGTTGCAGTGCCTAAAAGCGAGTACTATGACAAGATCAACCTCGACCGGTCGCTGGCCATTTACCGTGAGCGATTCGGGGATGTAAGCGGAATGAACTTTGTTTTTGTTGGTAGTTTCAAAGAAGAGCAAATAATTCCTTTGATCGAGAAATACATCGGAAGCCTTCCGGCTTCAGGAAAAAAGTTCAATTATGTCGATAATAAAGTAAGAACCGTAAGCGGTAAAAAGAATCTGACAGTAAATAAGGGAAAGGAGCAGAAAAGCCTGATCCTTGCTTTCTACGCCGGAGAAATTGCATTCAGCGAAGACCTGGAGCTGAAAACGCAGGCGATGAGTGAAGTACTGAACATCCGCATTATTGAAGAGTTGCGTGAAAAAGTCCAGGGCATTTATGGAGGTGGTACATTTGCGAGCCTCGAAAAAATCCCTTTTGGCAATTACAGTTTTGTTTTGCAACTACCTTGTGGTCCCGAAAAAGTGGATACGCTGTTAAAAGCGGTGAAAAAAGAATTTGAGCTGCTGGCTAAAAACGGGCCCGATAAGCAATACCTTGACAAGGTGAAAAAGCAATGGCTTGAAACACATAAGACACAGATGAAGGAGAATAATGTCTGGCTTGATCAGCTGATGAATCTGAAATCCCAGGGTGGCGATCCGAAGCGTTTTCTTGAATATGAAAAATTTGTGGAGGCACTTACGCCAAAAGATGTGCAGCAGGCTGCTAACCTCATCCTCAATGGAAAAAATCAGTTCTTTGCGATCCTGATGCCTGAATCTGCCGCGCCAACTGTTCCGAATACCATCGCGAACCGTAAAGTGAATGTGCAGCAGACAATTGAAATTACGTCACCCGATTTCCAGGTAGACCTTTACGATAATGGTGACATAGATGGGGACAGCGTGACGGTTTATTTTAACGGCCAGGTTGTGGTGGGCAAACAAAAACTAACCGATAAGCCAATCAGCGTTAAATTGAAAGCAAATCCGAACAGGAGTAATGAACTGGTAATGTACGCCAACAACCTCGGTAGCATTCCTCCGAATACCGCATTGATGAAGGTAACAGCGGGCGATAAAACCTATGAGATCAGACTTGAATCCGATACCGATAAAAGCGGTGCGGTAGTATTTAAACTCAAATAATGGCAACTTCGAAAATAAAGGACAACAATTTTCATGAGAATGAATCAGGTGTTCAGGGACAATACAAAACCTGGTTCCTTGATTATGCCTCTTACGTAATACTGGAACGTGCGGTGCCTGCGGTGGAAGACGGTCTTAAGCCCGTACAGCGTCGCATACTCCATGCAATGAAAGAGATGGATGATGGCCGTTTTAATAAAGTAGCCAACATCATCGGACAAAGCATGCAATACCATCCGCATGGCGACGCCTCCATTGGCGAAGCATTGGTGAACCTTGGACAGAAAGACCTGCTTATAGAAACACAGGGTAACTGGGGTGACGTTCGTACAGGTGATGATGCAGCTGCCGCGCGTTATATCGAAGCAAGGCTTTCGAAGTTTGCACTGGAAGTTGCATTCAACAGTAAAACAACAGAATGGCAGCTGAGCTATGATGGCAGGAAAAATGAACCGCTCTTTCTGCCGATGAAATTTCCTCTTCTCCTGGCACAGGGAGCCGAAGGAATTGCAGTGGGTCTTTCAACAAAGATACTTCCACATAATTTCTGCGAACTTATCGATGCGTGCATCAGGCACCTGCGGGGCAAAAAATTTGAGATATTTCCCGATTTCCAGACTGCCGGCATGATCGATACTTCCAACTATAATGAAGGCAAGCGGGGTGGTAAACTCCGGATCCGCGCGCACATCGAGGAGATCGATAAAAAGACGATCGCGATCCGGGATGTGCCCTATGGCGTTACCACCACCCAGTTAATGGAATCTATTGTAAAGGCCAATGATCAGGGAAAGATCAAGATCAAAAAAGTAACGGACAACACCGCACAGGAAGTAGAGATCCTGATTGACCTGGCGCCAGGAATTTCACCGGATATAACGATCGATGCGTTATATGCATTTACAGATTGTGAAGTCAGCGTATCGCCCAATGCCTGCGTGATCGTTGAACACAAGCCTGTGTTTATAGGAGTGCACCAGTTACTGAAACTGTCGGCCGACCAGACGAAGGAATTGCTGAAAAGGGAACTGGAGATCAGGCTGGCTGAGCTGCAGGATAAATGGCACTATACTTCGCTTGAAAAAATATTCTTTGAAGAAAAGATCTATAAGGAACTCGAAAAGAAACACGAGTCCTGGGAAAAAGTGCTTGCGGGAATTGAAAAAGCGTTTGCGCCTTTCCGTAAGCAACTGAAGCGCGACGTTACCCGCGAAGACGTGATAAAACTTACAGAGAAACCTGTACGCAGGATCTACAAGCTGGACATCGAAGAGCTGAATGCCCAGATAAAAGGCCTGGAGGGTGAGATAAAACAGGTAAAGCACGACCTGAACAATCTTGTTGACTATGCCGTAGCTTATTATGAAAACCTGCTCAAAAAATTCGGAAAGGGGCGTGAGCGCAAAACGGAAATCAGGTTGTTCGAAGCCATTCATGCGAAGCAGGTGGCCATTGCCAATACAAGGTTGTATATGAACCGTGCCGAAGGATTCATTGGAACCAGCCTTAAAAAAGATGAATTTATCTGCGATTGTTCAGACCTTGATGACATAATTGTTTTTACGAGAAGGGGTATAATGAAAGTGGTGAAAGTAGGCGAGAAAGTTTACATAGGTAAGGACATACTTCACGCTGCAATTTTCCAGAAGAATGATGAGCGTACTACCTATAACATGATCTATATGGATGGCGAAAGCGGAATTACTTTTGCCAAGCGGTTCAATGTTACCGGCATTACGCGTGACAGGGAATATGACCTTACAAAAGGCAGCGATAAAAGCAAGGTTCACTATCTGAGCGTGAATCCTAATGGTGAGGCGGAAGCTGTAACTGTGATCCTGAGTCCTAATTGCACCGCACGGAATAAAACGTTTGAATTTTATTTCGAAGAGCTGGAGATCAAGGGACGCACCTCGATCGGTAATCAGGTCACCAAATACCCGGTACGCATCGTAAAGTTCAAGGAAGCTGGCAAATCAACCCTTGCGGGACGCAACCTGTGGTTCGATGATCAGTTCGGAAGGTTGACAACTGAAGAGAAAGGACTTGAACTGGGAAGCTTTGAGGCCGAAGACAGGATTCTTGTCATATACAACGACGGTAATTACGAGATCACCGACCAGGAACTTACCCAAAGATTTGAGGCTGATAAAGTATTGCTTATTGAAAAGTTTGTTCCCGAAAAAGTTGTTACCGCGGTTTATCTTGATAATGAAAAACTGCAATTTAATATCAAACGATTCAGGATTGAGACTACCACCCTGCATACAAAGTTTCCATTCATAAAGGAAGGCGATGGAAACCGGCTAGAAGTAGTGACAACCCAGGAAGAACCTATCCTTGTAGTGCATACAGGACGCGGATCACAGGTGCGCAAAGCCAAATTCAAAGTTGTGAAACTTGTTGAGGTCATGGGCTGGAAAGCCGTAGGCGCCAAACTGGTTGATTATACCAAAACCGTAGAAATGGAGTGGGAAGGGAAGAACTGATTGAATTACTTTTTTAGTTTCTCCTTAAACACTTTTGTGAACTTTTCGAGCTTGGGCCTGATCACAAAATAACAATAGGGCGCTGATCCATTATTGTTGTAATAATTCTGATGATAATTTTCAGCTACATAAAATGTGGCCGCGGGAGAAATCTCTGTTACGATCGGATCGGCAAATGCGCCGGCCTTGTTTAACTCCGACTTGTATTTTTCAGCCTTCTGTTTTTGTTCCTGGCTATGGTAAAAAATTACAGAGCGGTATTGCGTGCCTACGTCATTTCCCTGGCGATTCAGGGTAGTTGGATCATGAGTTTGCCAGAATACTTCCAGTAATTCATCAAAGGTTATTTCCTGTGGATTGTAAACTACTTCTATGCACTCAGCATGGCCGGTAGTGCCCTTGCATACTTCTTCATAGCTGGGATTTTCAACATGTCCTCCCGAATAGCCCGATGAAACTTTCTTAACACCTTTCAGTTGCTGAAAAATGGCTTCTGTGCACCAGAAGCAACCTGTTCCGAAAGTAGCTGTATCAAGATTTTCTGAACCGGTCATTTTACCGGCAGACGAAGTATTTTGCAGAGAAGGCGTTAGTGACATTGTTTTGTAAGCATTTTCCCCCTGGGCGCAGGAGGGTGAAAAAAAAGTAAAAAAAGAACCAACTGCGAATAGTGAAACCAGGGAAGCAAGGCTCAACCACAATCGCTGACTCATACGCTGCATTTTGGTGCAAATTAGAACAGATATACGGCCAGACTTGCATTGCAGATGATAATCCGGGCTTTTTAGGACTACATTAACTGCAAGGCATAAAAGCGTCTTAAAATTAACACAAATTGTGAGGGTTTGTTTGCAGGCCGACAGTCGGTATAGAAATTATAACCCCGGATCCCTGATCCGCTTGTTTCTCCAATTGCACGTAGATTTGCGCCCGGACATAATTTACCGCTGGCAAAAAATAAGCTTACTTATGATCTGGCATAATAAAAATCTTACTCTTGATGACATCGTGCGTTTGGGAGAAGGGTCAATGGCTGACTATATCGGCATAGAATGGACTGAGATTGGTGAAAACTACCTCAGGGCGCGCATGCCTGTTGACCACCGGACCAAACAACCGTATGGATTGCTTCATGGCGGAGCTTCGGCAGTACTGGCCGAAACGCTTGGAAGTGTTGGTTCGGCCCTGGTTGTTGACCATTCGAAATTTTATTGTGTTGGCCTTGAGATCAATGCTAATCATATCAGGTCCGCAAGAGAAGGTTATGTAACCGGTCATGCCAGCCCGATACATCTGGGAAGACAAACACACGTGTGGGATATCAGGATCTACAATGAAGAAGATAAATTAACGTGTGTAAGCCGGCTAACAGTGGCTATTTTGCCACGATAGTTAATTGCCGGGCTTGTGGTTTATTTTTCAATCCAGGCCCGAAATGGAGTTTATTACGCCTCTAAAAGCCCGTGTTCCTTCAATACGTCTTTTATCAGGGGAAAAGTATTACGCAGGTATTTGGTCAGTTCTTTTTCGCTCACCCATCGGATATCAGAAATCTGTTCGTCTTCCTGTGCTTCCAGTCTCTGGCCGGCGGTTGCATGCATCAGGAACCAATGAGTCTCTTTCAGAATATGTTTCCCATCCTCATCATACACGTGATAGGTTACCAGCAGGGGCTCGATCAATCGCACATGCTGCAGGCCTGTTTCTTCCTTAACCTCCCGTAAAGCGCAATGATCAACGGATTCGCCGGGGTCAAGTTTGCCTTTCGGAAGGTCCCATTTTCCTTTCCTGAAAATAAAAAGCATCGATTTCGACGGATTCAGTACCAGCCCGCCTCCAGCCTGTATTAAGGTAAATTTTCTGAATACTGCTTTTTTAAGCTCTTCCAGATTCGTGTGATACAGTATGCCGGCATGCACCTTTTCCAGCTTCATTTCATGAATCATCGATTTGATGGCGGGTGTGGAGAATTCATCAATGAATACTGCGTCATCATGATGCACATAAGGCGCGATTTCCTTATCAATATCATCACAGAGAAATAAAGGTTTATCCCCAAAGTAGATTTTTATATGCATTTGCGAATTTTAAAATTACTTTGCCGCCAACAGATGACAATGAAAACAAACGAAAGGGCAGTAGCTGAAAAACTATTACAAATTAATGCCATTCGACTGAATGTAAGCGAACCTTTTACATGGGCTTCCGGTTGGAAAAGCCCTATTTATTGCGATAACCGCAAGGTGCTTTCTTTCCCTTTCATCAGGGACTTCATCAAATCTGAAATGTGTAATGTAGTTTTTGAAGGATTTCCCGAAGCCGAATTACTTGCAGGTGTTGCAACTGCGGGCATCGCATGGGGAGCGATGGCAGCCGACCAGTTGAAATTGCCTTATGTTTATGTACGCCCAAAGCCAAAGGAGCATGGTTTGGGTAATCAGATTGAAGGATATTACGAAAAAGGCGCAAAAACTGTAGTGATCGAAGACCTGGTGTCAACAGGAAAAAGCAGCCTCCAGGTGGTGGATGTTTTGAAAGAGGCCGGACTGGACGTGATAGGTATGGTATCGATCTTCACATATGGATTTGATATTGCCGGTCAGGCTTTTGAAAAAGCCGGTATCCCATACCGTTCACTGACCAATTATGAGAACCTGATTTCCCTGGCGATTGATAAAGGCATTGTATCGGCCGACCAGGAAACTGTTTTGTTAAATTGGCGTCGTGATCCCGCTAATTGGAAGGGCGTTTATTAAATTTGAATTGCCAAACTCTATAAAATGAAAAAACTTCAGATGTTATTGCTGATGACCCTGGCTGTTTCGGCTGTTTCCCTGGGTCAGGCTAAAAAACCCGTACAAACCGTAACAATCAAGACTCCAACCGTTCAGTGCGAAAGTTGCAAGAAAAGAATTGAGAATTTCATCAGTCGTGAAGAGGGTGTAAACAAGGTCGTGGTCGATTATAAACGCAAAACGACCAAGATCACTTATATCACTGACCGTACGAATGTCGAAAATCTAAAGACGGCTATCGCTAATGTGGGATATGATGCTGATAATATTTCAGCCAATGAGGAATCTTATAAAAAGTTACCCCAATGCTGCAAGAAACCAGAAGATGGCGGGGGAATGAAGGAGTAGCTCTTTTGGTTGTATAAATTGCTTAAGCTGCCGGAATACATGGCAGCTTTTTTTTATGTTTTAACGGGAATAAAATTCGAATATCCGACGTTTATTTTCCCAGCAGATCGATCCGTTGCTTTCCTTCATAATTAATCGGAACATTCATAAATATTCCGCCCTTTCCAAGTCGCGCCTTACCGTTAAGCTTTACCATCACATCAGGATTCAGTAAAAGTCTTGCAGCGTTCGATAGTACATCCTTCAGCTTTAATTCCATCAGAACAGGAATAGAAAAGGTATCCCGCCTGGGAATATCTATCAGCGAATCCAGCATTGAATGCCCCACAAATTTGTCGTTGAAATACACATCTACGGCAGCTTCTTTCAGTTGCATTCTGAAGTCATTCGGATTGTAATACCTCAGATCCAAACTCAGTACAGATTTATCCACGCCGGCCTTCGTGAGTCTCAGATTTTGAAAATCTATGTAGTCAGGCTCTTTTGGCTTGCCGCAAAAGGATAAGCCAAAAAGGCAGGAGGACAGGATGATCAGCAGGGGGATAGTTTTTACCATAATCTTTTCTGTAGGGTGTAATGTAGAAAATTCCACGCCAGTTCCGCGAAACTCACAAAAATTTGACTTTTTGTTTTACTAATACCTTTGGCAAAAGGCGGTACTCAAGCCTCAAAAACAGTGAAAATCGTCCACTAATTATTATAGTAATAAATATTCTTGTATCACACTTATATTCTGTTAGTTAAGTAGATTCAGTTAAATAAAATAGCTAAAACTCCTCTTGGGGTTATTGGATCAAAAGTGCATTTTTGAGGCCTCAATTAAACAAAAACAACGAAATTTTGATGAATTTTAAGTTTATGTTGATTGTTAACTATTTAAGTTGATCAGTTGATATTTTAAATGAAATGTAATTTTGCATGCCATTTTTTGTTGATATGAACTTCTCCTCCATTTTTCAATTCGCACTTTATACGGGCGGGACAATGTTTTCATAGTCCAGAATTTTAAGGGAGATAAAATAAGTGGAGTGTCATTAAGGCATGTGGCGACGGGGGGATGATTTGAAGATGATGCGGGTGACTTTGTAGAATAATCCGGAACCTGGTGTGATGTGATTGAAGTTCGAAGTCAACCGAAGTATGCGGTCGATCTGCCGGTTTAAAGAATTTGGAGATTCAACGCGACCGAAGCAGCATATTCAGAAAATTACAACGATCCAGAAATTGGAAAATGCGCGTATTTTTTTTCAGCCTGGGCACAAGTTAATTTTCATAACTGCCAAACACTTTTTTACCTGTGTGCGTATATTCAAATAACTGGCATGAATATGAGCTGCAGAGTTTCCTTTTATGCCCTTTTTTATTAAATTGCAACTGACACTTA
>DASWTK010000144.1:0-28474 GCA_036402175.1 Chitinophagaceae bacterium | reverse complement strand
GGCGGCGGTTGGCGTTCCCGCGCCTTTCAGCGTTACATTCTGCACACCGGTAGTTGTGAATGAACCGCTGGCCGAGAATGAATAACCGTTGACATTGTTTGTTGAAATTGTATAAGACCCTATGGTAGTGACATTCACCTGAACGACCACTGTATTGGTATCAGGTCCGAGCGGCTTGCCTGCGATGTAGGTGCCGTTCACCTGTATGTTTGAACAATTACCTCCTGCACTAACGAGCGCGTACTGTGCCGCGGTTCCTGTTGGAAACTGAACCTCAACCTTCGCGCACTGCGAAGCAACGAGATTCAGATTACCAGTTATTGAATCTGTGCCGCATTTCGCAACCCATGTATAGGAACCCGCTGGCAAATTAAAGTTGGCATTACCGGCAGCCGTGCACGAAGCAGGTGCTGTTGCATTAAAGCTGGTAATAGTGCCAGTCTGATTATTGCTGAGTTTCACGGTAATATTGCCTCCGGCTGTACAACTGGATTTAGCCCAGAATGTTGCTTCTCCCGTTGGCGTTGCGCTGCCAAGAACTACTTCCTGTTTCACACACTGATTGGCCGCAAGTGTAATAACCCCCGCAGTAGAATCGGTGCCGCATTTTGCCAGCCATCCGTACGTTCCCGGTGGTACGTTGAACGAAGCTGTGCCCGCGGCGCCGCAAGCTGGTGCTGTGGCAGTGAAGGAACTTATACTTCCCGTCTGACTGTTGGTCAGCGTTACATTTATATTTCCCCCTGCACTGCAACTGCTCTTGCTCCAGAAGGTCATCTGCGCGGTTCCCGGTGGAATGACTGAAGCGCCGAATTTGGCGGAGAATTTACCGCTGGTGATGGGTTTCAATACGCCGTTTGTGTCTTTTGCCTGGCCACTGAAAGTGCCCGTTACCCCTGCGCTGTCTATTTTGGTGATCTCTACTGTGAACTGATCAACTGCAGTGATATCGTTTTGATAAATTGACCCCTGGTTATTACTGTAGTCAAAAACTACAGCAGGACTTTTATAAACGCCGGGGGAGGATGTATTAATTCCAATTACCGCAATGGTAAGCAAACCGGTGCCGTCGTCCGACGTACCTTCTACTATCAATGAATTTACATTGGAAATCCTGGTGAGGAATGCGGTATCAACAGGGCCTTTGAAAAGCCTGGAACCTTCAGTGAACTCCCACTGAGAATTGATGGTGGTACCTGAGCCGGCTTCAAAGCTCTTTTCCTTTGAGCAGGCAAAAAATAACATAGGGCTTAAAAGCACCAGTAAGAGACGGAGTGATTTCATACAGATCAGTTGAGTTTTTTTGTTCGACCATACCGGATCATAATACCTGGACGGTATCATTTACGGGTGTACTGGTCTCTACGGTTGGGTGAGATTCTTTCTCAGGACTCTTTTTGAAAAAACGTTTCTGGAAAAGCAGAATTCCAATCACACCAACAGAAATGGATGCATCGGCAATATTGAAAATATGGGAAAAGAAAGTAATACGCTCCCCGCCCCAGAAAGGAACCCAGGATGGGAGTACCGCGTCTTCGATCAATGGAAAATAGAGCATGTCAACTACCCTTCCGTGCAGAAAACCTGCGTAACCCGATCCGGGCGATACCAGTGTGGCAATTGGCAGACCGTCATTGCTTTCGGTGAAAATCAGTCCATAAAACATGCTATCCAGCAGATTTCCAAGGGCTCCCGCGAAAATCAACGCCACACAAACCAGAAATCCCCGGTGAAAATCCTTCTTCAGAATACCCTTGATATAAAATACACCAAAGATCACTGCCACTAAACGGAAAAGGGTCAGGATCATCTTACCCCATTCCCCGCCGAATTTCCAACCCCAGGCCATTCCCTCATTTTCTATGAAATACAGCCTTGCCCAGCTACCGGCCATTGAGATCTGCTCCTGGTAATACATATTGGTCTTAACCCAAAATTTCAAGGCCTGGTCAGCAATCAGTATCAGTAAGATAATCAGTACAATTGTACGCGCCTTCACTACGGAATTTTTAAGTCAACAAATATATGTGAATACGGGTGAAGTTGGCTGTTAATAAGGATTAATCCTGATAATACACCCGCCTTACCCGATGCGAAATCCCGGTAAGAATTTCGTATGGAATTGTATTGGCCCAGGCCGCTACTTCCTTTACCGGAAGTCCTTTTCCAAACACTATTACTTCATCTCCTTCGCTCACATCCGGTATGCCCGTAATATCTATCATGGTCATGTCCATGCAGATAATTCCAATCACCGGCGCAAGTTTGCCATTGACCCACATTTTTCCCGCGCCATTGCTCAGGTTACGCGGGTACCCATCGGCATATCCAACCCTGACCGTCGCAATCACTTTGTCATTTTCCGCTATCCCCATTCTGCCATAACTAACCGTTTCACCTTCCCTTATGTATTTGATCTGGGCAATGGTTGATTTAAGCGTCGAAACCTCATGCAGGTCAAGGTCGCGGTCAACAGCGCTGTCAATTCCGTACATGCCAATTCCAAGTCGTACCATATCAAACTGCCAGCCCGGTTTTCGATGGATCGCCGCCGTATTGGCAATATGCCGCATGAACGGGTAACCAATTTCTTCCTTCAGGATATCACAGGCCTGTGTATACAACTTAACCTGGTGTAATGAAAACTGGTCGTGCTGCGGGTCTTCACTGGCTGCCAGGTGACTGAACACGCTCTTTATTACCAATAAGTCGTTCTGCAACTGGCCCGCAAGCGTTTCCACATCCTCTGCTGCGAAACCTAAACGATTCATCCCGGTTTCTATTTCAATATGTACAGGAATTCTGCTGAGTCCTTCACCCCGGAGATAGGTCTGCAACTGGTTCAGTAAAATAAAATCGTATATCACCGGTTCAAGGTTGTATTGCAGTAAGCTGTCGAAAGCCACATCTTCCACGTTCATCACCATTATCGGGATTGTAATTCCCGCCTTCCTCAATTCCACTCCTTCATCTGTATAAGCCACTCCCAGGTAATCTACTTTATGAAACTGCAACGCATTGGCAATTTCATACGTACCGCTGCCGTACGCAAATGCTTTTACCATGGCCATCATCCTTGTTCCCGGATTCAGCATTTGCTGATAAGTTTTCAGGTTCGCCGCAAGAGCATTGAGGTCGATCTCCAGCACCGTTCCATGAACTTTTTCCTCCAGCAGCTGAACAATCTTTTCAAATTCAAAAACACGTGCGCCTTTCAGTAAGATCACTTCGTCTTTGAAGTGCAGATGCGGCAATTCTCTCCGCAGTTCATCGGTATTGCTGTAAAAAAAAGCATGTTTTACAACCTTGCTTAATTCCGGTTCGTGCGCGCCGATCACGGGTCCAACGCCCACCAACCGGTCGATTCCGTATTGCTGCAATGCGCCTGCAATGGCTTTGTACATTTCAGCTTCCTGCATTCCGCTTTGCAGAAAATCTGAAAGGATCACCGTCTTTTTTGTCTGCTGCTGCTGCTGCGCCATGAAGTCGAGCGCTATCCTTAGCGAGCTGATATCGGCACTGTAACTGTCATTCACGATCGAACAATTATTCATGCCCTTTTTTAATTCCAAACGCATTGATACCGCATGCAGCTGAAGCATGCCGGCCTGGATCTCCTTCATCGGAATTTCCAGCATCAGCAGAACACAACAGCAGGTTAGCGCATTATCCACCGACGCGTGATCGGTGAACGGGATCAGTATATCTGCGCTTTCATTATTGTATTGAATAGTGACCTTAGTATTCTCTTTTGTCCTTTCTTCCTTCAACACCTGCAGCGTTGCAGGCGCGGTACGGCTCCACGAAAAGAAAACCACATCCTCTTTGAAAAGATGACCGTCCTCTCCTTCCGGATCAATGAAAGGAAGCGTAACATCCCTGCTGTAAACTATCCGATCGCAGTTTTTGAAAAGGGCGCATTTTTCAAGCGCTTTGTGCCGGTGATCTGAAAATCCTTCACCATGCGCTTCGCCGATGTTCGTTAGTATGCCGATTGATGGCCTGATGATATTTTCAAGTCGTTCCATTTCTCCCGGCCGCGAAATTCCTGCTTCAAAAATCGCGAGATTGTGCTGTGCATGTAATTGCCACACGCTTAATGGAACACCAAGTTGTGAGTTGTAGCTTTTAGGACTTCTTACAATATTATACCGCTCAAGCAGCAACTGGTTGAGCCATTCTTTTACGATCGTTTTTCCATTGCTTCCTGTAATGCCGATCACCGGTAGTGAAAAATGATTACGGTGCATGGCGGCAAGCTGCTGAAGCGCAATAATGGTATCTTTTACCAGAATGAAATTCGCGCCGGAAAGCCCTTCTGTTTCAATGGCTGTACTGACAATGAAATTCCTTACTCCCATTGCATACAGCTCTTTGATAAACAGGTGTCCGTCTCTTCTCGGCCCTTTTAAAGCGAAGAATAAAGAAGTGGCAGGAAAGATGAGCCTCCGGCTGTCGGTGACAAGGTGCTCAATATTTTCATCGTGATGAAACTGAATCAGTTCACCACCCGTGGCCGCCGCGATATGTTTGATGGAATAGATCACAATATTTTAGCTGATGGGCTCTGTTACATCATCGCCCTTGTCCCTGCTGGCAACGCTGATTGAATAAACGATGGATGCCGCGATGCTGACCAGGATCACCATTAAGGAAATATATACCGGCACATGAATATTAAAATATTCAACAAGCATTTTGATGCCGATAAAAACCAATACTATGGCAATACCCTGTTGCAGGTGCGCGAATTTGGTCACCGCTCCTTTCAGCAAAAAGAACAGTGATCGCAATCCAAGCACCGCAAAAATGTTTGATGTATAAATAACAAGCCTGTGTTGCGAAATGGCAAATACTGCAGGAATGGAATCAAGCGCAAAAACAAGGTCGGTAGTCGCAAGCATAATGATCACAACAAAAATGCTGGTGTAATATTTTTTGCCATTTTTTACCAGCGATATCTTGCCATCATTGTCCTCAGTGGTAAGCGGTAGAAACCTCTTTAATAACTTATAAACTTTATTCGACTCAAGGTCCATCATTTCTTTGTTCTTCGCCATGAACATCTGAATGCCGGTGAAAATGAGCACGCCGCCGAATATATACAATACCCAATGGAAGCGCTCTACGATCACAATGCCTACGGTAATAAAGATGACACGGAATATGATCGCCATCAGGATACCAATCAGCAGCACCCTGGCATAATAGTCGTCCTTGATCCCGAAAAAAGTAAAGATGAGTATGAATACGAAAATATTATCTATGCTCAGGCTCCATTCCATCAGGTAGGCGCTAACATATTCAAGCGCCATTATCTGGCCATTCCTGATCCATAAAAAAACAAAAAAACCAAGGGCGAGCGAAACCCAGAAACCGGTTTGCCAGAGCGCCTTACGCATGGTGACATGCGTATGCGATTTACTGAGAAGCCCTAAATCGAAAGCCAGCGCTATGACCAATAAAATTCCAAATACCAAATAAGTGATCTGATCCTGTGTCATTAATCCGTTTTAGAATGGCAAAGATAATAGCCAGTGCTAAGATTGAGTTGTACTCTGTTGCCCGTGAAGATATTTTCGCTTGCGTGTGAACTGATATAGAAACCCAGCCAGTAAAACCAGCAACAGGGGCAAAACCAGGTTAATGAATTGCCAGGTTGTGCGCTGCTCTTCCACTTTCCCCGGGTCAAGCAGCCGTAATGTATAATCCTTTGACCTTGTTTCCAGGATGCCCGATGGATCCATCAGGTATTCGAGACTGTTAAGCAGGAAGTCTTTATTTGCATACTGGTATTTATTGAACTGGTTCATACCCATGGGTAATGGACCTTCATTCTGAGTAACGACATTTGTCACGATATCCGCGTCTGACACCACGATCATCTTGTTTTCAAGAGATGATGACCGGAATGGCTGCCCATAAATCCGCTCAAGCGTATCGGTCATTCCTGAAGAAAGCCGGTTGCTGTACAACGAACTGAAACTTCCTTCCAGCAACACAGCTACAGGCACCTGCCGCTTATTGAACGTTTTTAGATCTTCCTGTGTCTGAACGGTATTCAATGAAACCACTGCGGGCGTACTCAGTATCCTTGAAATGTCGGAAGTAGCCAGCAAAATAGTTTTCCTGACACCTGTCGCTTTCACTGTATCGATTGAATTGGGAAAAACAGAAAGCACATTATTCAGGTTCTTCGCAATGGCATGACCGCTGTAAGACGACAATAATGGAAAATACGGCCATTCAATCAGTTCAACCTGCGGTTGATTGCCCATATTGCCAACTACCATCGGAATTTTTTCACTCTGAATATCCTGAACCAGGTCTGCGTTGATCCGCACACCATATTTAAACAGCAGGTCCTCGATCCCCAGGTCGCGGTCAAACGCAATAAAATCGCTGCGGCTCCGCATGAGGCTATCCATTTCCGCGTAAAGCTTATCCACGAACCAGATCAGTTTACCGCCATTCATTACATACTGGTCGAGTTTCAGTTTCTGTGACTCTGAAAATTTTTCTGTTGGTTTAACAATGACCAGCGCGCTGAAAGCCGATGGAATCACCGGCACGCTGTCGATCGGTAAAAAGCTGAACGCGAAATTTCTCTTCAGGGTATTTTCAATCAGATCGTACACATTATAAGTAAGTGGCTGCCCGTTTCCGGTGAGATAACCTACGAGAGGCACCGAATCGGTAGATACCTTCTGAATGGCGCTCGCAAATTTGTATTCAAGCAGTGCTTCCGCATTATTCAGCGCATCCAGTCCGCCCGCGGCCTGTCCCTGTAAAAGGTCGACCACCATACTGCGATTTCCTTTATTTACCAGCGCGCCCGCATATACCAGTCGCTCTTCCTGCGATTCACCTGATTTAGCCTGTGCTTTGATGTTGGTGGGGTTAAGTCCCATCTGGTGCAAGGAATCCAGGAAAAGAACTTTTGCTGAATCATCCAACCCCTCGCCTGGTTTTGCAAACTCATAACGGATATTGTTTTTACCGTATTCCTGGAATTCTGATAACAACTCTCCCGTGCTGTTCGCGAGCTTTTTGAATCCTGCCGGCAATTCGCCCGAGAGGAAGACGGTAATGTTAACGGGTTCGGGCAGTCGCTTCAGCAACCTGATGGTTGGCTTTGATAATGTGTAACGGTTTTCTTCTGTTAGGTCGGCCCTGAAATGTATGTTCGATGCAATGAAATTGATGGCCACTACCAGAAGCAGCACGATGATCCACCAGTATTTCGATGCAAGTACCTTTTTCATAATCATCTTTTCGAAATGTTCCTGATTGTTATTACCAGGAACAGCCAGATCAGGCTCAGGAAATATATAATGTCACGGGTATCCAGCACACCACGACTGACACTGCGGTAATGGAAATCGATGCCGAGCATTTCGATATAATAATCAGCTCCCGATGCGAATGCGGGGATACGACTGATTGCATTGAAACCGCTGTACATAATAAAACATGCAAAGGCCGCAATCAGAAATGCAACTACCGCATTATTGGTAAAACTGCTGCAACAGATCCCGATCGCAGTAAATACCGCTGCCAGGAATAACAGCCCGATATATGATCCCAGTGTCCGGCCCGCGTCGATCCCGCCCTGCATTGATAACGCCTGGACAGTGTATACATATATTAATGTAGGAAGTATAGCTACCAGAACAATTGTGAAGCTGCCTGCGTACTTGCCATTCACGATCTGCGCGGGACTGAGCGGACGGGTACGGAGTATTTCGAAAGTGCCGCCCCTGAATTCGTCGGCGAAGCTTCGCATGGTGATGGCTGGGATCAGTAATAATAAGATCCAGGGTGCCTGCTCGAAAAATTGCTCAAGTGTGGCATATCCATAATCCAGTATGTTGGTATCGGGGAAAATGAACAGGAACAGACCGTTGAGGAGGAGAAAAACCGCGATAGCAATATAACCTGTCAAGCTGCTGAAAAACTGCCTTAATTCCTTTTTGCAAATTGCCCACATGAACGATGAAAGATTACCTGAAGTTTTTAATAGGAATGATCAGGGGGCAAAATACGAAAATTAATTAGCTGATAGTTAATTAGGTGTTTAAAACAAATTTGGGTTGAATATTAATTTTCTTATATTCGTTAACAGATCACCCGACCTCCTGAAACATATACATCTGTCAAGAGCCGAAACCAACTGCATTTTGATCCCGCTTTTATAGCGGGATTTTTTTATCAGGGATTGGTTGCTGGGATGGGGATTAATATTTTATCACGGATTTAATACGGATTTAGGGATTGCACGGATTATTATTGGGAATAAGCGGATCAGCTTCGCTGATCCTGTCCAGAATCAAAATATCAAAACAAAAAATCCGTGAAATCCTTTAATCCAAACAACTACTTCTATAAAAATCAAACAATAAATAATCCGTGATTTATTTGAGAAAAAATCACGGATTTGAATTGGATTAAAGGATTACACGGATTTTTTTCCAAATGAGCGGATCAGCTTCGCTGATCCATTCAGAATGACAATTGTAATTTATATAAGGTCCTCTCCGAGCTCTCACAATATGCAATGAACTGCTGATAAAATTCCTTCCAGTCACTCCTGTTTACCAATGCGCATTTACTCGGTTCCAGTTCCGCATAGGTATTGAAGCTTTGTTCAATGATCAACGAATATCCCCTTCCAGAAAGATCGGTCAGCATGCGTACATGTATATTATTATCTTCCCTGTGCGCTTTTTCAAGGTAATCTTTCCACATCGTTATCGCAGGCCGGGCCTGGCCGAATTTTAAATTGAAGATATTGCGCTCTACAAACATGGCGGTTGGTTTAGGTATAAAATAAAAATACCTTTTGTACGGAATACAAAAGGTATAAAAAATCAGTTGATCTTATATATAAGTTCAGTCCCTAGACCGCAAAACTTTCTCCGCATCCGCAGGTGCGGCTCGCATTAGGGTTGTTGAAATAAAAACCCTTTCCATTTAATCCATCTGAAAAATCCAGCATGGTGTTAACCAGGTAAAGAAAGCTCTTAAGATCCGTTACCACTTTCACGCCGTTATCTTCAAACACCTGGTCCATAGCTTTCTGCTCATTATCGAAGTCAAGCTTATAACTTAATCCTGAGCAACCGCCACCCACCACGCTTACCCTTACAAAATACGCGGGATCGTCGGCTATGCCGGCGTCTGACATCAACTTCTGTATTTTCTCCTTTGCCTTATCGCTTACCAATATGGCATTGTCCATTGCTACATTCATACCTGATAAAGGTTAGTGAACAACCCTTTCTTCAAACTTGATCTCTTCAAGACCATTCTTTTTACGATAATCGTTGATAGCTGCTTTGATAGCGTCTTCCGCAAGTACAGAGCAGTGGATCTTAACGGGAGGAAGGTGTAATTCTTCCACGATATCCATGTTATCAATCGTCAATGCCTGGTCAACCGTTTTTCCTTTCAGCCATTCAGTTGCCAGTGATGATGAAGCAATTGCCGATCCGCATCCAAAGGTTTTGAATTTTGCATCAGTAATCTTGCCTTCATCGTCTACTTCAATCTGCAAACGCATTACGTCGCCACACTCCGGTGCACCAACCAATCCTGTGCCTACATTTTTTTTGCTCTTATCAAGCGTTCCCACATTTTTCGGATGGGTATAATGATCAATAACTTTTTCTGAGTATGCCATGGTAATAATTTGATAGTTTAAAAAATTAATGTGCCTGCCATTCGATCTTGCTCATATCAATGCCTTCCTTGTACATTTCCCATAACGGGCTCATTTCCCTCAACCTGTTCACCGTATTGGTAACCTGCTCGATCGTATAATCGATCTGCTCGTCGGTAGTGAACCTTCCCAATCCGAAACGCAGCGAACTGTGTGCCAGATCGTCTCCCAATCCCAAAGCCTTCAGCACATAGCTGGGTTCCAGTGAAGCTGATGTACAGGCGGAACCTGATGAAAGTGCGATGTTTTTATTAAAGCCCATCAGCAGTCCTTCGCCTTCAACATATTTAAATGAGATATTGGTAACATGTGGCAGGCGGTGCTGACGATCGCCGTTCACATATGCTTCTTCCACTTTCATTAATTCTCTTTCGAGCCTGTCGCGCATTTTACCAAGACGGGCCGCGTCCTGATCCATTTCGAGGCGGGCAAGTTCACATGCTTTGCCAAATCCAACAATGCCGGGAACATTCAGTGTTCCGCTTCTCATTCCACGCTCGTGACCACCGCCGTCCATTTGCGCGGTAACTTTTACCCTTGGGCCTCTGCGCCTCACATAAAGCGCGCCTATACCCTTTGGACCATACATCTTGTGCGCGGTCATTGCCAGCAGGTCGATGCCATCTTTATTGACATCAACTGGTATTTTACCAACTGCCTGGGTTGCGTCGGTGAAGAAAAGCGCTCCGTGTTTTTTCGCAATGGCGCTGATCTCCCGGATCGGATGAACCGTACCGATCTCATTATTCGCATACATGATCGCAACGAGAATTGTTGTCGGTCTCATCGCCGCTTCCAGTTGCGCGAGATCAATCATTCCCTCTGCATTGACAGGCAGATAGGTTACTTCTCCACCTTCTTTCTCAATATGCTTGCAGGTATCCAGTACTGCCTTGTGTTCAGTTGTACAGGTTATGATATGATTTCCTTTGGTTGCATACATTTCAAATACACCCTTGATGGCCAGGTTGTCGCTTTCTGTAGCTCCGGAAGTAAAAATGATCTCTTTAGGATCCGCGCCGATCAGTTGAGCCACCTGCTCACGGGCATAATCAACCGCTTCTTCTGCCTGCCAGCCAAACGGATGGTTTCTGCTGGCCGCGTTTCCAAAATTCTGTGTGAAATATGGTACCATCGCCTCAACAACTCTTGGGTCGCAGGGAGTTGTGGCGTTATGATCTAAATAAACAGGTAATTGCAACATAATTAGTTCTTAATTTGCTTTTGTACTAAACGCAAAATTAGTTCAATTAGAACGATAAACATAAGGGCATTAAGGCGGGAGTGTTCTATTTCCCAAATTCGTAAATGCTGAAAATCAGGCAGATAGCCCAGTTGAAACTATTTTTAATAAATCATGTATAAAATCGAACACATAGGGCTGGCAGTTAAGAACCTGGAAACCTCAATTCCCCTGTTCGAGCAATTGCTGAACAGTACCTGTTACAAAACCGAGATCGTTGCCTCCGAAAAGGTTAAAACGGCCTTTTTCAGGACCGGCGATTCAAAACTGGAGCTCCTGGAAAGCACCAGTAGCGAAGGGGTGATTGCCCGGTATATCGACAAAAAAGGCGAGGGGATTCATCATATTGCTTTCGAAGTGGACGATATCCATGCTGAAATGGAAAGACTGAAGGCTGCCGGGTTTACACTGCTGAACGAGCAGCCAAAGGATGGAGCCGATAACAAACTGGTATGTTTTCTTCATCCCCGTAATACAAACGGGGTGCTGGTAGAACTGTGCATGGAGAAAAAATAGTTAATTGAATGCTGGGGGCAAAGGCAGAAAGGGGTAGATATCCGTGGCACAGGAAGGAAGGGTTAAATACCCGTGTGTTTATTCTTCAACGATGTTCTCCGACTTATTCAATCCCAGCTTATCCAACGCCAGCTGGGCTGCAATCTGGCTTGCATCTTTTTTATTGAAGGCTTTACCCTCCGAAATCAGCTCGCCGTCTACCACAGCGCCTACCGTAAACAGGCGTCGACCGCTTTCAATGCGCTCGTCGAGGGTTTCAAATTCCAGGTTCTTACCATTCTTGTTCGCCCAACCGTAAAGTTTGTTCTTGTGATTTATTTCAAGCAATTCCAGGTCATCCATGAATAGATGCGGAAGAATGATCTGGCGGATCACCCATTGTTTGGTCTCCTTGAATCCTTTGTCAAGGTAAACGGCTCCGACCATTGCCTCAAGCGTATTGCCAAATATCTGGCTCATCTTAAGCGAATTGTCGAATTTGTTGAAATAGGTGATCTTTTTGATGCCCATCTTGATTGCGAGCTCGTTCAACTGGTTGCGGTTCACCATTTTGCTTCGCATCTCAGTCAGAAAACCTTCTTCTTTGTAGGGATACCTCTTGAATAGAAAATCGGCTATGATGCCGCTGAGGATGGCATCGCCCAGGTATTCGAGCCGTTCATTGTTTTCATCCGCGCTATCCCTCACTGAACGGTGAGTAAGCGCCGTTTTATATAATGATATCTTCGACGGCCGGAATCCCAGCACATTCTCAAGTTGCTTTCGAAATGCTTTTTCTTCAGCCTTCCTCTTTACAAAACGATCCAGGATTCCCACAATGTCAAGCTAGGATTTTTGTTATGGGTTAAAAATAATAAACAGTCCGCCAGCTACTTTTATTGCAGAGCTCCAGTGGAAATGAATATTCTTAGGAAAGGTCAGGTATATTTCTTTACGATCACGCAGGCATTATGCCCTCCGAATCCGAAGGTATTACTTAATGCTGCACGAACCGTTTTCTGCTGCGCCTGCCCGAATGTAAAATTTAATCTCGGATCCAGCTCCGGATCGTCGGTAAAATGATTGATGGTTGGGGGAATCCTGTCGTCCACCACACTCATAATGCAGGCAATAGCTTCAATTACTCCGGCCGCGCCCAGGCAATGGCCGGTCATTGATTTCGTGGAACTGATATTCAGATTAAAGGCGTGATCACCAAATACATCCATGATCGCCTTTACCTCTGCTATGTCTCCGAGAGGGGTTGAAGTTCCGTGGGTATTTATGTAGTCGATATCTTCAGGACGCATTCCGGCATCGTCCAGCGCTTCGAGCATCACATTCTTTGCGCCGAGTCCTTCAGGATGGGGCGCCGTGATATGATGCGCGTCGGCAGTAGCTCCGGTTCCGGCAATCTCACAATAAATCTTTGCGCCTCTTCTTATGGCATGACCAAGCTCTTCCATAACAACAACGCCGGCGCCCTCTCCCATTACAAA
Source organism: Chitinophagaceae bacterium (assembly GCA_036402175.1). Lineage (GTDB taxonomy): Bacteria > Bacteroidota > Bacteroidia > Chitinophagales > Chitinophagaceae > DASPKM01. The sequence continues at coordinate 15,516 of DASWTK010000144.1, read as the reverse complement.
TCCATCGCGTTCCTTGTCGTAAGGGCGACTTGCAGTCTTAGGATCATCGTTGCGCTCGCTTAATGCTTTCATGGCATTGAATCCAGCCACTCCGGCTTCGCAGATCACACTTTCGGATCCACCGGCTAGAATTACATCGGCTTTGCCAAGCCGTAACAGATTATAGGCCTCCATGATGGCATTGGTAGAGGAAGCGCAGGCGCTTACCACCGCAAAATTGGGACCCCTGAAGCCATGCCGCATGGAGATATGCCCAGCCGCAATGTCAAGGATCATTTTGGGTATGAAAAAGGGATTGAATCGCGGAGTGCCATCGCCCTTCGCGTAATTCATCACTTCTTCCTGGAAAGTGGATAAGCCTCCAATGCCGCTGGCGAATACCACACCTACACGGTCGGTATTCACGTTCTGACCATTAATACCAGCATCGGCTACGGCCTGATCGCTTGTTGCCAATGCCGTTTGTGAAAAACGGTCGATCTTGCGCGCTTCTTTTTTTTCCAGATAATTAAGAGGATCAAAATTCTTCAGTTCACAGGCAAACCTTGTCTTGAATTTCGATGCATCGAACTGAGTAATAAAATCAGCTCCGGATACACCGTTTATCAGGCCTTTCCAATATTCCTGCAAACTATTGCCTAAAGGAGTGATCGCTCCTATACCTGTTACTACAACTCGTTTGAGCTCCATAATGGTTTACCCGGATATTTTAAGTGACAAATCCGCCTTCGGAGCTTTTAATGCTTTCGAAAGGCGGATTAATAAGTTTATGCCTGATAATTCAACTTATTTGGCATGCTCCTCAAGATACGCAACAGCCTGGCCAACAGTAGTGATTGTTTCAGCTTGTTCGTCAGGGATTGAAATATTGAATTCTTTTTCGAATTCCATGATCAGTTCAACGGTGTCCAGAGAATCGGCACCTAAATCATTTGTAAATGAAGCTTCATTTGTTACTTCCCCTTCTTCAACACCAAGCTTATCAACAATTATCTTTTTTACTCTGGTTGCGATGTCAGACATTTTTGTAAAGTTTAGTTACGGCTGCAAAAATATGGTTTTTGAATAAATCACCATTTTTTTCTGAATGTTCTCAAAAACATATTTTCTTTGTTTTTCCACGAGCCTGAAACATGGAAAAAAAACATGATTCACGGGCTTCCGTAATCGCGGTTCATTCAAAATCGTATATTGCAACATGGCCCTCAAGATGATAGACCATGGCTCGAAAGAATACCAGCAGATGATCAATCTGCGGTATAATATACTGCGTAAACCGCTAGGCCTGAACTTCTCACCTGAGGAACTTGAAAAGGAAAAAGATGTTGTGCTGATCGGCGCGTTCGAAGATGATCAGATGCTCGGATGCTGTATGCTGGTGAAGCAGGACAACAAAAAAATGCGTTTGCGGCAAATGGCAGTACTGAATAATCTTCAGGGAAAAGGTATCGGACGGGCTCTGATGGCATTCGCGGAGAACATTAGTCGCGACCTCGGATACTCGAAAATAATGATGCATGCGCGAAAAACAGCCACCGGCTTTTATGAAAAGCTTGGCTACAAAATAACAAGTTCTGAATTTCAGGAACTGACAATTCCTCACGTCACCATGGAAAAGGACTTATAGCCTCCCTTGTTTCAACATCATTTAATGAATCGGAAGTTGATCGGATAACGGTAGAGCTTGTTCTCACTCGCCCTGATCGTAGCTACTATCACAAGTATGGTTGATATAATTCCCAATAACCACAACAGCAGCACTCCAATCAGGATCAGCACCAGTGGAATGCAGATAAGCGCCAGTACGAAAACTGTGAGCTGAAAATTGAGCGACTCCTTCGCATGGAAAGCCACAAAAGTAGATTCGTCTTTTTTGATCAGGTAAATAATCAGCGGCGCAAACAACCACACCACAAGGCAAAGTACATGACTCAGAATAGCCATCGTCCGCTCATCACTGCTAGGAACATACGCGGGTTGTTCTTCCGATCCGAGATAGGAGGTTTGTTGGGTAGTCATAAAATAATTTTAAATTAAATTAATGAATTTAGATGGGGATGTAAAATGTAAAATTCAAAATGTAAAATTCAAAATAAGTTCCTGAAATCAGGGACTTTCTTCATTTTACATTTTACATTTTACATTTTACATTTTTAATTAACTCACCTCAACTGCGCCCACAAACTCATTCATCCTTTTAAGGAAGGTCAGCATTTGCTTCATATCCCGTATATCATTTACCTGCAGCACGAAGAACTTGCCAACCTGCTTAAGCCTGGCCTTGTTGGTTTCTGTCTGTATGTAACGAAGTATACGCTGGAACAGATCCGATTCAAAATAAGGTGAGTCAGGCCTGCTGATGAAATAACATCTCAGCACATCATTTTTCAATATCATTTTTTCAAAACCCAGTTCCACTGCCACCTTGCGCGAACGGATCGTGTCGAGCAGGTCGACCACCGGAGGCGGTACAGGACCAAACCGATCTTCCAGCTCAGCGCTGAACAACTGCAACTCTTCTTCGTTCTCCGAATTATCAAGCCGCGTGTATAATGAAAGCCGTTCTGTAATGCTTTCTACATACTCGTCAGGTATCAGTATCTCCAGGTCAGTATCGATCGTGCAATCCTGCACATAATCGTCCTGTTTCGAAATCTCTTCCTTAAACAATTCCTTGAACGAGGTACGCTTCAATTCCCTGATCGCTTCATCCAATACCTTCTGGTACATTTCAAATCCGATCTCCGCCATGAAACCGCTCTGTTCACCGCCAAGCATATTGCCTGCGCCACGAATATCAAGGTCACGCATTGCAATCTGGAATCCGCTACCCAGCTCACTGTGCTGCTCCAGGGTCTGCAGCCTCCTGCGCGAATCATTCGGCAATGTGCTCATCGAAGGCGCCAGGAGATAACAGAATGCTTTCCTGTTGCTTCTTCCAACCCGGCCACGCAGCTGATGCAGGTCGCTCAGTCCAAACTGGTGCGCATTGTTGACTATGATCGTATTCACGTTTGCAATGTCAACTCCACTCTCCACAATATTGGTGCACACCAGTACATCATATTTGCGGTCGATAAAATCCATGATGCGCTCTTCCAGCTCATGACCTTCCATCTGGCCGTGCGCGTAGCCAATGCTCAGGTCGGGACATAACGCCTGAATGGTCGCCGCCATTTCCGCTAATCCCTGTATCCGGTTATGGATGAAAAAGATCTGCCCTCCTCTCTCCGTTTCATAATAAATAGCATCACGGATGAAGTCCTCATTGTAAATATGCACTTCCGTCTGAATGGGTTGCCTGTTTGGCGGAGGTGTGTTGATGATGCTCAGGTCACGCGCACCCATGAGGCTGAACTGGAGCGTCCTTGGGATAGGGGTAGCCGTTAGCGTAAGGCTGTCAACAGTTGTTTTGATGGTCTTGATCTTCTCTTTATGCCCTACTCCAAATTTCTGCTCTTCATCCACCACCAGCAATCCAAGGTCTTTGAACTTTACTTCTTTTCCAAGCAGCGCATGTGTACCTATTATTATATCGATCTTGCCTTCGGCCAGCTTTCTGTAAGTTTCCTTTTTTTCTTTAGCCGATTTAAACCTGTTCACATAATCTACCGTCACAGGAAAATCACGCAATCGGTCACTGAAGGTCTTATAGTGCTGAAATGCAAGGATCGTTGTAGGCACCAGCACTGCCGCCTGTTTTCCATCAATGCAGGTTTTGAAGGCCGCGCGTATAGCTATCTCGGTCTTTCCAAAACCAACATCGCCACACACCAGCCTGTCCATCGGTGATGGTGATTCCATATCCTTCTTCACATCGGCTGTTGCTTTGCTCTGGTCGGGAGTATCTTCATAAATGAACGAAGCTTCCAGCTCCGTCTGCATATAATTATCCGGCGAATGCTGAAAACCCTGCTGTGCTTTTCGCTGTGCGTAAAGCTGTATCAGGTCGAACGCGAGCTCCTTGACCTTCGTTTTGGTTTTCTCTTTCAGTTTCTGCCATGCATCGCTTCCAAGTTTGTTCACCTTCGGAACAGTTCCTTCCTTCCCGGTATACTTCGCGATCTTGTGAAGCGAATGAATGTTCACATACAGGATATCGCTGTCCTTATAAATGATGCGCACAGCTTCCTGGATCTTCCCGTTCATCTCAATCTTCTGTAAGCCGCTGTAGATGCCAACACCATGATCAATGTGCGTGACGTAATCACCTGGCTGCAGCTCGCGCAATGTGCGAAGCGTAATAGCTTTGTTCTTATTATATGCCTGCTTTACCTTGTATTTATGGTAACGCTGGAATATCTGGTGATCGGTGTAGCACACCATCTTCAGCCCATCGTCTATAAAGCCTTCATGAATTGAATTCGGGACCGGTGTAAAATGTATATCTGCTTTCAGATCCTCAAATATGCTGTGCAGTCTTTCAAGCTGACGCGGATTTTCGGCAAACAGGAATAACTGGTATTGCTTGCTCTCCCACGAACGCAGGTCCTTTATCAACAGATCGAACTGGCGGTTGAACGCAGGTTGCTGACGGGTAGAGAACTCGATCTCGGTTTGTAATCCTGTATTCAGAAATGAACGGTAACCAAATTCAACGATGTGCCTTTCAAGCAACTTCGATTCAAAATCGGCAAGCGTGGTGAAGTCGGCCGGCTGCGCATCAATCGCTTCAAGATTATCTTCCTCTTCCTGCGGTTTCGGTAATGAAGCTTTCAGCTCAAGGAACAGCTGCAGGTCTTCTTCCTGCGTCAGCAACCGGTCGCGCGTCAATTCCCAGTCCTGCGTCCATACTACCGTATTCTCCGGCAGGAAATCGAGCAGTGAAATCTTTTCCGCGTTGTCGAACTGCGTTTCAACATTCGGTATGATGCTTACCTGTAACAGCTTTCGTTCGCTCAGCTGCGATTCGGGATCGAAAATGCGAATGGAGTCCACATCATTCCCAAATAATTCAATGCGGTAAGGTTTTTCATTTCCGAATGAATATATATCGAGTATGCCTCCTCTTAACGCGAACTGACCCGGCTCGTAAACAAAATCGGTGCGCACGAACCCATAGTTCACCAGTTTCTCCATTACTCCATCAACATCCAGCAGATCGCCCGACTTGATAGCGATGATATTTCCTGAAAGCGTTTTGGGCATTACCACTTTCTCGAACAGCGCTTCAGGATAAGTAACGATGATCTTTTTATTGCCACCCGCGCTCCACTTCATCAATGCTTCGGTCCTCAGCATTACGTGGCTGCTGTTGAGCAACCGGAAATTTTTCCTGTTCTTAAATGATGAAGGAAAATAAAAAAGATCAAGCGCGTTTGTAAGGTTTTCGAGATCGTTATAAAAATAAGCGGCCCTTTCCGCATCTTCACAGATCACCAGGTGATTGAGCTGGCTGCACGTGGGATGCTGGAATATGGCGCTGATAACGAAATTGGCTGAACTGCCATGGAGATTTTTGAGATAAACCCGCTGGGGTTGGGACAAAGTGATCCTGTCCGCCAATTGAAAAAGGCGGGGACTATTAATATAAGCATCCTGCAACACCTGCAAATTCATATCTCTCTTGACCCGCCTGCTGGTTTGCTATTCAAAACAAGCAGGTGGGCCGCAAAGATAAATGTGAAATACCACAAACAACGCCGAACAGGAAAAGTTAAGCCAACTAAATTCTTAATATTTTCGTATCGCTTGCCGGGTAAGAAGTTGTTTAGTAATTTTTCAGATTACCGGCCCATTAATAGTCCGAAACTGCTTTTATGCAAAAAAATATAAATTCCGTCCCATCCGATCTCCCGGGAAAACGCCTTTTGAAAGACAGGTTGCGCCATAAAAAAAACCTTTTCAACAGCAGCGCGGGAATTTTTCTGATCCTGATCATGTTTTCAGCAGCTGCATTCCTGCTGATGAAGAATAGCACCAACGAAACGCCCATTCCGGAAAAAAGCCAGGATGAAAAGGAACAAAGGGCAGCTTTTTCAGAGGAAAGATGGAAACGTGAATTCAAAATGCTTCGCGATCCTGTGCTGGGCATCATTCCGGCAGGGATACACGAGAAAGAAAAGATGCAGGCAAGAAATATTCCGGCGAAGATTGAAGAGATCTCCATGTCGGAAACCGGCGTCACCAATCAGAATAATTACCTGCCGGTTGGCCCTAATAATATTGGCGGCCGCACCCGTGCGATAGCATTCGATAAACGAAATAATCAGGTCATCATCGCGGGCTGTGTCAGCGGAGGAATCATGCGCTCGCAGAACGGAGGGGTTAGCTGGACAAGAGTTTCTCCTGCAGATGACATTCACAACCTTACAGCCCTTGCCCAGGATCCAAGGCCAGGTTCAGAAGATGTATGGTACGCGGGCGGCGGCGAGCACCTGGGTAATAGCGCCAGTGCCGATGGCGCCACATTTATGGGTCATGGTGTTTGGAAATCTACCAATAACGGACAAACCTGGACAAGGCTCACGCTGAATATAGCAGGACTGCCAGTCCCCGCCGGCGGATTTACCCTGGAGGTGTTCGACCACCCGTTCGATTTTGTACATAGAATAATTGTGAACCCGGTTAACGGGCATGTGTATGTTGCAGGCCACCGGCGACTGATCAGGTCGGCCGATGGTGGGAACAGTTGGGAAATTGCCTTCAATACAGCTACAGGCGCTACTTCTGCCAACGGGCAGATGGATGTAACCTGTACCAGTACGGGTAAACTATATCTCGCCCTTAACGGGGGATCGCCGGACCTGGCTTTGCGTGGTGTGTGGACTTCGAATAACGGAAATCCGGGTTCCTGGACAAGATTCGCGGGCGGACAGGTGCTGAATGTAGATTCAGTGCCGGGCTGGCGGGGGAACGACTATACCAATCCCCTTACAAAAAGGATATTGCTGGCACTTGCACCTTCCAGCCAGAACCTGTTGTATGTATTATACGAAAACGGTCTTGACCAGGGCGGACCCGCTCCTCAACCGGAAGTAGACATGTTCCGGTTCAACGCCACGTCAAACAGCTGGACCAATCTTTCGGCAAATATGCCCGATTTTCCTAATGGCGATCGTGAAGGCGTTGACCCGATAGCGATCCAGGGCGGCTATGATATGATGGTATATGTAAAGCCAGATGATCCGAACACAGTGATCCTTGGCGGCACCTGCCTGTACAGGTCAACAAACGGGTTCACTTCCACTGCCGGCACCGCCTGGATTGGTGGATATGGAAATACCTTGCCTACTTTGACAATATATCCGAACAGTCATCCCGATATGCATGCGATTGCTTTCGATCCCTCTAATCCCAACAGGGTGATCGCAGCCGATGATGGCGGATTGCAGGTGACCAGTGATATTACGACTACGATTTCCGCAACAGTTCCGGTGGCATGGACCATGGTCCGCAATTATCAGACGCTCCAGTATTATCATATCGCGATGGACCCCGGTCAGGGCCGCAATAATTTCATCGGCGGATCTCAGGACAATGGCACCCACGTGCGGGATGCTGATCTGATCCTGGGCGGAAGGCCGGGCGACAGGCCCGATATCAACGACCACGCACGCATAGTGGGCGGCGATGGTGGCGCGGCCGGATTTGGAAGAACTACCGGAAGCGCGCAACTGGCCTATATGTCAAGTCAGCTCGGAGATATTTACAGGGCCACTTTTTCGGGCGGTGTTTCCGCTTTCAATAATATCAAACCAACCGGGCTCACTCCCAATCCATCAAACCCCGGAGGCTCAGGTGATTTCATCACCTATTTTAAGATCGACTTCGACAACTCGGACATACTCTATTATGTGAATTTTAATCGTTTGTTCAGGACTACCAACGCCGGTTCAGTTACTTCGTCAACATGGACGGAATTGACGGGCACAGGCGCGGCGGTGAATCCTTCCAATCCAACCAGCGGGACTAATATTTCTATTTCAGCTTTGGAAATGTCGAGAGGAGAATATCAGGCATCACACGTATTATATATAGGTACTGATAACGGCAGGATTTTAAGACTGGATGATCCTAAGAATGCGGTACCCGGTGCAACACCGGTCAATATAACGCCTTCACAACTCACCGGACTTGGCGCGGTTTATATCTCCGACATAGCGGTAAATCCCAAAAACGATAATGAGATCATGGCGGTGGTATCAAACTATTCAGCCAATAATAATACTGCCATCAACATCTGGTGGACGAACAATGCGAAAAGCGCATCGCCAACCTGGAGGCTTGCCGAAGGAAACCTCACCATGCCATCCGTTCGAAGCTGTATGATCGTAACGAAACGTGACGCGACCAACCAGCCGGTAACTGAATACTATGTTGGTACATCGGTAGGATTGTATAGTGCGGTTGATATAGCTACCACCCTCCAGAACAATGGCCAGGTGAATTGGGTGCGGGAAGGCGGAGATGTGCTGAATTACGCGGTGGTAAGCACCATGGATTACCGGCCCCAGGACAATGTGTTACTGGTAGGTACTCACGGAAATGGATTGTTCTATACTAATATCGGGACACCCGATGCCGGAGGGCAGGCGCCTGGCGATAATTTCATTAGCTCGATATTCCCAAGCATTACCAGGGGTAACAGTCTCAGGTATACCATCGGAAATACTTTCGAAGTGCAATCGATCATTATTCAGGTATTCAGCAGCAGCGGGCAACTGCTGCAAACCGGTACAGACGCGTACAGGAGTAATTCCATCAGTCTTACGCATTTACCTGCAGGCACCTATATTTTATCTATTGTAAGCAAGGATGGGAAGTATAAGTTTACCCGGAAATTTGTGAAATTATAGGACCACATTAACCGGAATTTTTAAAGAACGTACATCCAATTTCAGGGATTCACCATCTTAACAGCATGAGCAATATCTTTTATATAATAATAGCGAGTCTGGCGTTTTGCAGTTGCACAGCGCAGAAAAAAGGTAACGTTTATGCATACCGTCAGCCTGTTCTTCAGGGAGCACATCCAACTGTGATCATCGACGAAAAAGGCAAAGAGGTTGAGCAGATCATTAAAGAGTCGGCCAATTTTTATATTTACCTCGAATCGCCTTCACCAAACATTGAAGTGAAGGAATTGTGGATCAAAAAAAAGCAAGACAAGGCCGAAGTGGAGAAGGTGTCGCAAACACCTGTTGTGATCAAAGCTACCATCAGGCCAAATGGCGAGCCCGATACGCTTGTGCAGCGAACGTCAAACACGGTAATTCAGGTGGTTCCGCAGGAAGAAACGGTCATGAGTAAGTTAAGTACCTCCGTATCAAAGAAGGTTGGCCAGTACGATCTGGTGATCCACTGCCTCATTGATGGAAAGGACTATTATTATACATCGGCAATAAAAAATTTGCCCCCTCTTGCGCTACAATAAAAAAAATCTATATTAGCGGCCTCGATTGCTTGCCATCAACTGGCAAAACTAAGGCGGAACCAGTGGTTCCGCTTTTTTGTATTTTTAGCAAAATCAAACGAATGGCATTACAACCGTGGAGAAAAGCTGTCGTAACCCGAATTGAGGAAGATGCTGACAGCACGCGAAGGTTTTTTATGAAGGTTCCCGAAGTGGAATCCTTTGATTTCAAACCCGGACAGTTCATTACGCTCGATCTTCCGATACATGAAAAGGTCAATAAACGCTGGCGCAGTTATTCCATTGCCTCATGGCCAAATGGCACAAATGAGTTAGAACTGGTGATCACTTTGCTGGAAGGTGGCGCAGGTACAAACTACCTGTTCAACGAAGTAAAGGAAGGCGCGGAGCTGACATTCAGAGGTCCCCAGGGTGTATTTACTTTACCGGATCCTATCGATAAGGACCTGTTCCTGATCTGTACCGGAACAGGCATAGCTCCCTTCCGTTCCATGCTGCATTACATCGCCGAACACAATATTCCGCACAGGAACATATATCTCATCTTCGGCTGCAGGCGTAAGTGCAACCTTTTATATTATGATGAAATGAAACAACTAGCCGAAACCGTGCCGGGCATTCATTATATTCCAACGCTTTCAAGAGAAGATTGGGAAGGACAAAAAGGTTATGTGCATACCATTTATGAGGACCTGCTGATTCAGAAACAACCTGCGGTATTTATGTTATGCGGTTGGAAGAATATGATTGATGAAGCCAAGCAACGCATCCAGGCGTTGGGTTATGAAAGAAAATCCATTCACCAGGAACTATACGGTTAATCAGGAATGTTTTTTTGCTGTCGAGCTCAGTAATTTTTTGCGGGTCGATACGTCGGGCAAACTTTCTGTAGTATTTTCTTTTCCTGAACCTGTTATAGGAATTACAGGAACAGGATTATTTTTTAATTTATCGGCCAACTGCGCATTTTCCTTTTGAAGTAACAGGATCTCCGCATGATTCTGAAGCATCTCCTTTTCAAGATCACCAACACGATGACGCATCGATCTTAATTGCGCACTTCGAAGTGAAAATCCAACGATTCCAAATCCTATACACACGGGAACCATCCAGACTAGATTTGCGAATGCGATGGCAAGCAACATGGGGTTGTAATTAATTATGGTTATCAAAGAATTTCTTAAGCACTTCGCCTAACAAAGGGTAAAAAGATTCTTCGTTTATGGGTTAATGCAAAGTAAGGGATTTGAATAATCTCATAAAATTTGTTTTTGCACTAATCCACATACTGTGGATATGTCTATTCGTTCCTGTTTCATGGAATCGCGGTAACGGATCGTAACCATATTATCTTCTTTGCTTTGATGGTCTATCGTCACGCAAAACGGAGTTCCGATCGCATCCATTCTGCGATAGCGTTTCCCGATCGTATCTTTCTCTTCGTAAAAACACCTGAAATGCGGTTTGCATTCATCCATGATCTTTCTCGCAATTTCCGGAAGCCCATCCTTTTTTACCAGTGGCAGTATGGCCAGCTTCACCGGGGCCAGTTTTGGCGGAAGCTTTAATACTACCCGGCTGTCTTTTTTATCATCGGTGCTCAGATCTTCTTCTGTATATGCCTCGCTAATAATCAACAGGAACATCCGGTCGAGTCCTATTGATGTTTCTATTACGTAAGGAATGTAGTTCTGGTTGATCTCAGGATCGAAATACTGCATTTTTTTCCGGCTGAATTGCTGATGATTCCGGAGGTCGAAGTCGGTACGTGAATGGATACCCTCAACTTCCTTGAAACCAATAGGGAACTCATATTCAATGTCGCAGGCGGCATCGGCATAGTGCGCCAGCTTTATGTGATCGTGAAACCGGTATTTGGCTGCGGGTATGCCCAGCGACTGATGCCAGTTCATCCTCGCTTCCTTCCAGTATTCATACCATTCTTTCTGTGTTCCGGGCCGGATAAAATATTGCATTTCCATTTGTTCAAATTCGCGCATGCGGAAGATGAACTGACGTGCAACTATTTCATTCCTGAAAGCTTTTCCGATCTGTGCAATACCAAAAGGTATTTTCATCCTGCCGGTTTTCTGAACATTCAGAAAATTCACGAAGATGCCCTGAGCTGTTTCCGGTCGTAAATAAATTTCATTAGCGTCTTCCGCTACACTTCCCAACTGAGTGGAGAACATCAGGTTGAACTGGCGGACTTCAGTCCAGTTTGAAGTTCCGCTAACCGCACATTTGATCTTGTTTTCTGTGATGAGTTGTTTTAGTCCGTCGAAATCATCGGCGGCCAGCAATTTATCCATTTCATCGGTCAGCGCTTTCGCGCCAGCCTCATCACCCGCCTGTTCCAGCTCAGCGGCTCTCGATTCAATAAGATGGTCAACACGGTAGCGTTTTTTGCTATCCTTGTTGTCAATCATCGGATCGCTGAAATTATCAACGTGCCCGCTTGCCTTCCAGGTAGTTGGATGCATAAAGATCGCGGCATCAATTCCCACAATATTCTCATGCATCTGGGTCATGCTCTTCCACCAGTGATCGCGGATATTCTTTTTTAACTCACTGCCCCATTGGCCGTAGTCGTAAACCGCGCTTAATCCGTCATAAATCTCACTCGAAGGAAAAATAAAACCGTACTCCTTGCAATGCGAAATGATTGCCTGGAACCTGTTGTTGTCCGTTGCCATAAGCGGCGAAGATAATCAGTAAAAATTTTTATCGGTTCAAACGCTTAGCAAAATCACGTGTTTGGATCTTCCTGCACCTCTTTTTTCAGATCCTTCTGATCCAGGGAACCACCCTCCTCCTCTACTTCTATCTGTTTTATCCATACAGCATAATTGTTCGGATGGATCTTTGATCCATAGCTGGATGCATATGCTTTTGTGAATTCGGCTCCGAAATAAAGAATCACAGATGAATAATAAACCCAGAGCAGCACTACAACCAACGACCCCGCCGCTCCATAGGTGCTGCCGATGTTGCTGCGCCCGATATAAAAAGTGATCGCGAATTTTCCCAGCATGAACAGAACAGTGGTCGCCATCGCTCCTATCAATACATCCTTCCATTTGATCTTCGCGTCGGGCAGGACCATGAAAATTATTCCGAATAATAAAGTCGTTACCCCAAACGTGATCAGGATATTGACGATATAGCCCACCACTACCGCCCCATCGGGGAAAACAGACATCAGCCGGTTAATGAGCGCCTCTATAATGGCGTTTATGATCAATGAAACCAGCAGTAAAAATCCCAGGCTCACCACTACCGAAAAGGAAAGCAACCTGTTGAGCAGCATCTTCACCCATCCCTTTTTTGGTTTTGGTTTGAGTCCCCAGATGGTATTTATGGAATCCTGGATCTCTGCAAACACACCCGTTGCACCTACCAGAAGCGTAATAATGCCGATAATAGCTGTAAAATTTCCCTGCCCGCTGATAGAAGCGTTTTTGATGATATCCTGAATCTGAAGTGCCGCGTCCGGACCAATAAAGCCTTTCATTTGTCCGTATATGCTGCCTTCAATTGCTTCGCGGCCCCAGAATATGTCGGCCAGGAAAATGATGATGATGATCATCGGTCCGATGGAGAAAATGGTAAAATAAGCCAGGGAGCCGCTAAGCTTCATCACTTTATCATCCGAAAATCCAATCCCAGCTTCTTTGATCAACTGCCAGACCCCCTTGAGGGTCAATTTTTTCTTCATCCCGGCTTTTAAGGGTAATCGCTACAAAAAAGTGGCCAAGGATGGGGAAACATCATTTATCAATCAAATGGAAAGAGTTCATTTCAACTTCGGATTGTCCTGATGCCGGTTGCGATCGCGTGCGTTTTTCTTTTCAAAATTCTTTTGCAACGCTTCTTCCAGGTCCACCCCGGTTTGATTGGCAAGACAGATTATTACCCAAAGTATGTCCGCGAGCTCGTCGCCGAGGTCGTGGTCCTTCTCCGATTCCTTGAACGACTGATCTCCATACTTCCTTGCCATTATCCGCGCCAGCTCGCCTACTTCCTCGGTAAGTATCGCCATATTGGTCAGCTCGCTGAAATAACGCACACCAATGGTCGTGATCCATTCATCAACCCGTTGCTGGGCATTACGTATTGTCAGTTCCATAAACGATATTTTTGATCGTAACTATTCCCTGTTCCTTGAATCAATAATTATGGTGACCGGACCGTCATTTACCAATTCCACTTTCATATCAGCGCCAAAGGTCCCGGTTTGAATTTCTTTTCCAAGATCAAGCGATAGCCGCCGGATCATTTTTTCATAAAGCGGGATGGCAATTGCAGGACCAGCGGCCCGGATGTATGACGGCCTGTTTCCTTTTTTGGTTGAAGCATGCAGAGTGAACTGGCTGATAAGAAGTATATCCCCGCCAGTCTCCTTAATGGACACATTCATTACACCATCTGCATCATTAAATATGCGGAGATTAACAATTTTTCCGCTCAGCCATTCAATATCTGTATCCGAATCGATTTCTTCGATCCCGAGCAACACCAGCAATCCCCCGTTTATTGACCCTTTTACGTGGTTATCAATCGTAACACCTGCACGGCTTACCCGTTGTATCACAGCCTTCATTATGCTAAAACTTAATGGTAAACGTTATTGAGTAAGTAGTAAATTTAGATTGAAATCCAACTGCAACGTTGTTTTATCCGTAATTGTCTTAAGTGTATGATCGATCTGCTAAAAGAAATCAACTTCCGCACCTCGCGAAGCGGAGGAAAAGGAGGACAGAATGTGAACAAGGTGGAAACCAGCGTAGAGGGATATTTTCACGTTGCTTCTTCCTCGCTGCTCGATAGTGATCAGAAACTGAGGATAGCCGAAAAGCTTTCCAACAGGATCAATTCCGAAGGATTTCTCCAGGTAAGGTCACAAACACATCGCACTCAACTTGCCAATAAGGAAGAAGTGATCAAAAAGATGAATGAGCTGGTTGAAAAGGCGCTTAAGAAACAAAAGAAACGGGTTCCAACGCGTCCTTCCGCCGCATCAAAACAAAAAAAAGTTGAAGGAAAAATAAAACAGTCACAGAAAAAAGAAAACCGTCAAAAGATCCGGATCTGAGGTACTCTTCTATATCATGTTTACAGTTACTAATATTACAGTACGATAGTGAAGCGAAACCAAATCATATTAACCTTTTCCTTAATCCTGCTGATTGGGTTGATGGCCGGATCGTGCCGTAAGAAAGGTGATGCTCCCCAGGCAAGTACTCCGTTAGAATTTAAAATACCAACCGGATTTCCTTCGCCTGTTTTTGATTTCACAACAAACCCCTTAACCAAAGAAGGCTTTGAATTGGGAAGGCATTTGTTTTATGAGGGAAAATTGTCAAAGGATGGAAATTTTCCCTGCGCCTCCTGTCATCAGCAGTTTGCTGCTTTCGCCACCTTCGAGCATGACCTGAGCCATGGATTCAATAACCAGTTCACTACGCGGAATGCTCCGGGCCTTTTTAACCTGGCGTGGCACGCGAAGTTCCATTTCGATGGCGGCATTAATAACCTGGAAGTGCAGCCGCTTGCGCCGATCACTGCTCCCAATGAGATGGCCGAAGATATCAATGCCGTTATAGAAAAACTGAAACAGGATGATAAATACCGGACCATGTTCCGCTCCGCCTTCGGCTCAGATGAGATCAATAGCCAGCGCATGCTGAAAGCGCTCAGTCAGTTCATGGTGATGATGGTTTCGGCCAATTCCAAATACGACAAGATGAAGCGTGGCGAGGCTAGTTTCAATACTGCGGAACTTGCAGGCTACCAGACATTCCAGGCGAAATGCGCGTCCTGCCATAAAGAACCCTTGTTCTCCGATCTCAGTTTCCGTAACAATGGCCTGCCCGTGAATAGTGTACTGAAGGATCATGGAAGAATGCGGATCACCAACCAGTCCTCTGACTCACTTAAATTCAAAGTGCCTTCGCTGCGGAATATTTATGAAACGTTCCCTTACATGCATGACGGAAGGTTCTGGAACCTTTCCCAGGTGTTGGAGCATTATTCAACCGGCATTCAGAGCAGCAGCACACTTGACCCCTTACTGACAAGCAAAATTCCGCTAACTGCTACCGAGAAATTCAACCTGATTTATTTCCTCGGAACCCTGA
>DASWTK010000143.1:0-23993 GCA_036402175.1 Chitinophagaceae bacterium | reverse complement strand
AGTGAACGCAGGCAATGTAGAAAACACAGGTTTTGAATTTGAAGCCAGTTATAGAAACCGTCCCGCATCTGATGGACTGAGTTATGAAGTTGCCTTGAACTTCACCACACTTAATAACAGGGTAACTTACCTGGATCCGAATTCACCCATACTTTTTGGCGCGGGAATAGGAACCGGATGGTCGGCCACTGCAATGAAAGAAGGCAATCCGATCTGGTACTTCAACGGATATCAGACAGACGGTATTTTCCAATCAGCCTCCGACGTTAGTTCATACCTGGCTAAAACAGGTATCACAGGTTATTCACCAAAACCGGGAGAGCCGATTGTTGTGGATGTAAATGGAGATAAGCAAATTTCTCCCGCAGATATGACTAAAATAGGTAGCCCGCATCCCGACCTGATGTATGGCGGGCGTGTTAACCTTTCTTATAAAGGATTTGATCTGCTGGTTTTTGTTCAGGGCCAATCGGGCAATGATGTATTGATGGGTTTCAATCGTACCGACAGGTCAACCGCGAACAAACCATATTTCTTCTTTGCCAATCGCTGGACAGGAGAAGGAAGCACCAACAGGTGGTTTGCAGCAAATGCATCCAATCCTTATATCTACAATAGTGACCTGATGATCTTCGACGGATCATTCACAAGAATACGCCAGCTGCAATTGGGATATACATTGTCAAGAAACATCAGCAACAGGCTTAAGATAAAAAATGCGAGGGTTTATGTTTCGCTTGACGACTTCTTCACCTTCACGAAGTATCCGGGTGTGGATCCTGAAGGAGGAAACAATGGCGGAAACAGCATCGGCATCGACAGGGGCGGATATCCGATCCCGAGGAAGGCTGTTGCTGGAATATCATTTACTTTTTAAAACAGTGAACAGGAAAACTGATTATGCTCATCAACATCATCAATCAACAGTTCCGGTTCATTTCAAAATAACCTCTCAATTAAAATAAATGAAAAGCATATTTATAAAAACCACGCTCATCTGCTTCGCAACCATCCTTTTTGCAAGCGGATGTAAAAAATTCCTCGATCAGGAAGTGCCGGGCGCATTTCCCGAACAGGATTTTTATAAAACAGATGCCGATGCATCACAGGCGGTAATAGGTGTGTACGATATGATGCAGGCGCACTACAACAGCAACTGGGCCAGCCTTTACATGGTTAAAACCCTGTTGTCCGACGAAAGCAATGCCGGCGGAAGTGATGCCGGCGATCAGCCAGGTTATCAGACACTTGACAACTACAATTTTGATGCAACGAATGATAAGGTGAGAGACGCATGGAGAATGACCTATTTCACAATTTATCGCGCAAATAAGGTGATCAATAATGTGGAAGCGGTTAATGACTTCCGCAAACGTCTTATTGCCGAAGCAAAAGCGCTGCGTGCGTACAATTATTTTGAGCTCGTATCGCTCTGGGGTGACGTTCCGCTTGTGCTGGACGATATTCCACCTGCTCAATACACCTCAATCGGCCGTGCAACCAAAGCCAATGTGTACGCGCAGATTGAAAAAGACCTGAACGAAGCAATTGCAGCGCTTCCTTTGAAGAACAATTACGGATCGGCCGACAAGTTCCGCGTTACCAAAGGAATGGCACAGGCGCTTTTAGGAAAAGCAATGTTGTACCAGGGAAAATGGAATGAAGCCGCAACGCAGTTTGAAGCTGTCATCACTTCCAATCAGTATTCACTCGCTTCATCGATTGGCGCGACATTTTCACGCAATCACGAATTCGGACAGGAATCTGTATTCGAAATCTCTTATACCAACCAGCGCAGTTACGACTGGGGCAACTTCCCCTGGGGTGGAGCTCCTGAAAGTAATATTCACATACAATTGATGGGGCCAAGAGGCGACTATTACACAAAGGCACCAACAGACTCACTGATCGCGGGTTGGGGATTTATTCTACCCAAACAAAAAATGTGGGACGCGTTTGTAAATGCCGGAGACGTAAATCGCAGAAGACAAACGGTGATGTCGGTGGGAGAATTGATTGCGGCAGGAGGTAACTGGACCAACCCAACCGCTTATGATTATGAAGGCTTCTTCCAGCGGAAATATGGTGCATTCACCTCACAAACAGGAACACCTATTGGTGAGTTGAACTATGGCACCAACTGGAGGCATATTCGTTATGCCGATGTGCTGCTGATGGCTGCAGAGGCTTTCTTCAAGGCAGGAAATGAACCAAAGGCAAGGGGTTATATCAACCTTGTTCGTCAGCGTTCAGGCATGCCCGATGTAACGGTTTCCGGACCAGCGCTCTTCAATTCAATAGTACTGGAAAGACAACTGGAGCTCGCGTTTGAAGGCTTCCGGTTTACCGACCTGGTAAGATGGGGACTGGCTGCGCAGGAACTGAGCTCGCTTGGATTTAAACAGGGAAAACATGAATTGCTGCCAATTCCGGATTATGATGTAAAGACAGGAAACCTTTCGCAGAACGCAGGGTATTAATCTAAATCAGAAAATCAAAACAAGCTAAAATGAAATTTCATATTAATAATAAGCTTGCAATATTTGGAGTTGCATTGCTTTTATCCTCCGCGCTCTTTACATCGTGCGAGTACGATGTGGACGACCTGATGTCGAAGCCCGTGGCATCATTCACTGTAACGCCTGTGAGCGGGCAGGTAAACAAATATCTGTTGTCAAGTTCATCCACCAATGGATTCCGTTACGACTGGGATAAGGGTACCGGTTATGCTCAGGGCAAGCAGGTGGATACTGTTTATTTTCCTGATAAAGGAGCATATACAGTAAAACTTCTGGTATATGGGCAGGGTGGAATGGATAGCAGCCAGCAGGTGATCAATGTGGCCAATGACGATCCCGCTGCGATAACGCCTTTTAAGTTGCTGACGGGTAACGCCAGCAGGAAATGGAAACTTGCTCCTGAACAAGGCGCATTACTGATTGGCCCGAGTGACTTCAGTGCGGTATGGTGGCAGAACAATGTTGCGGACATTACTTCACGCGCATGCCTGTTCAATGATGAATACACTTTTACAAAAACCGGAAGCATTATGACCTTCGATAGCAAGGGAGATTTTTATGTGGATGAAGAAGGTGGCAATCCCCATCCCGCAGGAATGCCGGCTGTTGGCTGTTACGCGAACAACGCCATACCCGCGCAATTCCAGGCATGGGCAAACAATGGTAATTTTGCTTTTGAGGTGATTGATAACAACAAGCTGAAAGTTACCGGAACAGGCGCGCACCTTGGATTGTATAAAGCTGCAAACCCACCTGAAGCAGCGGTAACAACGCCTCAGCCAAGCATCACTTACCAGATCGTTTCTATTACAGCAACCAGATTAGTGCTGAAGATTGATTATGGATGGGGAGCATGGAGATTTATTTACGTTGCGGTTTAATTGATTGTTGAATTTTAAATATGATGTATGACCAGATTAAAAGTGTTCTTACCGTTTGTGCTGCTGATTTTTTCTTTCTGCTCAAAAAAAACAGGAGGCGGAGGATCGGTATTTACTCCACAGACTCCGGTAGACAAGAACTGGAAATTTGAAACCACGCCGATGTGGTCCGATGAATTTGATTACACTGGCCTGCCCGCTTCAGCGAAATGGGGTTATGACCTTGGCGGAAGTGGTTGGGGAAATAATGAGCTGCAGTATTATACTGATCTCATCAGCAACGCGAAAGTTGAGAATGGAAATCTCACTATCACAGCCCGGAAGGAAAACATGGGTAACAGGAATTATACTTCCGCAAGACTGATCACAAAAAACAAAGGTGATTTTTTATATGGCCGGATTGACGTGAGAGCAAAACTACCAGCAGGTCGTGGTACCTGGCCTGCTATCTGGATGCTTCCTACTGATTGGGCGTATGGCGATTGGCCGAAGAGCGGCGAAATTGATATCATGGAACACGTAGGGTATGATCCCAACAAAGTGCTGTTTAGTGTACATACGCAGGCTTACAATCACAGCATAGGAACACAGAAGAGCGGCGGGCAACTGATCCCAACCGCGATCACTGATTTTCATAATTACCGGCTCGACTGGACACCTTATGCCGTCAGAGGTTACTTCGATGACAATCTTGTATTCACTTTCGTGAATGAAGGAAAGGGTTCTCCAACCTGGCCATTCGACAAAAGATTCCATCTGCTGCTGAACCTTGCGGTTGGCGGAAACTGGGGTGGAGCGCAGGGTGTGGATGACACGGTTTTCCCGGCTTCACTGGTTGTGGATTATGTAAGAGTTTATAAAATGATTGAGTGACAGGCAATCCAGCACCTTTCTAAAGCAAGCAGTCATATAAAAGTGCGGACGTACTGGTTTTTATGAGCCTGGTACCTCCGCCTTTTCTTTTCCGGTAGTCATGGCGCATAAGAGAGATTCCATCGCAACCCATGTATGGTAGCGTTGCGTTATTTCCTATTTTCGCTACCGATGGCAAAAGTTTTATGTTTCGGTGAATTATTGCTGCGGCTGTCGCCCGATACGGAAGGAGGATGGATCCGGTCCAACCAGATGCCAGTTCATATAGGAGGCGCGGAACTGAATGTTGCTACTGCGCTGGCAAGATGGAATCAACCATCGGCCTATTGCACCGCGATACCTGATAATTACCTCAGTCGTCAACTCACGGGATATTTAAATCTCAATAACATTGATGCATCCGCTGTTCAGCTTCGTGGCGATCGCATCGGATTATATTATCTTCCGCAGGGACTTGATGTAAAAAACGCGGGCGTCATTTATGATCGCGCGCATTCATCATTTGCAGAGCTGCAACCTGGTACTATCGACTGGAATGTGGTGCTGCAGGATGTAAGCTGGTTTCATTTCAGCGCAATTTGTCCTGCTGTGAGCCAAAGCGCCGCCGACGTCTGCCTCGAAGCATTGCGTGCGGCCCGTGAACGAGGAATTACGGTTTCCGTTGACCTTAACTATCGCGCTAAGCTCTGGCAGTATGGAAAGCAGCCATCAGAGATCATGCCCGCGCTTGCGGACCTATGCGATCTTATCATGGGGAATGTATGGGCAGCAGAGATCATGCTGGGAATTCACGCCGATCCTGACCTGAAAAAGAAAGATCTGAAAGAAGTTTATCTTCAGCAGGCAACCGAAACATCAGCATCGATCATTAAAAACTTTCCCCACTGCAAAGCGGTAGCAAATACTTTCCGGTTCGATCATACAGGCACCATTCAGTATTATACTGCATTATATAAAAACAATCAGTTGCATGTTTCAAAAGAATACGCAACAGACACAGTGGTAGATAAAGTGGGAAGCGGTGATTGTTTCATGGCGGGACTTATTTACGGACACTGCCGGCAATGGGAAGCACAACAAATAATTGAATTTGCAACCGCGGCCGCGTTCAATAAATTATTTATCAAAGGCGATGCCACCACATCTTCGGTTGAAGAGATCATGGAGGGTTATTCAAAATATGCATAAAAAACAACCGGTACTTGACGCATTGCTGCAGCAACGGTTGCTGCCGCTCTTTTATCATGATGATGTTAAAACAAGCATCAATATTCTGCGATCATTATACGATGCCGGAATACGACTGTTAGAATACACCAATCGCGGTCCGAATGCCCTGGTGAATTTTGCAGCGATGAAAAAGGAAGCGTCGTTATCAATGCCCGGATTGCAACTGGGAATCGGAACTATAAAAAATGAATCGCAGGCGGCCCGGTACCTCGAAGCAGGCGCTGATTTTATCGTTTGTCCTACCATTGAACCTGCAGTTGGAAAAATTACGCATGAGGCCGGATTGCTTTGGATCCCTGGCTGCTTAACACCCACCGAAATATCAAAGGCTGAAGAAGCTGGTGCGAAGCTGGTAAAAATTTTTCCGGGAAATTTAGTCGGCCCCTCTTATATAACCGCCATCCGGGACCTCTTCCCCGGAATGCTGTTCATGCCCACAGGAGGAGTAGATACCACAAAGGAAAACCTGAAAGCATGGTTTGATGCCGGTGTGGTGGCTGTGGGAATGGGAAGCAAGCTGGTATCGGGTAAGCTGGTGGACAAGGGTGATTTTGATGGCATCCGCGATCTCACAAGGGAGGCTATTGTGAATATAAAATCAGTCTTCAGCTGATGAATAACCTGTTCCATTCATCATAGATTCACATTTTGTTTAGACTGGGGAGTTAATTTTGCATACTGTCTTTCGTATGCTGGCTTTATTGTTGTAAAGACTCGCACCTGATAATTAGAATAAATTAAACTTTGTTTTGAAGCATCTCAAGGTTCTTAATAAGTACTTCTGGAAATACCGTTACCGGTTTTTGCTTGGCATACTGTTCATCATTCTGTCGAACTACTTCAGGATCCTTGCACCACAGCTTACGGGATTTGTTGTTGATGAAATGGAGATAGAGCTTGTAAGGAATACCAACCAGGAAAGTTATGCTGATAAGCAGTCAAAAGCGGAGGTCAAGCATTCGCGGTATGATGTATTGGTGAAAGAGATGATCGATGCGGTACAGGCTAATGAACTTACTTTCGGGCAGAAAGTTTTATGGTCGGGCATTGTGATCCTGCTGCTTGCATTACTGGGAGGGTTCTTCATGTTCCTTATGCGGCAAACCATCATTGTGATGAGCCGTCATATAGAGTTCGATCAGAAGAACGAAATATTCGCGCATTATCTTCAGCTGGATGCGAATTTCTACAAAACGCATAGTACCGGTGACCTGATGAGCCGTATGGCGGAAGACGTCAGCCGCGTGCGAATGTACACCGGGCCTGCCCTGATGTATTTCATCAACCTTGCCGCCACTATCGGCTTCAGTGTATTCTTCATGTTCAATACCGAACCGAGACTTACTTTATACGTACTTGCGCCATTGCCAATACTTGCGCTCACCATTTATAAGGTAAACACCATCATCAACCGAAAAAGCGAGCGCATACAATCGCAATTGTCAAACCTTACCACCAATGCGCAGGAATCTTACTCAGGCATTCGCGTGATCAAGTCATTTGTTCAGGAAAAAGCGATGCTGGGATTTTTCACGAAGAATGCCGACGATTATAAAAACAATGCAATTGGCCTGGCGAAAGTGGAAGCATTGTATTTTCCTTCGATGTCGCTGCTGATTGGCCTCAGCACACTGCTTACAATCATGATCGGTGGCATGTATGCCATTTACGGCAATTCAGGCATTACCATCGGCACCATCGCGGAATTTGTTATTTACATCAACCTGCTGAGTTTTCCGGTAAGCGCAATAGGGTGGACAGCCAGCATGATCCAGCGGGCGGCGGCTTCCCAGAAGCGGCTGAACGAATTCCTGCATACGCAGTCGGAGATACTGGACCCAACTGAACCTGTGAACAAGCCATTCGAAGGAGCGATCTCATTCAAAAAAGTTGATTTCGTTTATCCCAACACCGGCATACATGCGCTGAAAAACTTTTCACTGGATATCAGGAAGGGAGAGAAGGTGGCGATCATTGGCAGAACCGGTAGCGGGAAGACCACCATTGCGCAGTTGCTTTTGCGTTTTTATGATCCGACAAACGGTACCATTTCCATTGATGGAACCGACATACGGCAAACAAGTCTGCAGCATCTGCGCAGGCAGATCAGTTATGTGCCCCAGGATGTTTTCCTTTTCAGTGATTCCGTTAGCGGGAATATTCAGTTTGGCGAGGAGGGCAAGCTGAATGGCAAAGTGGAGGAGGCGGCCAGGTATGCCAGTGTTGAGAAGGAGATTGAAGGATTTGCCAATAAA
This sequence comes from Chitinophagaceae bacterium, assembly GCA_036402175.1. Taxonomy (GTDB): domain Bacteria; phylum Bacteroidota; class Bacteroidia; order Chitinophagales; family Chitinophagaceae; genus DASPKM01. Next base: position 16,235 of record DASWTK010000143.1, on the reverse strand, counting down.
TACGATACGATGATCGGGGAGCGGGGGGTAACACTGAGCGGCGGGCAAAAACAGCGCATCTCAATAGCGCGGGCGATGGTAAAAGATCCGCGCATTGTGCTTTTCGACGATTGCCTGAGTGCTGTTGACGCCCGGACGGAGAAAGAGATCATTGGTAACCTGTACAGGTACCTGAACGATAAAACGGCCATTATCATCACCCACCGGATATTTTCACTCTTTTCGTTCGATAACATCATTGTCCTGGAAGAAGGTGAAATAGTAGAAAAGGGAACGCACGAGGAATTGTTGTCGGCCGGAGGCCACTATGCGCATTTATACCGTCAGCAACAGCAGGAGCGGCAACATGGCATGTAAGCGGCTTCATTTTCATAATGTTAGACCGTAATTTCTGCAGTGAAAAACTTTTTAATCCTCATTTTGCCGTTTCAAAAACAATCATATATTTGTGCCTGTCTTTAACAAGAAAATTATAACTGCTAAAAAGAACCAACTGTGGCGTACGAAAACAATGACAAAAGAATGGAGAGCATTTACAGCAAGCGTATCCGTGCTGGAAAAAGAAGGACCTACTTCTTTGATGTAAGGGCTACCAGAGGAAATGATTATTATCTCACCATTACTGAGAGTCGCAAAAAGTTCAATGCCGACGGATATGACAGGCATAAGATCTTTTTGTACAAGGAGGACTTCAACAAATTCATCAAAGCTTTGAACGAGGCAGTTGATTATGTGAAGACAGAACTGATGCCTGATTTCGATTTCGACGCGTATAACCACGATCAGCCTGAGAATGAGAGCGAAGATATTGCAGCGGAGATCGAAGCAAGCAGTAATGGCACTACCGCAACTCCGGTTACTACCACCACTACTGCCACTACAACTACCACACCTACCGGCAGCGGCACAGAGGAAGTAGACAAATGGTAATACTTAATTTCTAATGATATACAAGAGAAGCCTTCAGACCGAAGGCTTTTTTTATTCCCAATCCGGTAAAAATGTTTATAAATCCTGCCATAAAATCGTAAATAAACTGAGCAAACTTTATCGGAAGAATAAAGCGATTAATTACCTTTAGCAGCCTCATTCAACTTACACCATAAACCTAAACCAGCTTGTGATGAAGAAGTCATTTTACTCCAAAATTATTTTTGGCTTCCTGATAGTTATTGCGGCGATGGCTGCTATTTTTATTTATTCCCGCCAGGAGCAAACCGATGTTTTCGCCGGAAAGGGTTCTGAAGAGTACCAGCGAATGAAAGCATTTGATGATCCTGTAGCGCGCCAGGAATATGATTTTAACCTGGTGAAGGATCCTGCAACCGGTAAAATCCCGGAAGGTATTTATGAGCGGGAACTTTCTCAGGCGAAGGAAATTTACGCCCGCCAGCTTTCCGCCCGGGAAATGGCTAATACCTATACTTTCCAGGGACCTCAGAATTTAGGAGGGAGGACCCGCTCTATAGTATACGATGTTCGATTCAATGGCACATCCAATCAAACCCTGCTTGCAGGTGGTGTCAGCGGGGGCGTATTCAAATCGACAGATAATGGCGCTACCTGGACGCGTAAGAGTCCGACCAACCAGTTATTCAGCGTTACGAGTATTGCTCAGGATCCCCGGCCTGGAAACCAGGATACATGGTATTATGCTACCGGCGAAGCAGTAGGTAACAGTGCAAGCGGAACAGGGGCAAGTTATATGGGCAATGGCATCTATAAGTCCACAGACAACGGTGAAACCTGGTCAAGGCTTGTAAATTCCAATACTACCGCGATAGAAACATTCAATGCCAGACAGGATTTTATATCTAAAGTGATTGTGAACCCGGCAAATGGCGATGTTTATTTTGCCGCTTTAGGGTCAATTTACCGGTCGCAGGACGGTGGTACAACATGGACGCTGGTGTTAGGATCCGGATCGGGATTTATCTCGACTGCCTGGGTGGCCGATGTTATTGTAAATTCAGCGGGAACAAGATTATACGCATCATTCTCAGGACTCAGCTGTTCGGCTTCTGATGGTTGCCCAACAGTGAATACACCAGGTGTTTGGACTACCACTACCGGCAACTCCGGCGACTGGACAAAAATAGCCGGGGACGGTGCGGCTACAAATCCCATGGGCTGGGATGTCAACGGCAGTTACAGAAGGGTAGTACTGGCCCTCGCCCCAAGTGATCAGAACATTCTTTATGCGCTTTATGATGACGGTGATGTATATCCCAGCATCGAAGCAGAATTTTATAAATGGGACCAGGCGCTGGGTACCTGGGAAGACAGAAGCAATAACTTACCTAACGAACCAGGAGGATCTTCAGGAAACGATCCCTTTGCTGTTCAGACGGGATATGACCTGGTGATTGCAGTAAAACCCGATGATCCGAATACAGTGTTCATCGGCGGAACGAACATTTACCGGTCAACCGACGGATTTGCCACGAACATGAACTATACCAGGATAGGAGGATATGTATCTGCTTCCTCTTACGGACTGTATCTGAATTCTCATCCTGATATACACAGTATCGAATTTGATCCCACCAATCCCGCTGTAATGATCTGCGGTAACGATGGTGGCATTCAGAGAACAACGAATAACCTTGCAGCTACGGTGGCATGGACAGACATTTCAGTGGGCTTTCGTACTTATCAGTACTATCATATTACACTTGATCCCCGCAATGCGAATGGAAAAGTGCTGGGCGGCGCTCAGGACAACGGATCTACCAGGAACGTTGGTGGAACAGGTTCGAATTTTGAATTGGTCTTTGGCGGTGATGGCGTATCGGTTGGTATAAGCGATATCATTGGGGGGCAGCAGTACGAGTATGTTGGATTCCAGTCGGGACCAATTTATCGCAGAAATTCAACCAGCGGACTGTTAGCCGGTACAAACATCCGGCCCAATACCGCATCGAATGCCGGCTTATTTGTCACCTTATTCAAACTTGATGCGGATAACACAGAAAACCTGTATTACGCAAGCGATAGCAGCTTGTACAGGAATACTTCCGCGTCTACTGCAACTACCGCAAACTGGACTAACCTTACGTGGTTTCAGTCGAACCTCGGCGATGGATCAACGCCGAAGGCGCAGATCACTGCTCTTGCAACAACGCGCGGCACTTACAATGTTTCAACCGCCAGCCTCTTTGTAGGTACAAATGAAGGAAGATTGTACAGATTGGATGATCCGGTGAATGCAGACGCGGCAGCAGCTGCAACCGTTATTACAGGAGGAGCGTTTCCGGTTGGCAACATCAGCAGCATTTCGGTGAACCCACGCAACGATGATACGGTGCTGGTAACTTTCTCAAATTATGGCGTGAACAGCGTGTGGTGGACAGGCAATGCAAATTCGGCTACGCCTACCTGGTTGAATGTGGAAGGAACATTAACGTTGCCGTCTTATAGAAGTTCAGCGATCGCAATCACCAATGACGGAGTGGAATACTTTGTGGGTACGTCTGTCGGTTTATATAAGGCAACCATCAATTCCGCAAGCCCCGGCACCACTTCGTGGACACAGGAGGGAGCAGCGGAAATTGGTAATGCGTTAGTAACAAGCCTTGCGTTAAGGCCAGTTGATAACAGGCTTGTTGTTGGCACCCATGGATATGGAATGTGGGCTACAACGCTGACCGGCGCGGGATTGCCGGTGAATTTCACCAGCTTTACCGGAAAAGTGGAAGATAAACAGAACAGGTTGTTCTGGAAAGTTGAGAATGAAGTGAACAATGCCGGTTATGATGTAGAACGCAAATACAAACACGAAGCAGGATTCAGGAAGATTGGTTTTGTGCCTTCCATTTCCGGCTCAACCGCTAATGACTATAGCTTCCCTGATGCGCTTGTTGATCTTGGTACCGATAATGTTTCATACAGATTGAAGCAGATTGATGTTGATGGAAAGTATTCGTATTCTTCTGTCGTAACGCTTAACCGCAAGGCATCACCGAAGTTTGTAGAATACCTAACTGTGCGACCAGGCAGTTTGCTGATGAGGCTTAACGGTCAAAGCAATGAATCGATCACATTCAGATTATTTGATAACGCGGGAAGACTGGTTCAGCAGAAGCAATTGCAGCATCGTACGCAGGAAGTATCACTGAACGGAGTATCGAGAGGAGTATTTGTGGTTGAGTTGTCTCATCCGGGCGGAAAACGACATGTGCAGCGGATAGTGCATTAATTTGGAGTGAATAAAAAATTCAAAATGTAAAATGAAAAATGCAAAATAGGGTTTCTTATTTTGCATTTTTCATTTTACATTTTGAATTTACATCACACCTCCTCATTCCTTCCTCAATCTTTTATACTCATTAATCAGCCCATTAGTCGAAGAATCGTGTGATCCAACATCCCCATCCTTATCCAGCTCAGGTAAAATCTTATTCGCAAGCTGCTTTCCCAATTCCACTCCCCACTGGTCAAAGCTGTAAATATTCCAGATCACGCCCTGCACAAAGATCTTGTGCTCATACAATGCTATCAGTTCCCCAAGAGTGAAAGGGTCAATTTTTTTCACCAGAATCGAATTCGTAGGCCGGTTTCCTGTGAATGTCTTATATGGTATCAATTCATCCGGCACATTCTCCTTTCTCAACTCATCGGGATGTTTGCCGTTCATCAGCGCCTCTGTCTGTGCGAAAAAATTAGATAAAAGCTTTACATGATGATCGCCGATTGGGTTATGACTGATAGCAGGCGCAATGAAATCGCATGGTATCAGCAGCGTTCCCTGGTGGATCAACTGATAAAAAGCATGCTGACCATTTGTTCCGGGTTCTCCCCATATAACAGGGCCGGTATTGTATTGAACGGGTGTACCGTTTCTGTCGACAGATTTTCCATTGCTTTCCATATTACCCTGCTGGAAATATGCGGCAAATCGGTGCATGTACTGATCATAGGGAAGTATGGCCTCTGATTGCGCGTTGAAGAAATTGGTGTACCATAGTCCAAGCAGCGCCATGATCACGGGAATGTTCTTTTCAAATGGACTGTTCCTGAAATGTTCATCGGCCGCGTGGGCGCCTTTGAGCAGTTGTTCAAAATTGTTGTAGCCGATAGTAAGCACGATCGATAAGCCGATAGCGCTCCATAGCGAATAGCGTCCGCCTACCCAATCCCAGAACTCAAACATGTTCTTTTTATCGATCCCGAATTTCACCACATCCTTTTCATTTGTGGATAGCGCAATGAAATGCTTCGCAATGTGCGCCTCATCTTTTGCATTGTCGAGGAACCATGCCCTTGCGGTAAATGCATTGGTCATTGTTTCCTGCGTGGTGAATGTTTTTGAAGCAACCAGGAAGAGCGTTTCATCGGCCTTTACCTTTTTAAGTGTTTCGGCTATATGAGTACCATCAACGTTACTCACGAAATATGTCTGAATGTCTTTCTGCCAGTAAGGCTTCAGCGCTTCGGTTACCATAACGGGACCAAGATCGCTGCCGCCTATTCCTATGTTTACGATGTAACGGATCTTTTTTCCGGTATATCCTTTCCATTCACCCTTGTGCACAGCATTGCTGAATTCCTTCATCTGATCAAGTACCTTTTGAATGGAAGGCATCACATCTTTTCCGTCGTGCAGCACAGGCTGGCCTGAATAATTTCGCAATGCTGTATGGAGAACAGATCTGTTTTCGGTCCGGTTGATCTTTTCTCCCTTGAACATAGCGTCTATTGCATCTTTCAATCCACATTCACCGGCAAGCGCTTGTAATAACCCCATGGTTTCATCGGTAACTATATTCTTTGAATAGTCAAACAGGATGTCGTTCAGCCTGATTGAAAAGTTGCTGAACCGGTCGGGATCCTGTTTGAAAAGGTCACGCAAGTGCGACTGAAGCATTTCCTGCTGGTGTGCTGTCAATGCTTTCCATGCATTCGTGTCCGTGGGAGAAGTTGAAGGGAACATCCTTTTTTTATTTAAAGGTAAAAATAGTAACCTAAGTGCATTTCCGCAGTTATTTTACGAGGAGGCATACGATGTAAATCTCCTATTTAAAGCTTAGGAACACAAGTGATTGGTATGCGGAAAACCAGTTTAAGTAAAAACCCCTAAATGCAGCAAATACTGCGGTTTTTACTGGCATACGTAGATGCTGCAATCTATTTTTCGGCTGCGTTTTGAATAGAGGCGCAAAAAAATCTGTCCCTTAAAAAACCGTAAATCTGAACTATGAAAAATTCTACTCTGGTAGTATTTTTAATGCTTGCCGGTTTCACCGTTTTGCGGGCCGAACGACCGGCTGCGCTGTTTCACGTTGATAATATAATTCTGAAAAATTTCCAGGCTATCCAGGTATCCTCAGGCGCGAGGATCACGTGGGAATTCTCTTCAGAAGAAAAAGACGTAACCTGCAACCTTGAAAAAAGCGCTGACGGTATAAACTTTGTTCCGCTGCGCACCATTTTCATATCATCAACACGTCAGCAAGCCATTCATACTTTTACCGACCGAAATGTTTCAGGTCAGTCGTTTTACAGGCTTCGGATCACAAAAGAAACTTACTCTCCTTATATATCACAGATCGTATCCATTTCTGTTGCCGGACCTGGTTCGGTAAATAATCAATCGACAGCAATCATCGGCAGAAGCAGCAGTATTTTCGGTGAGATATCATCCATCGAAAATACGTTAGCTGTGCGCCTTATAGACCTTCGCGGACAATCGAAGATCAAACAGTATATGAGAGGAACAGAACTCGACAGGAACTTCAAGACGTCAATCAGCAACCTGCCTTCGGGTTATTATGTTGTATCGGTGAGGGACCTTCAAAATAAGATCCTGATGAATAAATGCATCTATAAATTTTAGTAAACTCCAGTAAATCCAATATCCATATACAAGCCCGTTTTTGAACCGTACCCGAAAAAAGGTTCTTAAACCCCAACGTAACCGGCTAATTCTTTAGCCGGTTCATTTTTTTATTACACATTGAAATAATTTAAAGAAGGGTACAATATTTAGAATAACCCGGCCGCTATAAACTATTGATAGCCTCAACAACTCTGGTCACCATTTCTTTCGTCACGTCCAGATGCAGCACCATCCTGATCTGTGCAGGGGTCATGGGTATCGTGAGTATGTTGTGCTGTTTAAATGCTTCAGCAAGCTGCTGAGCTGTCCGGCCTTTTACTTCAAACAATAATATGTTCGTTTCCACCGGAAGCATCTCACCGGTAAATGATTTTTTTTCCAATGCAGCGGCAATCTGCTTTGCATGCGCATGATCTTCCGCCAGCCTTCCGATATGATTTTCGAGCGCATAAATTCCCGCCGCAGCCATATATCCTGCCTGGCGCATTCCTCCACCAAATAATTTGCGAATACGCCTTGCCTTAAGTATAAAATTCCTGTTTCCGATAAGCAAACTTCCGATCGGGCATCCAAGACCTTTATTCAGACAAACTGATATGCTATCGAACAGCTTCCCGTATTGGGCAGGCTTTTCATTATTTGCAACAAGCGCGTTGAACAATCTTGCGCCGTCAAGATGCAGCTTCAGGTTATGTTCTTCGCACAACTTTTTTATCGGCTCTATATCACTCACTTTATAACAACCACCACCTCCGCGGTTAGCGGTATTTTCAAGACATACCAGTGAAGTAGGAGGCCTGTGAATATCTTCGGGATTGATTGCTTCTTTCACCTGCGCGGCGGTGATCCTTCCATGTTTTCCTTCAATTGTTTTTGCCTGTGAAAATGAATTGGCAGCGATTCCGCCCACTTCATACAGATATACATGCGCGGTCTTATCACATATTACTTCATCGCCCGGGTTTGTATGACTTCTGATAGCAACCTGGTTCGACATAGTGCCCGTTGGGCAGTAAAGCGCCGATTCCATTCCGAACATCGCGGCAGCTCTTGTCTCAAGTTCATTCACTGTGGGATCTTCTCCAAATACGTCGTCGCCAACTTCCGCATTCATCATAGCCTGCATCATTCCCGTTGTGGGCTTCGTGAATGTGTCGGACCTAAGGTCTATAATGGTATCATTCATTTTGTCTTATGATTGAATATCAACGAAAATAAGAAAGGTTGCAGGCGTACTGCCAATTTTTTTTTAATGTTCATTAAACCAGGGAATGTCATTTCGTTCCAAAGTCCTGTAAACAAATTCGCGAGACCCTAAAAGTATAGCCATGAAATCAATTAAGATCAACTTGCAACAATTACTGGGAGTATTCCTGTTCTTCTCAGCAACACTGCTGTTCTCTTGTCAGAAAGACAACAGCGCGGCAACTGAACCCGTAGCAGATGAAGAAGCTGTAACAATCTCTGAAGAAAACGCGGCGGCAGACGCGGAATATGAAGAATCCGCTGAGATCGGATTCTCCGCTGATGCAGACCTGGAAGCTGCGGGCAGGGCCGGATACGTAACATTTGGCCTGGGTATTCATGCGAACATCGACCTGTTCGCCGAACTGTCTGGCAGGCTCGGACCCTGTGCTACCATCACAGTAACACCTAACGATTCCACTTATCCGAAAACTGTAGTGATCGATTATGGCGATGGATGTATTTGCCGTGACGGTAAATTCAGGAAAGGCGCCATCATTCTTCACTATACAAAACCAATTCGCAGACCCGGCGCTGTGCTTACCATTACTTTCCGCAATTATTTTGTAAACCGCGCACACATTGAAGGAACCAAGATCATCAAAAATCAAACAGAAGGAAATGTTCACCAGTATTCCGTAGTTGTGATCAATGGCAAGGTTACCTGGCCAACCGGTCGTGGCTTCAAATATGAAAAAGTAAAAACAGTTACACAGGTGAGAGGTATGGAAACGCTGACTGTAAGAGACGATGTGTATTCAATTGAAGGTCGCTCCAAAACCACTTATGCAAATGGAGTAACTGTAAACAAGAATACAGAAACACCACTTATCAAACCTGTTGCCTGTTCATGGATCGTAAAGGGAATCCTGAAGATCAGGATCAATAACAGGGAACTGTTCCTTGACTTTGGTAGCGCCGGCGAATGCGATAACAAGGCATTGCTTACATGGAACGGACATGTAAAAGAAATTACCCTTCCATAGAAACAAAGTACCCTTTTTTCAGGCCTGTCGGATTACGACAGGCCTTTTTTATTTGCCTGGTTTTAATTTGCTGGTTGGTCATACCTCATTGCTGAATGCAAACATTTCATCAGCATTTTTCAGAATGCGGACATTGGTGAACTTTCGTTGCACCGATTCGGCAACAGAGCCGGAGAGGATGATCTGCTTTTCAATGAACCTGCCCGACAGTTCAGCAACATACTCTTCAATGTCGGACCGCTGCAGGTAAGTAATGATATGCGCGTATAGATGGGTGACAGGTTTCAGTTTACAGTACGTTTCAAGAATATCTAACGAAATATGCTGACCCATGAGCACCGTTTTTACGCCGTTCCTCTTTAAGAGGTATAACATCATCAGCAATGGCAGCTCATGCCGTTCTTCTTCGGGAGTGAACAATAAAACGACATTGTTGTTCTTCGGAGGCATTTTAACTGCTCCGTCAATTGCCACAAGTATTTTTTTCCTGATCAGGGCACTTGCGAAATGTTCCATTGCAGGTACCACATGACCGGTCATCCATAACAAACCGACCTTGTTAAGAAATGGGAACAATATTTTGAAAACTGTTTTTTCAAAAGAATAATGAAGCACGGCGGTTTGTATGATCTGTTCGAACCGGGTTTCATCGAAATCAACAGCGGCTTCTACCAGGTGGTTGACATAAATAGCGAAAGGATCCTGCAGCACCAGTGTATCGAGGGCAAGCCTGCTGATGTCGTCCTTACTGAGGGCCGCAATTTTTGATATCTTATAACCGTTGTGATACAGCGTTGAGATCTTTAACAATTGTTTGAGATCGTCGTTGCTGTATGCACGATGATGACCCGCTTCCCGCTCCGGAACCATTAGCTGGTAACGCTGTTCCCAGATCCGGAGGGTATGCGCCTTGATGCCGGTAAGGTTCTCAATATCCCGAATAGTGAACACTTGCATGCTTCAAAAATATAAATCTGTTCTTCAATGTAACATTTTACCTGAAAATGCCACCTATAATGCATTCTAAACGCCGGACAAAGTGATATCGTCCGCTAACTAAATATTGGTATTTTTGCCCGAATCTAAAAAACAGCCCGAATAAATGGTAAACGACATCCTGGTGATTTTCCTGATTCAGTTCCTGCTGGTAATGTTACCGGCGCCCGGACTGGCAAAGATGTTTGAAAAGGCCGGCGTACCCCCTTCAAAAGCCTGGATGCCTTTCTACAATACATGGGTCATACTTGAAACCGCAAAACGTCCCCGGCACTGGTTCTTCTGGCAATTTATTCCGGTTGTAGGGTGGTTCATTACCATGGGAATCTATATCGAATGGGTTAAAACTTTCGGCAAGTTCAAATTTCATGAACATGCGGCAGCCAGCCTTATTCCTTTCATTTATTTTCCTGCAATAGGGTATGATCCCAAAGAAAAGTTCATCGGTGTTCAGGCCGTAAAAGCCCATCGCAAGTCAGCCGCCAGGGAATGGATCGACGCGGGGATCTTCGCGATAGTAGCGGCCACGCTCATCCGCACCTTCATTTTCGAGGCGTATACCATTCCTACCGGCTCAATGGAAAAGACTTTGCTGGTGAACGACTTCCTTTTTGTAAGCAAGTTGAGTTACGGACCCAGGCTTCCCAATACGCCACTGGCTGTGCCATTTGTGCATCATTCGTTGCCAGGCACCAGCTCAAGGTCGTATTCAGAAGCCATCACCATTCCCTATAAACGCTGGTTTGCAGCTCCGGTGAAGCGCAACGACGTGGTGGTATTTAATTTCCCTGCAGGGGATACTGTTATCAACCGGACAGGCTTCCAGTCGGAAGTTCCCTACTACCAGGTGATCCGTGAAGTATCCAATGGCAATGTTGACGCAGGGCGTCAATTGGTTTTGTCGAATCCGGAGCAGTTCCCATTGGTGATACGGCCGGTTGACAAGCGCGAAAATTATATTAAACGCTGCGTAGCGATTGCAGGAGATACGCTCGAGATCCGCAACGCGGTTATTTATATCGATGGAAAACCGGGCGTGGTACCGCCAAAATCGCAGATAAAATATACTGTGGTAACTAATGGCCAGCAGTTTGATGAAGAAGTAATGAAGGATGAATACGACCTTGATATATTCAATACCGACGAGGTAGCGCCAACCGGTAACGCAAATGAATATACGATGCTGCTTACCGATGATGCGAAGCAGAAACTTATCAAAAATGGCCTGGTAAAATCAATCAGTCCGATACTGAACGCTCCTTATCCTGTTTATCCTTACGATACAATGCACAGGTGGAATGAGGATAATTACGGGCCTATCTGGATCCCTAAAAAAGGCGCAACATTCACGCTGACCCCGGCGAATTACACGGTTTATGAGCGTGCAATCCGGGTGTATGAGCGTAACAAGCTTGAAATGCGCGACGGTAAGATTTACATCAATGATCAGCAAACTGACAAGTACACTTTTAAGATGGATTACTATTGGCTGATGGGTGATAACCGTCACAGTTCGCAGGATTCACGCTTCTGGGGATTTGTTCCCGAAGATCATGTGGTAGGAGAGGCCTGGCTTATCTGGATGAGTTATGGTCAGGGCATCAGGTGGAACAGGTTGTTTAAAACAATTAATTAATGAACCAGGAAACATACCAGTTCTCATACGAAGTTTACAATTCCATAAACGACCTTACAGAAGAAGATTCCTTATTGTTACGGAAAGCGCAGGAAGCAACTCAACTTTCTTATGCTCCCTATTCTAAATTTCATGTGGGCGCTGTTGCGAAATTATCCAATGGAGAAATAGTAAAGGGAAGCAACCAGGAAAATGCATCCTATCCAGTCGGCCTGTGTGCCGAACGCGTATTACTTGCATCCATTTCGTCGCTTTATCCAAATACGCCAATAACAACTATCGCTATCAGTTATGCGAGCAAACAAGTAAAAAGCGATCATCCCGTAGCGCCCTGCGGAATATGCCGTCAATCATTACAGGAATTTGAAGAGAGAATGAAACACCCCATCCGCCTTATCCTCGGCGGCCAGGAAGGAAAGATCATTATTATTCCCAACGCCACCTCACTCTTACCACTCGCCTTCACCAGCGACGAACTTCTGTAACCCTCTCCCTTGGAAAACCCAAAACCCCAAACCCAAAACCCACAACTACGTCTTTGGAAAACCGGAAACACAAAACCCGAAACCCAAAACCCCACAACTACGTCTTTGGAAAACCCGAAACCCAAAACCCCAAACCCAAAACTACCTAACAATATCCCCCCTCAACCTCAACAACTCCGTCTCAGCAACCTTCGTATTATACCTCGCGTCAATCAGCCTGTTGTAAGCGGTCTCCAAACTCTGTTGAGCGTCGCGCAGTTCCAGATAGGTTGATACCCCAAGACGGTATCTTTCAAAAGCGATAAATACATTTTCCTTTGCAAGCTGAATATTGGTTTCTTCCAGATCCAGCGCCTGCTTCTGGAATTGATAGGTCTTGAACGCGTTGTAAATTCCGAGGTCGAGCAATGAACGCTGGTTCTGCAACTGTGTTTCCTGGAAGCGAATGTCGAGCTGCGCTTGTTTGATAAGCCTTCGCGTATTGAAATTATTCAGGATAGGAACGGCGATTGTAAATCCGTAATTGAGTCCGCGGTTCAGTGAAAACAGTGGTTGCGCCTGAACATTCACCACCGCGTTGTTGTTCAGTCGTGTGAAATTATAAGCCGAAGTAAAATTCAATGTTGGCCAAAGCTCAGCCCTCCGCTCGCGCAATACGATATTGGAAATTCCGATGTTTTGTCTTGCGATCAGGAGTTGAGGATTATTTGATTCAGCCGCGCTTCTGACGTCTTCGAGCTGAATGGTTGAATTGATTGGGATGGTGTCTGCCACATCGTATGCCCGTGCGATGTCAATACCCATTACCTGGTTCAGCTGCTGCTTCAGTTGTTCAATGGCGGTACGTTGTCCAAGCTGCGCGGCTTTCTGCGCGTTGAGATCTGTTTGTGCCTGCAGCAACTCCTGTTTGGTTCCTAATCCAACGGATAATTTTCTGTCGGCAAGCTTTACTCGTTCAGCATTGATGTTCATCTGCTCTTCAATTGCTTTCAGCTGCTGTTTCTCCTGCACAACATTATAATACGTGGTGATAACGGAAGCAACCGTATTCACCACTTCATTTTTTACGGTGAATTCTCCCAGTCGAACCAGTTCGGCCAACCTGTCTCTCGTTGCGAACATGCGCAATCCATCGAACAGTGTCCAGTTCAGGTTCACGCTTGCATTGAGGTTATTATTCTTCAGGCCTGAAGTGTCACGTTTTCTTCCATCGGCAAACTCCACTTTTTGTGCGTTCACGTTCCAGATCCTTCCGGCATTTGCGTTTATCTGTGGAATGAATGCCGCATTGGCGTATGAATTATCCAGTGCCGCGGATGATGAGTCAATCCGTGCAAGCAGAATGTTATAGTTATTTTTTAATGCGGTGGAAATAGCTTCTTCCAGTGTCAGTACCTGGCTGTAACAAATGTTCACTGCAACCAGGGCTGACAGTAACAAGCAATATCTGATCATCTTCATACCAATTCTGTTTTTAGGGAAACCGGTTCCGCCGGTACCAGCTCATCCAGTTCGCTTTTCTTTTTCCGGGTGGAAAGATAAGAATACATGGCAGGTATGACATATAGTGTCAGCACCAATGAAAACAGGATTCCGCCCACGATAACGATACCCAGTGGAATACGGCTTGTTGCGGCCGCGCCGATTGACAGGGCGATCGGCAATGCTCCCAATGACATCGCAAGGCTGGTCATAAGTATCGGGCGCATCCTTGCAGTCGCCGCGTCGATCACCGCCTGTTTTTTGGTCACACCCTGCAATCTTTTCTGGTTGGCGAATTCAACGATCAGGATGCCGTTCTTTGTTACAAGTCCTATAAGCATGATCATTCCAATCTGAGAAAAGATATTCAGCGTCTGATCAAATATCCAGAGTGACAATACCGCGCCGGCTATCGCCAGGGGTACCGTTACCATTATCACCAGGGGATCGATAAAGCTTTCAAACTGCGCGGCAAGCACCAGGAAGATCAGCGCAAGCGCCAGCAGAAAAGCGAACATTGTATTTCCGGAACTTTCGGCATAGTCCCTTGAGTTACCTGCAAGCGAGGTTGCAAAAGTATCGTCCAGCAGCTTGTCTGCAATTTCTTCCATTGCCTTTATGCCATCGCCGATGGTTTTATCAGGTGCGAGTCCGGCGGAAACCGTGGCGGATTTATAACGGTTGAAGTGATAAATAGTAGGAGGGGTGGTTTCGTCAGAAATAGTAACAAGATTATCCATTGAAATGATCTCGTCTCTATTGTTTCTCACATAAATATTCTTGAGATCTGTCGGATCGTCGCGGTCAGAACGTGCAACCTGCCCGATGACCTGGTATTGTCTTCCCTGTCTTATGAAATAGCCTAGCCTCCGGTTACTGAGCGCCAGTTGCAATGTTTGCGATATGTCTTCAATGCTTACTCCCAGCTCGCTTGCCTTCAGCCTGTCGATGCTGATCATCAGTTCGGGCTTGTTGAATTTCAGGTCTGCGTCCACTCCCTGGAATACCGGGTTCTTATTAGCTTCTTCAAGGAATTGCGGTAGCACTTCGCGCAACTTTTCAAAATTGTTGTTTTGAATTACAAATTGAACAGGCAAGCCACCGCGGCGGTTAACCGAAATCGTTTGCTCCTGTATCGCAAATGCGCGTCCTTCCGGGACACGGGGAAGATTTTTGTTCACCATTTTTACAATCTCATCCTGCGACCTTGTCCTTTCACCCGGATCTGTTAATGTTACGCGTACAAATCCGGTGTTAGCCGCACCTGAACCCGCGAAGCTGGGTGAAGTAACAGACATGATGATCTTTTTTTCCGGAACAGAATCCATCATGAATTGAGATAGGCGGTCAACATACTGATCCATGTAATCGAACGATGTTCCTTCAGGCGCGGTCACCTGCAGGCGGAACTGGCTGCGGTCTTCCATTGGTGCAAGTTCCGATTGAAGTCCGCTGCCAATGAACCAGATGATGGCGAAGCAAACAGCAATGATGGGCAATGCCAGCCATCTCGCGCGCATGAATGCTTTCAATGACCTGTGATAGCCATTTTCCAGGCCGCGGAAGAATGGTTCGGTCTTATTATAAAACCAGGTGTGTTTGTGTTTTTTTCGTGTGAGCTTCACGTTCAGCACCGGCGTCAGCGTAAGCGAAACAAAAGCTGAAATGAGCACGGCGCCCGCCACCACAATACCAAATTCACGGAAAAGCCGGCCTACAAATCCCTGCAGGAATATGATTGGGAGGAAGATCACTGCCAGCGTAATGGACGTGGCTATTACCGCGAAATAAATTTCCTTTGAGCCTTCCCTTGCAGCGCGCCATTTGTCCATGCCCTGCTCCATCTTCTTAAAGATGTTTTCGGTAACCACAATTCCATCATCCACCACAAGTCCGGTTGCAAGCACAATTCCCAGCAGGCTGAGTACATTGATGGTGAAACCACTGAGGTACATGATGAAGAACGCGCCGATAAGAGAAACGGGAATATCAATCAACGGACGGATGGCAATGATCCAGTCGCGGAAGAAAAGGTAGATGATAAGTATTACAAGTATGATTGCGATGATGAGCGTTTCTTCAACTTCTTCGATTGACCGCTTGATGAACTGGGTTTGATCCATTGCGATGTCGAGCGTAATGTCCTTCGGGACTTCCTTCTTCAGCTGCTCATAACGTTTGTAGAATTCGTTGGATATTGAAACGTAGTTGGATCCGGGTTGAGGAACGATAGCAAGGGCGATCATCGGAATGCGGCTTTCTTTCAGGATCGTTTCTTCGTTCTCGGGGCCGAGCACCGCTTCGCCGATATCTTTTAGTTTGATATCACTTCCTCCAACGTTTTTGATGATGACGTTATTAAATTCTTCTTCTGTTGTTAGCCGGCCGAAAGTTCTTACAGACAGTTCTGTAGTATTACCCGAAATTTTACCGGAGGGGAGTTCAACATTTTCGCGTTGAAGCGCAGCCTGCACATCACCTGGTGTAAGATTGTACGCGCTTAGCCGTGACGGATCGAACCAGATACGCATTGCAAAACGCTTCTCACCCCATATTCCGATAGCGCT
>DASWTK010000142.1:0-26148 GCA_036402175.1 Chitinophagaceae bacterium | reverse complement strand
AGTAAAACTAACCCCAAAGCAGACCGCGCAATTGAGTGCATACCAGGCATTAAAGGAAAAATCGACACCTGAGGCAAAAATGAAAAACACCCAATCCAAATTAAGACAGATAGGAAGGGGAAGTTATGAGGACATCTATAAAAAAAGAACCGATGACTACATCAATTCGCTGGTAACATTTCTCTTCTTCGAATTCTGGGACGTATTGATATTTATGTTCCTTGGAATGGCTTTTTTCAAATTGGGAATTCTTACTGGCAAAGCGCACACCTATGTTTATTTGTCAATGTTCATTATTGGCATGACAGCCGGCATTTTTCTTACGTACCTGCAATTGCAGCCAAATATCAGATATGGATTCAATTCATTTGAAATTGCGAAAAATAGTGTCATACAGTTTAACCAGCTGGGTAGAGTTTTAAGATCGTTAGGCATTTTCGGGTTAATAATGTTACTGTATAAATCAGGAGTATTTAAATGGTTGTTTGAATTGTTACGACCCGTAGGACAGATGGCATTTACAAACTACCTGATGCAATCCCTGATGTGTGGATTATTCTTTTACAGTATCGGGTTTGGCATGTATGGCAAACTCGAACGATATGAAATGTATTATGTAGTACTTGCAGTTTGGGTAGTGCAGATCATTTACAGTCACATCTGGCTAAGGTATTTCCGCTTCGGGCCGTTTGAGTGGGCGTGGAGGAGTTTGACTTATTGGAAGCGTCAGCCAATGAAGAGGTAGTGACGGGAAAAATTTTCGTAAGATTTCATCTTTAAGTAAATTCAGTACTCGTCATAAAAAATCTTCCTATGTCGCATCGCCGCAGGTTCCTGAAGCAAACATCAACACTCATCGGGGGTGCTACCCTCCTATCCGCGATTGATCAATCAACCTTTACGATATTCAAGAATCGCTTTTCACCGGCCGACCAGGTGAACATCGGGGCTATTGGAATCAATGGCATGGGATGGGCTAATGTCACTTCAGCGCTAAAGCAGAAAGGTGTTAACCTGGTTGCTTTGTGCGATGTTGATAAATCGGTGCTTGACCGGCGAATGAATGAACTTTCGAAACTAAATGTTGATGCGTCGAAAGTCAGGACCTATAACGATTACCGCAAACTGCTTGAACAAAAAGACATCGATGCTGTGATCATAGGGACACCAGATCATTGGCATGCACTGATGATGGTACACGCCTGCGAAGCGGGCAAAGATGTTTATGTTGAAAAACCTGTAGGCAACTCCATCACTGAGTGCGCGGTTATGGTTGCCGCGCAGAAACGATACAACCGCGCTGTGCAGGCAGGACAATGGCAGCGCAGCCAGTCACACTTCAGAGATGCGGTAGATTATGTTTATTCCGGCCAGTTAGGCAACATCCGCACCGTTAAGGTTTGGTGTTATCAGGGTTGGATGAAGCCTGCACCGGTAGTACCTGATTCGCCGCCACCCGCCGGGGTTGATTACAAAAGCTGGCTAGGGCCCGCGCCAACAAAACCGTTCAATGCAAGCCGGTTCCACTTCAACTTCCGATGGTTCTGGGATTATGCCGGTGGGCTTATGACCGATTGGGGTGTGCATTTACTTGATTATGGATTGCTGGGAATGAAAGCAACTGTTCCGAAAACAGTGGTATCACTTGGCGGAAAATTCGCCTATCCCGATCTCGCACAGGAAGCACCTGACACAATCACCGCATTATATGAGTTCGACAATTTCAACCTGGTATGGGATCATGCGATGGGTATCGACAACGGATCGTATGGCCGCGATCACGGCATTGCGTATATCGGCAATAACGGAACACTGATATTGAATCGTGGAGGATGGGAAGTGATTGAGGAAAGGCAAAGCAAGAGTAAGGTCAGCAAGCCGCTTGTTAAACCAACAGATAACGGGTTGGATAAACACTGGGAGAATTTTATCAGCGTTGTCCGCTCACGCAAAATGAATGAATTAAATTGCTCAATTGAAGCAGGCGCCCATGTTGCCACAGTAGCGCAGATGGGGAATATCAGTTTTAGAAGTGGTCAACGCGTAATCTGGGATAAGGATTCGGGGAAATTCACTGACGAGAAATTGAATAAGGATTATTTGATGAGCAGGTATTATAATGGATTTGTATTACCGAAGTGAGATAGATCACGGATTGATAAGGATTTTTATCAGGGATTTTTTATCACAGATTTTTTGTGGTTAAAATAGATATGAGGCTTTTATGGGATTTAAGGATTGCACAGATTGATTTAGCACGGATTTTTTAGCATGGATTTCTTTAACACGGATTTATTGTGTTTAAATAGATTTGAGGCTTTCATGGGATTTAAGGATTGCACAGATTAGTCTTTTGTTACAAGGCGCTATATAGAAAAAAAATATCGCTAAGTTACCCAAAAACGAACATGAGGTGCGCTGGATGGAATTCACGAATCCCCATTGCCAGATCAAGTCATCACTTCCTCACCTGCTCCACCAATAAAAATGCAACAACAACTCACCTAAAAAATCCGTGAAATCCACAAAATCCATTTCAAATCCGTGATCATTCCCCAAAATCCATTTTAAATCCGTGATCATTCCCCAAAATCCTTTTCAAATCTGTGATCCATCTCACCCGTGATCAACCAAATCCCTGATCAGTTTAATCCTTATCAGTCTCCTCCGTGATCCAATCATTCCTGAATCTTATATTTTACCTCACCCGTGATCTGATTATCTATCTTCAATCGCGATGCGGCTTCCTTTTTCAACTCATTTGCCTTCTTCGCATCCGCCTTTGCTTTCTTCTTAAAAAATCCTCTCAGCAGGAAATTATGCTGCAGCGCTTCCATATTCTCATCAAGCTTTCTTGTTGCCTGCTGAATATTATACATGGTAGAATCAAGATTGCTTCCCATTTTCTCATCTGTTATCAGCCTCGACAAAGTTCCATTGCCTTCATTCATGCTCGCGCTGAACTGCGCGAATTCATTGGATGTGGTTTGAAGATTTGCTACTGTTTTTTTGATCTCAGCCGAGAAAGCTTCATCATTAACAAGAGTTGACAAAGCACCCTTATCATTATTCATAGTTCTTGCAAAAGTTGAGAATTCTTTGGAACTGTTTTGCAGGTTTGTCAGAGTTGCCTGAAGGCTATTTGAAAAACCAGGATCGCTGATAACCTTGTTCAGGATTCCGTTGCCGTTATTCATTTTATAGGTAAAGTCTGCAAGCTGGGCAGTAATGATGCCTGCGTTGTCAACATTAGTTTTCAGACTTGCCATTATATCGTCCATATCTATGGCTTTTATTGTAACGATCACGTCACCATCTTTTACAGAAGTCTGGGAAGATGCACCTGGCATTATTGTCAGCACTTTATCACCCATCAATCCATCGGATCCGATAGTAGCCGTAGCATCTGTTTTAATGAAAGGCCGCACATCGTTTTTGATCACAAGGTCAACGGTCACAAAACTATCTGTCAGTTTAACTGAATTCACCGTACCGATATTTATACCGGAAAACCGCACATTGTTTCCTTCTTTAAGTCCGCCGGCCGATTTGAACTTTGCGGTTAGATGAAAGGTTGATCCAAACAAATTCTTCTGCTTACCTACAAAATATATTGTACCAGCAAAAAGGACCAATCCTATGGTCACGAACATTCCCAGTTTCCACTTTGATCCGGGTTCCTTACTCATAATTATTATTTTTTGATATTAAATGAAAAAAGAACGAACCCATGGGTCTTCGCTTTTTTCTAATTCATCGTAATTGCCTTCTGCCACGATCACCCCTTCTTTTAAGATCACGAGCCGGTCACCGGTAAGTCTCGCGCACGCCATGTCGTGGGTAATGATCACAGAAGTTGTTTTATATTTTTCCTGTACAGAAAGAATCAGTTCGCTGATCTCGCTTGATGTGATGGTATCCAACCCTGTTGTAGGTTCATCATATAAAATGATGTCCGGCTTTAAAATTAGTGTACGGGCGAGACCAATTCTTTTTCGCATTCCTCCCGACAATTCGGAAGGCATTTTGTCAATTGCTTCCGCCAGTCCTACACTCTCCAGTACTTCTGTTACCGCAACATCCACATCTTCAGGACTTAAATTCTTAAAGTGACGCTTCAAAGGAAATTCCAGATTTTCTCTTACGCTCATTGAATCATATAAAGCCGAATTCTGAAACAGAAATCCAACTTTCACCCTGACTGCATTAAGCTCGGCATTGTTAAGTGTTGAGATATCGGTCCCAAAAAGCTGTATTACTCCTTTGTCTGGCCTCACAAGTCCTACCATACATTTAATGGTGACAGATTTACCTGAACCAGATCTTCCCAGCACTACCAGGTTCTCGCCCTTTTGAACTGAAAGATCAACTCCTTTTAAAATGTCATTGTCCTTACCGAATGATTTGTAGAGTCCGGTGACATTTATCACCGGTGTTGACACAGCACGTACTGGTCTTTTTCTTATTTGTAATGTTTCCTGGATCATTATAAATTTTAATAAAACAGATCTGTTATTTGAACAGCCAGCATATCGATAATGAATATGCTAAGAGAAGCAACCACTACGGCCGAATTAGCGGCTTTACCCACACTCTCGGTTCCATTCGCTGCATTATATCCCTTGTAACAGCCGATCATTCCAATAAAAAATCCGAAGAAGAACGTTTTGATGGTTGCAGGAACAATATCAATAAAGCCGATACTTTCAATTACCTGCGTAAAATATCTCACCATATTCACATCGCTATGGATGTTGATACCTGCGAATCCGCCCAATATTCCCACAGCATCGGCAAAAATTACCAATACGGGGATCATCAATGTTGTTGCGAGAATTCTTGTAACCACCAGGTATTTAAATGGGTTGATACCTGAAACTTCCATTGCATCGATCTGTTCAGTTACTTTCATCGAACCCAACTCGGCTCCAATGCCGGAAGCGATTTTACCTGCGCAGATCAAAGCTGTGATCACCGGCGCTATTTCTCTTATCAGAGAAAGTGCAACCATTCCGGGTAACCACGATTCTGCACCAAATTCAGCCAATGTGGGACGGGATTGTATCGTAAGCACCAATCCCATGATAAAACCTGTGATTGCTACCAGCGGCAACGATTTATATCCGATGACATAACATTGCCTGATGAACTCTTTAACTTCAAAAGGTAAACTGAAGATTTCCCTGAAAAAACGGGCAATGAATGCAGTTGCATTCCCTGCCTCGTTAAAATTTTTCTTTAGCGTTAATATCAAAATGATCTTTTAATGCCCATATATAATTGATACAGTTATGCATTGCACTATTACGCAAGGCTACTTAAAGGCTACTTAAGGTTACTTATTTGCCGGTTTCTTTCTGAGCTTCGGCTTTCATTTTGTCGTTAGCTGTGATGACAAACTCAACCCGCCTGTTAAATGCACTGCCTTCCTGTGTAGTGTTTGTTGCAACAGGATCTGTTTCACCTTTTCCGATAGCGGTCAGTCTGCTGTTACTGATACCAAGTTGATTGGTATAATTGGTAACGGCATTAGCACGACTTTCAGAAAGTGTCTGATTGTAAGCATTCGTTCCTTTGCTGTCTGTATGACCAATAACTGTGATATTGGTTTCGGGGTATTTAACCAGGATATCCTTCAGTTTATCAAGATTAGATTTAGCTGTTGAATTAAGATCTGAGCGGTCGTAAGCGAACAGGACCTGTTCTTTAAACTTAATGACAATTGCTTCACCTTCCCTGATCACTTCGGCGTCTTTCATTTCCCTTGCAATTTCTTCAGCCTGCTTGTCCATTTTTCTTCCGATAATAGCGCCAGTAACACCGCCTACACTTGCGCCGATGATTGCGCCCATTGCTGTATTACCCAATGCGCGGCCCACAACTGCTCCTACTGCTCCACCGCTTGCACCGCCAATTACTGCGCCCTTCTGAGATTTGTTCATCGATTTACAACCAGAGATTGTAATTGCGAGTACTGCCAGGATAACCAGAATACCAGTGATTCTTTTTCCTGAAGTACTTTTCGTTCCGGCCATTACAACCGATTTACTATTTGACATTATTTAGATTTAGTTGCGGATAGAATAACCGGCAACGGCTGCAAGGTAAACCTATATACCCGGATAAGGTGTTAACGGAGGCTTTTAATTAATTAATAATCAATAAGTTAAAAGGGGTGGGAATGTACCTTGGTGGGGTTATGAATATACAATTTGGGGAATGAGGATTGAAAGATTATTGTGCCGTAGCTGGATGGAGGATTTGTTTTGTTAAATCAAGGACTTTCGATTTCAGATTTTTGATCACAGATTTTCTTAAGCGCTGATTTTTATATCGCAGAATTTATAGCTTGGATTTTTTATCACGGATTTTTTAGATCGTGAGGGGGTTATCACGGATTTTTTATGGATTTGAGGATTACACAGATGGAGCAAAAAAAAGAACGAAACTTAGGAAAGCGCAAAAAATCTGTGCAATCCCTAAAATTCGTTCTTAATCTGTGATCTGTGATTCGCGATCAGTGATTCGAAATCCGTGTTCTGAAATTTGTAATCCTAGATCTGTGTAATCCCCAAAATCCCTCTCAAATCTGTGATCTGTTATCCTCGATCAGTGATCTAAAATCTGAAATCTGATCCGTATTCTGTGTAATCCCCAAAATCCCTCCCTAATCTGTGATTGTGATCACATCTTGTCAAGTCGTTTTACCTCTTCCATCTCTCCTTCCTCCAATCTCACCATAATCAGATTTTTGGCATCTTCCAGATTAATTACCCAGATCAAACGATCAGCGCCAATCACTTTGATCGCCCTCGTGATGTCATAATCAAAATAAACGCCCTTCACTTGTTTCCTCAATTCTTCGGGCAGGCTTTTTTCATAACCATAACTGATATGATATACCAGGTTTCCCCTTTGGGTGAACAACGCGTTGTTTTTATCTTCATCCAGAATAAAGCTTGCCAGATAATTTTTGTTCAGCTTATACCATTGTGGATTAGATACAGTGGAAAAATAATCCTTGAAGCTGTACCAGACCTTCTCGGGAACTTTTTTGGTAGTCGCGGTTACGGTAACGGGCGGTAAAGTTTTGATCGGAATTGTATCCTGCGCGATTGCATTGCTGGCAACGCCAAACGATAACAGCAATACACCTAAGCGCATTATTGCGTTAGATTTCATTGTATGTATTTTTAAGTTAACTAATTCTACCTGCAAGCTAATCCGGCAGAGCAGGCGTTAACTATGATGACCGTCACCTTATATCAGAATTGTGGTCATTTATCAGCATATTAATACAGTCATTTGAGTAAATTCGTTAAGTAAGTCCTCAACATGTTCGAAGTTCTGCAGGCATATTTTGAACGAAGTTTTCCTTTGAGTGAGGCGGATATCGCGATCATTCATTCGGTATTCCAGCCAAAAAATATGCAGAAAGGTGAATGCCTCGTTAGAGAGGGTGAGCCTGCCCGTTATGGTGCTTTTGTTTGCAAGGGAATTCTACGGTCTTATATTATAGATGATAAAGGAAAAGAACATATCCTTCAGTTCGCGCCCGAGAATTGGTGGATCAGCCCTGGCATTATGAGAACTTCCAACGACAAGTCACCGGTTTTTATCGACGCGATCGAAGACGCAGATGTTTTGCTGATCAATAAAGAAGGTCATCAGCACATGATTGAAAAAATACCTGCCTACGGTATTTCTTTCCGGGAAGGGATCCAGAAACGTAACGACGCAAAGGATAAGCGCATAGCACACGCGCTTTCATCAACAGCAGAAGAACGATATAATGATTTTATGGAATCTTATTCTGCAATTGCGCAGCGGTTACCATTGCATATGGTTGCGTCTTATCTGGGCATAACTCCTGAAACGCTTAGCCGTATCCGCCGGAGAGCGCTCAACAAAAAGTAACCCGTTAACGCAGAATACCAGTATTACCGCTAAGATAATTATTAACGAAAAAGCTCAATGTTCGCCCCTTTAGCTTAATAAATTCCGCCGATCACCCGAGTATTTAACTTCGCATATTTCCCGCCTATTTCCGGCAATCGCTTCGGTACATTCCGTGATGAAGTCGTATCGGTCAGGGCTTTCATGAAAGAAACCAGGTCGGCCTTTTCTGTTTCTGTAAGTTTTAATTCAAATGGCAGGATCATAAAAAATGGAAGACCTTTCATTCCGGGTCGCATGTCCTTAATGAACTTAATACCTCCCGCATGATCATAAAAGTTAACCACCTGCTCAAGCGTTTTGTACACGCCATTATGCATATAAGGAGCGGTAAGTTCAACATTGCGTACAGTCGGTACTTTGAATGAAAAATGAGTAAACACTGACTTGAATACCTTTGATGCGCCTGTATCGGAATCAACCTTGAAGACGGTCATGCTGTCTTCCATTGGCACACCAATATTGCGGTGATCGGTGAATTCAAATGAAGGAGGCAGTGCGCCAGAAAATAGTGGTGCATAATGACAGCTTCCGCACTTTGCCTTGCCCATATAAATATTAAACCCGTTGATCTCCTTTTCGGTAAGCTTTGATTTATCGCCACGAACATACTGATCAAAACGGCTGTTCAAGCCCGTTAGCGTTCTTTCATAAACGGCGATAGCGATCTTAACATGCTTCCGTTGAATACCACCTGTTTTGGTTTCGGGGAAAGCAGTATGGAAGAGTTTTTTGTACTCATCACTGGCCTCTATTCTTGAAATGACATCCTCAAAATTACTGTGCAGCTCATCAGGGCTATTTACCACAGAATCCAGCTGATCTTCGAGTGTGCCCGTTCTCAGGTCCCAGAACTGCGATTTCTGGAAAGCGGCATTGATGACAGTTGGAGCATTTCTGGGAAGGTCGCCCCGGTCGAAATTCATACTGCGCCTGTTACCATCGGTAAACGCAAGTTCGGGTTTGTGGCACGACGCGCATGCGCGCTCATTATTTCCTGAAAGTATCGGGTCAAAGAAAAGCAGCTTGCCAAGTTCAGCCCTGGCCTGTGAGAAGCGCGCCTCTTCACCGGGAGCGAAGTAATCTGCATTGAAAACATTGTTATCGTAAATGCTGGCAACATCGGGATAAACGGCCGCAAAGCTGGCTTTTGGCTGAATGTTCAGCGCAATGCGTGTTTGACGAAGATCATGCGATAATGGAATAAGGTATTCGGTAAGAAACTTCATCCGGTTGAATGAAACAAGATCGGATTCGTTCTTCAGCATCCTTTCGCCCGCGTCAATTTTTTCAATGATACGTTGTTTCAATGCTTTTTTATGAGAAGGCAATTGCTCAGCTTCAAGTTTCATCATCTCTCCCCAACTGGAAAAGTGCGCGCGAATCGGCACCATTCCTGCATCATCCACTACCACATCGCCATTGGCAAGGCCAATTGTGCTGATGCGCATCATTTGCTGGCGAAGGGCTTCAAACACTTCTTCATCAGTAAGCGCAGCTACGTCTGCATCCAGATCTGCTTCCTTAAGCGCTTTCCTGAAATTTTTCAACGCACGTTTTATAAAGTTGACAGACATTACTGAATCTTCTTTCTTCACCTTCTGTAAAGCTGAATCAGGTTCAATTCCAAACGGGCCTGAGATGAGCCAGTTATCGGGAAATGGTAAACAATTCTCATGAGCTTCAAATCTTGCGGGTTTGATGAACAATTCAAATGCCTGTTGCGGATGGAGGTAAGCATACAAACCTTCTGCTTTTTTGATATGCCACGCAAGTTCGTCGTACTTCTGTTTGCGTAGAGCATAACTGCTATCATAAAAATATTTGGGATACTCCGCCATGAATGAATCGAGCCGGAGCAAATTTGCCTTATATAAATTAGCAATTGCACGCGCCGCTTTCGATTGTTTAGGAGAATTATTGGGGATTATCGTTGAGATAATTGTGACTGAAACTATCATCAGTACTGCGATGAACAATAACTTCTTTGTCATAGTTGGCAATTTGGGAAAGTTGGAGATCGGGACGGTATTTACGCAGGATGGAGGTTTAGTTGACCGGCTTAAAAATACAAAAATGAAAAACTGGAGAAAATACCCTAATATGGGTAGTTTTAGAAACCTCAAAGGCCCATAATGTAAGTTACGCGGTAATTACGAAGCCCGGATATATTTTTTGCTGGTTATCATCACTCCCTTTAATTCTCAATAAATCAGGAAAATGGAATACAAATCACCCTTAGCGATGCTTTATCAATGGGAAGTGACAAGACCTAATACGGTTTACCTTAAACAACCAGCGGGAGGCATGTGGGAAACCTGGACATGGCAGAGAACCGGTCTCGAAGTGAGAAAGCTTGCTGCCGCTTTAACCGGCTTGCAATTGCCACATGGAAGCCATATTGCCCTGATTTCAAAAAATTGCGCACATTGGATCATCTGTGACCTGGCAATAATTATGGCTGGACACGTTTCAATTCCGCTCTATCCCAATTTACAGCAAGGCACTATCAGGCAAATCCTAGAACACAGCGAAGCAAAGCTTTTGTTTACCGGCAAGCTCGATGATTGGGATGCAATGAAGTCTGGCGTACCGGAAGGTTTACAATGTGTAGCATTTCCAGATTGTAATAATGATAATTGCGAAAGTTATGCGTCTTTTACAAGTAACGTTCAACCCATGAAAGAAAATGTGGAGAGGGATGAATCAGAGTTATGTTCTATCATTTACACATCTGGCACCACAGGCATGCCCAAAGGTGTAATGTTTACTTTTTCATGCTTTTCATTTGTTGCGCAGCAGGCAATTGACCATCTTGGCCTCAAAAGCACAGAAAGGTTCTTTTCATACCTGCCACTTTCGCATATAGCCGAAAGAATGCTCGTGGAAATGATCAGCATCTACGTAGGGGGACAGGTGTCTTTTGCGGAGTCACTGCAAAAATTCAGCTCGAACCTCGCCAGCACAAGGCCAACCGTATTTTTAGGTGTTCACAGGATATGGAGCAGGTTTCAGCAGGGCATCCTTGAAAAGATACCACAGAAAAAACTTAACCTGCTATTGAATATCCCGGTTGTTTCAGGCATAGTAAAAAAGAAGATCAAAAAACAGCTTGGCCTGCAGGATGCTACTACAATTTTAACCGGCGCAGCTCCTACGCCACCTTCGCTTATCAAATGGTACGACAAACTCGGTATCAGGATACAGGAGGCATATGCCATGACTGAGAATTGCTGTTATTCACATGTTACAGTGAATAACAAAATTAAAATCGGGTTTGTAGGTCAGGCATTACCGGAATGTAAAGTGCGAAGGGGAGAAAATAACGAGATTGAGATATATCACCAGGCGCTGATGAAAGGATATTATAAAGATGATGAGCTGACTAAAGAGGCCTTCACATCGGATGGATTTCTGAAAACAGGAGATGAAGGAGTAATAGACAACGATGGCTTCCTGAAAATAACAGGAAGGGTAAAAGACATTTTCAAAACTTCGAAGGGAAAATATGTTGCACCATCACCGCTAGAGATGAAATTTTCTAAAAACGGTGATGTTGAACAGATCTGTGTTGTTGGAACCGGCTTACCACAACCCGTGGCACTAATAACTTTATCATTAGCAGGCAAGAAGAAGAGTCCTGAAGAGATCAGTGCGGGATTTATGGATACTGTACGTATGTTAAATTCAGCATCGGATGATCACGAGAAATTAGAAAAAGTAATTGTTGTTTCTGAAGAATGGACTGTAGAAAATCAATTGCTCACCCCATCCTTCAAAATAAAACGTAATGAGATAGAGAAAAAATACTCAGTTATGTATCAGGATTGGTTCAAAGCCAAAGGCCCAATTGTCTGGCACAAAAGCTAACAGCACTAAAGTCTCAACATACACAAGTTCGCAACTCGCCTTATGCTCTTCATTCCCGTGCGGCCCAGGCTGGGTACGCGTTTCCCATCGCCCTGATAATAATGAATCCAGTTGATTATATGCCGCATGAAATCATCGCGGTGTTCACTTTTTTTCCGCAACAAAACTTTTTCCTAAAATAATTCCCGCCAAATTGTTTCTTGATCTATGTCAAAGGACACGCCTGACTACGACAATAGTTTTGTGTCTAAAAAAAAACAAAATGAAAAGATCAACAATCATCCGACGGATACCCGGAGCATTTATTTCTATTGTCATCATTGCCGCCGGCTGCGCCAAGATCGCTGCAATACCTGCGCTGGTGGCTATTTATACGAAGATTGGCCTGCTTGCGTATCTAACCATTCTCGGCATCGCCGAAATCGCACTTGCAGTACTATTTTTTATTCCTGCTACCACGCGGTTAGGGCTTTTATTTCTCACGGCATATTACGGCGGCGCCATGGCAGTTGAACTTTCTCACGGTCAACTGTTCGTAGTACCCGGCATCATCCTATCAATTATATGGTTGAGCGCTTACCTCCGCGATCCCGGCATGTTCATTTTCTCGGCTAGAAAGGGGAATGCGGTTAAGAGCTTATGGATGGAATAGGTTTGGGGTTTTGGGTTTGGGGTTTGGGGTTTGGGGTTTGGGGTTTTGGGTTTTGAGTTTCGGGTTTTGGGTTGGGTTCGTGAGAATTGAAGATCTGTACTCCGAATTCTAAAGGCACTTTAAAAATTCAGGTGCCCAACCCAAAACTCAAAACCCAAAACCCAAACCCGATCCGTCCACCAATCAGGTGCGCGGTCAGCGATAATTATTAGTGCGAATAAATCCCCGGTTTCACTGATGCCACTCACTTCCCGCACTGATAACGATCATTTTATCGCGGCTGATTACCTGTGAACTTTGTTGTTGCAAGCGCATTGATCCGGTGAATTGTGAAACAATTAAAAACAGGTATCATGAAAGTAGAAAAAGACAGCAAACTGTGGCAGGAAGCTAAGGCAAGAGCAGCTTTTAAAACACACTTGAGTACATACCTGATCGTAAATTCAATGCTTTGGTTGATATGGTTCTTTACGGGTGGACTTAATTCATATCCATGGCCGATCTGGCCTACGGCCGGATGGGGAATAGGATTGATCTCTAATTATTTAGCTGTTTACAAATATGGGAATACAGCTGAAAAGGAATACGAGAAACTGAAAGAAAAAGAACATTCAGCACAAGCGGGATTGTAATTTTATCTTCGTCTACTCACGCCAGCATTCATAAACTGGCCTCCTTTAACTATGTAGTTGAAGCGGTATGGTTTATTTACGTCCATTCACCTGATGTTTTGGTCATTAAAATTTATTAACTTATACCTGCATTCAGGTCTTAAGTTAAATAAGTTCTTAAGACCGTTCAATACATCAACCGGAATATGATCAGCAAGCTATTTGTAAAAAGTCTGTTGTTTACAATGCTTGTTTGTATTTGTTCCATTTCATACATCTCATGCAAAAGAGAATTATCATGTGAAAAATGTCTTGATAAGAACAAACCTCCCATAGCCGACGCGGGACCCGATCAGCCAATACTTTTACCAAAGGACAGCACCAGATTGGATGGTGCCAGCTCTTATGATCCGGATGGTAAAATAATTCGATACGAATGGACAACCCTTCGATCACCCGCTGCAGTTAGTATAGTCCGAAATGATTCATCAATAACCATCGTTAAGAAACTGGCAGAAGGTATATATGAATTTGAACTTAAGGTAACTGATGATAAAGGCGCCCACGCAAAGGATACGGTCATTGTAGTTGTTGGAAGAACGACCGCCATCAATCTTCCCCCGATAGCAAGGGCGGGGCCGGATCAAATAATCAACTTACCCATAAACTCGGCAAAGCTCGATGGGTCTGCGTCAACCGATCCTGATGGTAATATCGTTTCCTATAATTGGTTACAACTTTCAGGGCCAACAGCTTCTTCAATCACTAATGCAAACACTGATACAACACGGGTCATTAATCTGGTGCAGGGAGCATATGTGTATGAACTGAAGGTTACCGATAACGGAGGTTTATTCTCCAAAGACACTATTCTCATCTCAGTAAATCCCGCCTTTCAGAATATCACCTGCGATGGTACTGCCAGAAGCGAGGTACCTGCACAGTTAGTGCCGGTTGGCACACTTTCAGTTACAAGGGAGGGAATAGCTGTAGCTGCTGCTTCAAATAAGGTCGTTTTTGCAGGGGGTCACGCTTTCGGTAGTGTTATGATATCAAGAGTGGATATATATAATACCGCAAACAACTCATGGTCTACCGCTGAATTAACCGAGGGCCGGACGATGATCAAAACCACCGTGCTTGGAAATAAAATTTACTTCGCGGGAGGATTGGCAAATGGATTGCCCTCCAATACAGTGGATATTTATGATGCTGTGGCCAATTCATGGTCTGCGATCTCAGTTCCTGGCGTTCCAAACCGCGGACCATTGATTGCGGTTTCGGCGGCAGGAGGAAAATTAATCTGCCTGAGAGGAACTTCAATATCAATTCCTCCAAACTCCACAGCCTATACTTTCGCCGAAGTGTATGATATAACAACAAACAACTGGCGTACCGACACTTTATACACTCGTACGCAAACATCAGTTGCCATGAGCGATGATGGAATCGCTGCTACAGCCGTTGGCAACAAGATCTACTTCGCGGGCAATGCCAGCGATTGGAATGGCTGGGACTATGGATCCATTACCTCTACCATAAACATTTATGACGCGGGAAACAATACCTGGTCCAGCTCCGATCTGATGATTGCAAGGGGATTTCTGGCAGGTGTTTCCGACGGCACAAGAACCTATTGGGCGGGAGGAGTTTACAAACAACCGCTCGACTTTTTTACAGATAAAGTTGAAATCAGGGACGCGAACGGAAACACTACTTCAGGATGCCTCTTTCAGCCAAATGGATTCATCCCGGCTGTTCAAAAAAATAACCACCTCGTTTTTTTTACTTCAGATATACTTGTTCCACCTACATACTTCACTACTTCTCCACCTGTTTACAACAAATTTGATATTTATGATATTCCATCCAACAAATGGACAATTGGCGTATTGCCGGTCAATATCTACGGCTCAAAAATAGCTTCTGTAAACAATGCCATTTATGTTGGAGGCGGATTTGTAAACGGTGTTTTGAGTAATCAGGTATGGCGACTTGAATATTGAGCGGTGAAGCTGCAACCTCATGCAGGTTAATCATCAGAAAAGACTACTACCTTTGCTTAAATCTGAATGTATGAGAAGTGTGAATTACCTGGGTGTTTTAATTCTATTCCTGGGATTTAGCATCGTTTCCTGTAAAAAGGATTCACCCGGTATACCTGATAATATAGTTACCTATGATGTTGAATACAGGATCGTTCCCGCATCCATCTATATTACAAAAGTGACTTACATCAATGAGCAGGGTGTAAACATGTTTATTAACGATATTTCACAGTTTTCAAGCGGCGGAAAAAGGATCACCGTCTCCACAATACCATTTACCGCCAAGCTGGTCACGGAAGCAAATAATACTACCACAGCTCCGCTTTCATATTCACTATCTATATCAGTAGATGGCCAGGTAAAAAACCAGGTGACAGCCAATATTCCTGCAATGAATTCATCAACCGTCACGCAGGTAGAATACACAATAAAATAGAGGATCACAGACTATGCAGCTTGTCGCGCCAGTCCTTTATTAAGTATTTCCTTCCCTGCTGAATAGTCTTATGACCCTCTATTTCAAGAAGCATTTTTTGCGCATCTGCTCCGCCAGGGAATTGCCCGTTAAGCTCACCATTTCCTTTTAACGTTCTCCACCATGGAGTGATATTCCTGCTTCCCAATACCACGCGTTCCTCCGAAGCCAACGCCACAAGTTGTATAAATGCTGCCGACGTTCGCGGACATGCGTAATCTGCCTTGAACTTTTTTACAAGCGCTTCCTCAATCTGGTTAACAGTGATGAGCTTACCAGGGGGAACGATCCGCATCAGCTCATCATATTCAAGCGGAGAAGCCCGTACACATCTCCCCTTACTTGTATTTTCAAACCTTGTGAAAAGGCCGGGCGAATTTAATTTTTCAATATTGGATTGATTGGGCATGTCAACCTGATTCTTACTTCCGGTATATTAATGCCTGCCCCGCAACTACCATCAACCAGATCACATATCCTGCCATCTCAATCCTGTTAGGCCATCCTACTGAAACACCTGGTCCGAACTTACCATTGCTGATGGTTAGCATCACAATCATCGAGACGAATGCAGCAAGAAATCCAAGCAATGCAATAATTGTAGCCAACCATAATGGACGTTTGGCGGCAGACCATTCAGGATTTTTAAGGAGTCCGATTGTGGTAAACAATGCCGCAAACGGCATCGCCAGTCCTAAAGTGCCACCCAGCTTATGCAGGCTACCGCTTGCGGTTATCTGTTCTACCGGAATATCTATCGGGTCTGTGGCGAAAACTCCGGCAAGTGCAAGTCCGGCTGCACTGATAAGTATCAATACCTGCGCTATTTTTCCGGGGATGGAACGGGGAAATTGCAAACGCAAAGCAGCAAAAAGTGAAATGTAACCTGCTGCGATCAGCAAAAAAGAAAACGACATGACCCATCCGTAACGGCCCAGCGCATATTCACTTATGAAATGCCAGGATGGATCCATTTCGGGCTTAATAAAATGCAACAATAATAACAGCCCCAGAAATCCAGTTGCCGCAATCAAAGTAAACCTGGCCGCTGATCTGGATACAGGTTTTGTTGAAACGGAAACTTTGGTTGGCATTTCTTCAATCAGGGAAGTGTCTGAAAACATAACTTATGATTTAGTGTTTGGCAAAAAAATCCCTTCCGGAAGCTTCCAGCATTTTTTCTAAATGCCACTTCCGGGTAGAGTTTGAAAGAATTTCCTAAAAAGCGGTTACTGATTAATGTGACTGGTGCGGTTAATTTGCCCTGGAGTTGAGATCATAATTTACCATCCATTGAATGCCGAATTTGTCAGTCACCATTCCGAAATATGCACCCCAGAAAGCCCTGTCAAGCGGCATGGTAACATTCCCGCCTTCTGCCAGCTTGCCAAATATAACATCAGCCTCTGCTTCGCTTTCCGGAGACAGACTCAGGTAAAAGTTATTTCCGCTGGTAAGAGATTGTCCCATGGATTCCAACGCATCCGTACCCATGAGCACGTTATGATTACCAATCTTCAGGCCCACATGCATGATTTTTTCCTGGTCGGCAGGCGACATCTTCTCACCACCCGGAACATCCCTGAACCGCTGAAAAACCAAAAACTCACCTCCGAATACTGATCGGTAAAAATTAAAAGCGGCTTCGGTATTGCCCATGAAATTCAAATACGGGTTAATTGTCAGCATGGCTAATGATTTAATAATTGATTCAATAGGGCAAAACTACTGTCGTTATATTGCTTTTATACCATGTAAATACGACAATCTACCATGTTGATTGCGACAATCGCTTTTTCTAACTTTGGAGTATGAAGGAGGTCTCTATAATAATACCCCGTAACGGGTTACTTGCTTCTATCGGCGATTCGCGCTACATGTTCACCATGGTGAACGAGTTTCTGCGACAGGCAGGAAAGCCGGCCGCATTCAATATCAGCCTTGTCGCGCTTACAAAAGAAGTGCAGCTGAACGGTGGTTTATATTCAATTCACGCCGACTTCCTGATCAATGAAATTGAAAAGACCGACCTGATCATCATTCCATCCATGAGTGGCGACATGGTTACAGCAATGGTGCTGAATCTTGATTATAACAAATGGCTGGTAAAGCAATACAAAGAGGGAGCC
The DNA here is from genome assembly GCA_036402175.1 of Chitinophagaceae bacterium. Taxonomy (GTDB): domain Bacteria; phylum Bacteroidota; class Bacteroidia; order Chitinophagales; family Chitinophagaceae; genus DASPKM01. Next base: position 8,407 of record DASWTK010000142.1, on the reverse strand, counting down.
GAAATTGCAAGCCTTTGCGTTGGCGCATTTCTGCTTGCATCATCGGGGTTATTAAAAGGAAAAAGCTGCGCAACACACTGGCAGTACAATTATGAATTCATGCGGTTCTTCCCCGATGTGAAACTGGTAGACGACAAGATCATCACCGATCAGAACGGGTTGTATTCAAGCGGAGGCTCCAGTTCATACTGGAACCTGTTGCTATACCTGGTAGAAAAGTATACCGACAGGGAAACCGCGATCATGGCTTCCAAATACTTCGCACTGGACATCGGAAGGAGCAGCCAGAATGCCTTTTCAATTTTCAGAGGACAAAAAGACCATGAAGATGAAGAAATCAGAAAAGCACAGCTGTTTATTGAACAGCATTATGCCGAAAAATTAACCGTGGCAGAACTGGCAGGCACGCTGAACATCCTTCGCCGCACGTTTGAACGAAGATTCAGAAAGGCTACAAGCAATACAGTGATCGAATACATCCAGCGCGTAAGGATAGAAGCAGCGCAAAAACATCTGGAGACCGGCCGCAAAACCGTGAACGAAGTGATGTACGACGTTGGCTACACCGACAGCAATGCATTCCGCAAAGTGTTCAGGGACATCACAGGCATGTCGCCCATCGAATACAGGAATAAATACAATAAAGAAGCGCTGCTTCACTAACCCGGCATTAAAATTATAAATGCCGTGTCACTCTCCGAAGATCTCCTTCAGTTTTTTATTCAGTGGTTCTTCTTCTTCATAATATCTCCCTACGATTATTCCCTTTGGGTCTATCAGTATCTTGGTTGGTAGTGTATGAATGCCGAAATTCTCACTGATGTCGGTACTTCTGTCGAAGTTTCCGTTCGCGAATTTCAATCCGCGCCTTACATGTTTCCATATGCCGATGCTGTCTTTGTCAACAGCCTTACGCCAGGCGGCCTCGTCGCGGTCATCATCTGCAATGCCAATGAACTCGATTCCTTTGTTTTTATATTTCGAATACAATTCTCTGAGGTGAGGATTTCCTTTTCTGCATGGTACGCACCAGCTTGCCCAGAAATCGAGCAGTACATATTTGCCCTTGTGCTCAGACAGGCTTAACTTTTTGCCGTTGATATCCATGGCGGCAAAATCCTTTGCCATACTTCCGGGAGATCCATTACGCAATTGCCTGATCTCGTCATCAATCGATTTGCCAAGCTGCGTTTGCTGAAGGGCAGTACCAAAGCGATCATAATACATCTGAAGAGAATCTAATGGCAGCTTGCTCACATAAAAACGCATCATATAAGCGGTAACCGGTGAGGTAGGGTGTTTCCTGAAAAATTCCATGTCAACCTGGCTCTGCCTTTCATTGAAAGGTGTGAATTTTGACCTGACGGCATTTGCTTTTTCTTTCAGTTCATCCAGTATTTTATCGTCCTGCTTGCTCTTTACCGCTTCCATGTATTTTTTATTAGCGGCGGTATATTCATCCAGTGCGGGTTGCATTTCCTTCCGGATCGGTTCCTTCATTTTGTTCAATGCTTCATACTCCTGTTGCGCGGTTGAACCAGAAATTTTCGCATTCCTGAAATCGTTGTAAGCAATGGTCATGTTGATCACGCCAGGCTCCAGGAAAAAGCCAAGACTATTGTTCTCGGTTCTCTTTTCTTCTTTCAACGAAAGAAAAGCCATTACCGGCTCGCTAAGCGAACCTTTGAAGCTGAAGAAACCGTTTTTGATCGCGCTGCTGTCTCTCACCATTACATTTCCGCCGCGTTGGTATTGCAGGTACAACATTCCTTCGTTCAAGCCTTCTACCCTGCCATGCAAACCGAATTCTGTTTTCAGCTTCTGAGCCTGTGTTGCATTAAAGATTAACAATGTGATTATCGAAGCAACAAATATTTTTTTCATTTTGATGAGGTTTATTGTTTGAATACAGATTCCAGCATTTTATCCAGTGATGCGGATGCGCCGGGATCTTCCCCGTATCTGCCAATGATCTTGCCGGTTGGATCTATTAATATATGCGTTGGTAAAGATGAAATGTTATACCCCTCGTTGATGTCCGCGCTCCGATCGGGTACACCATTTACGATCTTCATTCCGCGCAGCACGTGTTTCCACGGAAGACCGTCATCGGCCACCGCTTTTTTCCAGGCTGCCGGATTGCGATCGTCGTCAGACACTCCGATTATTTCAAATCCCTTATCCTTATATTTTGCATACAACTCCTTCAGGTGCGGGTTCAGCTTACGGCAAGGCAAACACCACGATGCCCAGAAGTCGAGCAACACATATTTGCCTTTATAATCTGCCAGGCTCACCTTAGCGCCATTGATATCCGTTGCGGAAAAAACGCTGGCTGTACTGCCGGTAACCCCCACCTTTTTCCTTCGAAGTTCATCGGCGATAGCTTTTCCCCAGTAGCTCTCTTTCACTTTTTGCGGGAAGCGGTTGTATAAGAGCCCAAGTGAATCTTCTGTGAGATCGTTCACCAGGAATCTCAGTCTATAAGCAGTTGCAAATGATTCAGGGTGTTTGTTGATGAACTCCAGGTCCATCTCGCGCATTTCCGCGAAATAAGGTTTCAAAGCCCATGAACGCAATGCCTGGTATTCGAAGTTGCTTCTTTTATTTGCCGCGCTCAGCGTGTCCATCACCACCTTCCACCTTTGCCTGATCTTTTCTAACCTGAGTTGAAAGGGTTCGTATTCCGATTGTGTTTTTGAACCGGTGAGCTTAGCCAACTTGAAGGCATTGGCAGTTGCCGTTAATTCCATCGTTGCCGGTTCGATGAAGATGCTGGTAAAGTTTGGATCGTCGGTACCGCGATTTGTAGTCTTACCCCAAAACGACGCAAGTGTGGGCTCAGAGATATTACCTGTGAACCGGAAGCTGCCATTCTTCAAAGCCGCACTGTCCAGTACGCGGCCGTTTTTGCCGGTATAGGAAAGATAAACATAGCCATCATGCTGACCCGCCACCTTTCCCTGGAGTATAAACTGATCGTTCGATTGAGCATGGCCGGTAGCAGCCATAGCTATCATCACTATAAAAAATAATAGTTTCATTGCCGGATGAAATTTAAAGCTGTTCAATTAATTACTGATCGTTCTGAACAAGATTGGGATTGAAATTGATCTCATCCTGCGGAATTCGCAATACCACTTTCGGATCTGTAGCCGGAATGGTGATAGGCGTTGAATTGAAAGAACTGTAGTTCCTTACCATGGTCAGCCCGTTCCGGAAATAATCGAAGCTGTTGTGGCCTTCAAACGCAAGCTCTATCCTTCGCTGCTTCAATATTTCATCAAACAAAGCCTGGCCCGCTAAACCTGATGCAGGCAATAGTCCTGCCCTTACGCGAATGACGTTCAGATCGGCCAGCGCACCGGTATTATCTCCCGTTTTCACCCTTGCCTCTGCGCGGTTCAGATATACTTCAGCCAGTCGCAGGTAATGCGTTGGCGAATTGGTATAAATAGCAGTATAATTTATTCCATACTTCACGGTCTGGATGGTATCTGTTGCATTGCCTGGATAAACGTGCTTTTTGTAATAATTATTCCGGAGGTCACCCGTTTCCAGCAGGTTCAGGAATTCTTTTGAAGGCCTGGCCCAGCTTCCGGTATATCCAGAGAGCGTGGGATACTGAAAGGTCATGGAAGTAATGCTTGTTTGCACGGTGTGATTCATTGCCCAGATAGTTTCCGCGTTTGTCTGGTTGCTGATAGTATAATAATTAGCGTATGCGGTTCCCTGTAACAAACTGTATCCGCCGTTGATGATCACCGAATCCGCGTATTGTTTTGCCTTTGTGTTAAATGCGGCATTGGGCGACGCGAAGGTTCCTCCCATATACAGGTAAACCCGCGACAGCAATGCATATGCTGCGTAACGATTCGCAAAACTGTTATTTGGTTTTTTGTACATCAGCTGCGCCGCCATTTCAAGGTCTTTGATGATCTGGTCGTATGTTTCCTTAACCGTTGCTCTCGATGGGCGTGCATTGATATCAGTAATCGGTGCCAGAATAAGCGGAATGCCTAAATTGGTTTCAGGACTTTGGTAGTATGGCCGTCCATACAAACGCACAAGGTCAAAGAACAAAACGCTTCTAAGAAAAAGGTTTTCTCCTTTCGCGTTCAGAATATCAGCATTGGTTTCACCTTCTTTTACATTCTTCAATACCAGGTTAACACCAAGCAGCACCCTGTATGCGCCTCTCCAGTACCAATGCGAGAAAGAGTAATCTTTTAAAGCTGAATTGGTGAAAGTAAATGCATCCAGTTCCTTGGCATTGTTCAGCGCATTGGTGCTCGCCGCGTCAATTACCTTGATATTATTTCCACGGAACTCTGAGAGGTTCAGCCAGAGATAATCAAGGTTGTAGGCGCCGCTGAATTCAGTGCCGCCAGCGATGGCAGCATAATTACCAACGGTTGCTTTCAGAAAACCATCCTTCGTAAGGAATTGCTGGTCTTCGAAATTTACATTGTGCGGTGTAAGCTCGTCGAGTTTCTTTTCGCACGACGCGAAGGCTACGATAACACTAACCGCGAGTAATAATCTGTATATGAAAATAGTTGATTTCATTTTTCAGTCTTTTTTCGAATTAAAAACTCAGGTTGATGCCCATGAGATACCTGCGTGGCATGGAGCTGGCGAATCCCGTACCTGTGAATGCGCCGCTTGTTGCCCCTATTCTCGCGCCTTCCGGATCAGATGCGAACAATTCATCTGACTTGATAACAAAAATGTTGTCGGCGCTCAGATACACGGGCACATTTTTCATTCTTGCTTTCTGTGCCCACAAAGCAGGAATATCATATCCCAGGCGTACATTCCTCAGCCTTATATAACTGGCATCGTGATAAATAAGCGATGAGCGGAAGTTGGTAGCTCCCCTTTGAGCCCATGCCAGGTCGTAAAAGTTCGGATAGCGCGCGCCTTCATCGCCCGGTCCCTGCCAGAACCTGATGCTTTCATCGGGATTCACAAGATTGAAACCGCCCTGCCATCCGGTGGGTGAAAGGAAATTGTTGAGGCTCTGGTTCATGATCACATTACCATAAACAAAATTGAAGAGCGTGGAAAGCGTGAATCCTTTATACCTGAAAGTATTGGTTAATCCACCGAAGAATTTTGGTGTTGCAGAACCTACTGTTTTGAATCCGCGGATACCATCGGCCAGTACCAGTGGCAGGCTATCTACTATCTGTATTTTGCCATCGGGCATCACTCTTTCGAATTGAGGACGGCCGTTTGCCGGATTAACGCCCACATAGGTCACTGCTTTCAGCACGTTCAAATCTTCTCCCACATACCTGTAAAAGCTCCCTGACCATGGATCGATCAGTGAATCGTTATAAATTTTTGTGAGCTCGTTTTTGTTGAAGCTGATATTGAAATCAGTATCCCAGAGGAAGCTGCCCGATTTGATATTCTGAGATGAAATGAGGATCTCAACACCGGTATTTTTCAGCTCGGCGATATTACGAATCTGTTGCGGGAATCCGATATAACTTGGCAGCTGCACTGTTTGAATCAGGTCGGTGCTGCGGCGGTTATACCAATCTACATTGATATCGATGCGGTTCCACAAACCAATATCCAAACCCACGTTCGTTGAATACGTTGTTTCCCAGGTTATCTGGTCGTTGCCCAGGCGTTGAATAGTTGATCCGAACGTGTTGTTATTATCATATCGCACGTTGTCCTGGTAAACAGTGAAGTTGAGGAAGTCGGCCCCTGCTTCCCTGCCAGATGTTCCGTAAGCGGCACGCAACCGCAAATGAGAAACAGGCTTGATGTTCTGCATGAAATTCTCACGACTCAGCAACCATGCGCCGCTGATTGAATAAAAGTTTCCATACCTGTTAAGCTTTCCGAAGTTGGTAGAAGCATCGCGCCTGAGCGAAGCGGAACCAAAATATTTCTGCGCGTAATTGTAATTCACTTCACCAAACAGGGAGAACGACGCTTTGTCGATCGGTGCAATGCGCAATGGTGTTGCAGACGTACCGGTAAGCAGATTGATCCAGTTCCCGAAATTATTGAATGCCGAAAAGTTCCTTTCACCGGGATATGGCGTATTGTACGCTTCGGCGGCAAATGTTTCAATATGTGTTTTGCCATATTCCTGTCCTGCAAGCGCGCTCAGGTTGTGCAAACCGAAACTTTTGCCGAACTGCAGTTGATTTGAAGTAAGGAAATATTCAGTTTTGGTTTCATTAATGCTGATTGAACCGTTGATGAACTGACGGTTGCTGGCTGCCCCATCCCAACGGCCTCTGAAAGTGCGCGGGTCGCGATACGAGTTAAAGTTGTTGCTGATAAGGTTAACCGAGTTGGTGCTTTGTGCGGTTAACCATGGCAGTATCTTATACCTCAATACAACGCTGCCCAGCAAACTCTGGATCTTTCGGATGCTTGTATTATAGGAATGAGAATACATTGTATTATCGTACCACTGCCTTAGCGGAGTAGTGGTTGGACGGAATGAATAATTGGGAATGGAATCGGCCAGTTCGCCATTTGCATAGTAGGGCGATACCCAGGGCTGGAACAGGTAGTACTGGTTTTCGCTGGTGCTTGCGGTGTATTTATCGAAGATGGCGTTGGTGTTAAGGCTGACCGAAAACCGTTCGCCTATTTCCTGGTCAATATTCAGTCGCAGTGCTTTTCTGTCGAGGTTATCATCTATCAGTGTACCGTCTTCGCGATACCAGTTGATGGCGCCATAAACTCTGGATTTTTCGCTGCCCGCGGTAAGCGCAAGATTGATATCTTTCTGATGACCATCGGTGAACAGCACCTTATCCCAGTTGGTATAGGTGCTGAGGTCAGATTCTTTGAATGGCCGCGCGGTATTGTAGAAATCCTGCAGTGTAGGATAAAGCGCGCGCAGGGATGCAGTATTATTATACTGGCTCTCCATGTGTTTGTTGATATGGTTGGCAAGTTCAGTCGTGGTCATGAACCGAACCAGACGGTCGTCTTTGGTTTGACCATATTTCATGCTGAGGTCAACCCGCAATTGCCCGGCGTTTCCTCTTTTGGTTGTAACCACAATCACACCCTGGGCCGCGCGTGAACCATAAATTGCCGTGGACGCGGCATCTTTCAGTATAACTATATCAGCTATATCATTCGGGTTAACGATGTCCTGAAGGTTAGCTGCGGTGGTGATCACACCGTCCACTACAATCAGCGGACCGAAATTGGTATTTCCCGCGTCGGCAAAGCTGGCCTGTCCGCGCATAACAACCTGTCCGCGGTTGCTGACACTGCCACCTCCTGTTTCGGTAATGTAAAGGCCGGCAACTTTACCTTTCAGCATGCCAAGTGCATTGGTAGTGGTAACTCCCTGCCTTAGTTCGTCGCCCCTGATCTTTTGCACCGAACCCGTCACTTCACTTGCTTTTTTTGCTGTATATCCTGTGACGATGATCTCGTTCATAGTGCGGTCTTCCAGCAACAGCTGAATGTTGATGGACCTGGTGTCGGCCGTAATCCTCATCTGTCTTTTCTGAAATCCCACAAATGAAAATTCCAGCACGTCGTTCACTTCCGCGTCAATGGTGAACCTTCCCTGGTTATCGGTAGTGACCGAAGTTTTTGTACGCAGATTGGTTACCGTAACCAGTTCAAGTGGCCGCGAGTTTTCATCCAGTACTGTGCCTGTAATGGTCACAGGCGGCAGCGGATCTTCGTTGTTAACCGAGGCTCCATCGGACCTGATAACAATAGAATTGCCTTTGAGCTGGTACGAGAATGGCTGGTCCTTCAGGCACCGGTCCATCACTTCCTGTACAGAGGCGTTACTGACGTTAATGCTAACGGGTCGCAGTTTGCTTACCATGCTTTCAGAATACACGATGGAAAGTCCGGTCTGGCGACTCACTTCTTTGAACACGCGCTTTACCGGCGCGTTCTTCAGATTGAGCGTTACAGATTGAGCCGAGCCATTTGCTGACACCTGTAATGAAAAGATGGTGAGAAGTATAGCTGTGATTCTCATGACCCTGAAAATTTTGCAGGTTAAACCCTGTGTACAGCTTACACCAGGGGTAATAGCAGTTAATTGCATAATTTTGCAATTCATTTGGTGATTAAATAAATGATTCCGCCAGGTTTTGTTTGTTGGTCACTGAACGGCCAGAAAATGTTCGCAGCATTTCTGGCTTTTTTTTATTGGTTAAGGTTGAACTTTTAATGTTTTTCCTTCCAGCCTGAATCCCTTCACGCCATTGCTTTCCAGCATTTGCGTGATGGCCGACATGGGCAGGTATTTGCTGATGCGGCCTCCGAATTGCTGATTGGTCACTGTACCTTCATATACTATCTCTACATCATACCAGCGACTAACCTGTCGCATGATAGCAGAAAGGTCAGTCTCGTCAAATTCAAACCAGCCATTCTTCCACGCAAG
>DASWTK010000141.1:0-20592 GCA_036402175.1 Chitinophagaceae bacterium | reverse complement strand
GGTAGATGACCGGAACGAAAAGATAGGCAAAAAGATAAGGGATACCGAATTAATGAAAGTACCTTACATGCTGGTGGTGGGAGAGAAGGAAATGAACGAGAACATGGTATCGGTCAGAAGGCAGGGAATAGGAGATCTTGGGACTAAATCAACAGCGGATTTCATAGCCGAAGCAACAGAAGAAATGGTAAACAGGCGGGCATTTTAATTGCATTAATTTAATAACAACATTCAAAACAAAAAACCGAATTTCATGATCGTTGAAAGATTCCCGCAAAAAAACTGAAAGCGGAGCGTTATCATCGATTGTATTCTTAATCTAAAAAACTTAAATGGCATTACCGAACAGACCTTTTGGTGGTGGAGGTGGATTCAGAGGAAGATTTGCTCCGCGTAGAGAACCCGAACATCGCATCAATCATTTCATTCGCGTACCACAGGTACGATTGGTAGGAGATAATGTGGAAGTAGGTGTTTATCCAACACAGGAGGCGCTGAAAATGGCACAGGCTCAGCAACTGGATCTGGTGGAGATCTCTCCCAATGCGGATCCTCCGGTATGTAAGATCATCGACTACAATAAATTCCTTTACGATAAGAAGAAGAAGGAAAAGGAAATGAAGGCCAAAAGCAAGGCCTCAGAAGTGAAAGAGATACGTTTTACATCCAATACGGATGATCATGATTTTGACTTTAAATCAAAACACGCCGAAAAATTCCTGAAAGATGGAAATAAGGTGAAAGCATATGTTCAGTTTAAAGGACGTGCCATTCAGTTCAAGGAAAGAGGAGAGTTGGTGCTTCTGAAATTTGCAGAGCGGCTGGCCGACGTTGGTCTTCCCGAAGGGATGCCAAAACTGGAAGGAAAACGGATGCTGATGGTGCTGGCGCCGAAAGGAAAGAAAAAAGCTTAATGACAACCCCGGTCTGCCGGGGTTTTTTGTAACCGGGCCTCAATTTTGCACTGTAAAGGTTATGAGTACTGATTTCTTACAACAATACTGTGGAACCTGGCCCGCCGTGACCTCTGATATCAAATGGGACGATGACCTTTGTTTTTCCGTTGGCGGCAAGATGTTTTGCGTTGCCTGGCTGGGGCATCCTACCCGGATTTCTTTCAAGGTGACTGAAGAAGAATTTGATGAGATCTGTGTAAAGGACGGCTTTTCACCAGCTCCTTATATGGCCCGCGCAAAATGGGTACTTGTTTCCGATGTCTCCAAACTGACCAGGGACGAATGGGAATACTATGTTCGCCAGTCATATCACCTGGTGCTGCAGAAACTTCCGAAAAAGACCCTGAAAGACCTGAAACTTGATGGTAATGAGGCGATTAACTGATGTTTGAAACATCTGCTATTATTCTGTCGATCTGCTAATCAATTAATTAAACTTTTCATTACCTTTGCAGCCCTTTATTTCCGGCTACTTAAAACCCGGAAATCATTGCCTGAAGAGGCCCGCTAAGAGTGGCGCCAGAGCGCCAACGCCTCAAGGGTATAATTTAAATGCTGAATAGGAAATGCCTAAGGTTAAAACAAATTCCAGTGCCAAGAAGCGCTTCAAGGTTACCGGCACGGGAAAGATCACACACCAGAAGTCGTTCAAACGACACATTCTGACAAAAAAATCAAAGAAACGCAAGCGCGCATTAAGTAAAGATGGTTCGGTACACCCAGCCAATTTGGATTTTGTAAAAAGGCTGCTTCGACTAAAATAATCCCAGCCCCCGTTTCGGTCTCCAGAAATCAACGCCTAACAAACGTCCTTCCGGAGAAGAACCCAAAACCCGAAACCGGAAACACAAAACCCAAACCCCGCAACCGATTTAATCAAACTTCAAATTACTTAAAATATGCCTCGTTCAGTAAACGCAGTTGCTTCAAGAGCACGCCGCAAAAGGATCCTCAAACAAGCGAAGGGATTCTATGGCAAGCGTAAAAATGTTTATACAGTTGCCAAAAACGTATTGGAAAAAGGTCTTACTTACCGTTATGTAGGACGCAAGTTAAAGAAGCGTGAGTACCGCACATTATGGATCGCCCGTATCAACGCCGCGGTTCGTGAAGAAGGTCTTACTTATTCCGAATTCATGCATAAGTTAACCCAGCAGGGTATTACGGTTGACCGCAAGATCCTTGCAGATATCGCGATGAATGATCCTGAAGCTTTCAAGAGCCTCGTAGCTTCGGTAAAGTAAGTTGGTCGCCAATACAACTTTGCGCATCAAACAATTTTCAAAGCCCCGGAAGTCCGGGGCTTTATAATTCCACCTACATTTGACAATTAATTTATTTTTGTGCCCAACAAAAAATCATCAGCCATCAACTACACAGCATCGAACGGAATGAACAACACCTATCTGGACCTGGTGAAGCAAACCTTCAACTTCCCGCAGGAAGGGTTCGAGGTAGACGACAATTACCTTCAGTTCAACGGACTTGACCTGAAGGAACTCATCGCCAAATACGGAACTCCCATGAAGCTGACCTATCTGCCCAAGATAGGAATGCAGATACGGAAGGCGAAACAGATGTTCGCGAACGCGATGAAGAAACACAAGTACGAAGGCGATTACGTGTATTGTTACTGCACCAAGAGCAGTCACTTTTCGTTTGTGCTGGAAGAAGCGCTTAAGCATGAGATCCACCTGGAAACTTCCTATGCATATGACCTTGAGATCATCAGGAAACTATACGAGAAGAAGAAAATAACCAAGGATACTTTTATCATCTGCAACGGCTTTAAGCAAAAGTCTTACACCAGACGCATCGCACAATTGATTAATACCGGCTTTAAGAACGTGATCCCTGTACTGGATAACAAAGATGAGCTGAAAGAATATGCCAAGTCGGTCCGCGTTCCCTTCAAACTCGGGATCAGGGTTGCGGCAGAAGAAGAGCCCACGTTTCCTTTCTATACTTCACGCCTTGGAATACGGGCTAAAGACATCCTTGAGTTCTATGTAGACCGCATAGAGGGCTACGAGAATAAATTCCAGCTCAAGATGCTTCACATATTTCTGAACAAGGGCATTAAAGATGACATATACTACTGGAGTGAATTGAACAAGATCATCAACCTTTATTGCCAGCTGAAGAAGATCTGTCCTGAACTCGATTCAATTAATATCGGCGGAGGTTTTCCTATCAAGCACTCGTTAGGATTTGAATATGATTACCAGTTCATGATCAACGAAATTGTTGGTAACATCAAATCTGCCTGCAAACGATCAAAGGTTCCGATGCCGAATATCTTTACAGAGTTCGGCAGCTATACAGTGGGAGAGAGCATGGCTCATATTTACAGTGTGATAGGTCAAAAAACGCAGAACGATCGTGAGATCTGGTATATGATCGATTCATCGTTCATCACAACCTTGCCGGATACATGGGGAATAGGTGAACGTTTCCTGATGCTTCCTATCAATAAATGGGATGTGGATTATCAGCGTGTGGTGCTTGGAGGTATCACGTGCGACAGCCATGATTATTATGATTCGGAAGAACACATCAATGAGGTATTCCTTCCCAAACTAAATAACGGCGAACCTTTATATGTTGGCTTCTTTCATACCGGAGCATACCAGGACCAGATCAGCGGTTATGGTGGTATCAAACACTGCCTGATCCCATCTCCGAAACATATTATTGTAGAGCAGGACAAGAACGGAAAGTTGACTGATTGGGTTTACGCAAAAGAGCAGACTGCGCAGAGTATGTTGAAGATACTTGGGTATTTGTGATGAAAGTCAAAATGAAAAATGTAAAATGCAAAATGTAAAATGTAAAATGAAAAATGCAAAACAGGAACCTATTTTGCATTTTTCATTTTACATTTTGACTTTTTATACGATCAACTAATGTTTTCCTTTCCCTTTGCCATTACCATTACCTTTTCCGTTACCATTTCCATTTCCATTCCCTTTTGATTTGGCATTATCGGAATTGCCGTTACCATTCCCAGTTCCATTGCCGCGTCCTTTCCAGTCGTCATAATCGCTCTTGTTGTAGGTAATGCTGCCCATATGTTTTTCGTCGAGGTAAAATCTTGCATCGGGTCCTTCCCAATAATAGAATCCGGCAGAATTCCGGTAAAAGTTTCTTCCATCAGAACTGCGGCCGATAATGATGTCGGGCGTTCTCCTGATTATGAGCGGGTATGCCTGTTTCTTACGTTGGCCCGGTGCATATTTTTTAGCCGATTTATCTCCGTATATTTTTTTAGCTTGTCCCGGAGGTAAATTGGTAGGGTTGGGATCACGATATACCGGGTATGATTTCCCCGAAGTTGATCCTCCTGTATTACCGCCCGAATTACGGGAAGATCGGCACGATGCAACCAGAATTGTAAGTGAGAGAAGGAGTACCGTTGATGTAAAAGCATTGGTTTTCATTTCAGACAGATTTATCTTTAAGGTTCAATTCTACGGCCAGATTATCATAAATCTATAACGCATGAAACAATTTCTCATTTTATTAACGGCCATTGTTTTTACATATAACAGCGGTTTCGGCCAAACATCGGAAGATTCCGTAAAAAACACCGTAAATCAACTGTTCCTGGCAATGAAAAATTCCGATGGTAACCTTATTAAAGATGCATTTGCGGACAGTGCAATACTTCAGACCATTGGAAGGAACAAGGAAGGCCAGGTGATCATCCGTAACGATGCAGTAAGTGGTTTTGCTGAACAGGTAGGAAAAATGCCAAAAGGTGCCGCCGATGAGCGGATCACTTTCGAGACCATTAAGATAGATGGCCCGTTAGCCACTGTTTGGACACCTTACAGGTTTTATTATAACGGCAACTTCAGCCATTGCGGCGTCAATTCATTTCAGCTGGTTCGCATGAATGGGAAATGGAAGATCCAGTACCTGATTGACACAAGACGTAAACAGGGTTGCGACTAACTACCGTCTGCTGGTCCTGTATTTCTTATTAACCTTCGGGCTGTTGAAATATTCATTCAGTTCTTCTTCCGTCATATTGCTTGTCAGCTCAACCGGGATGTCGATCAGCTGGATCTGAATCTGTTTTAATTCATCGCGCAGACGGGCGGTCTTCTTTACTATATCGGGATCACGTTCAACCAAAAGCGAATTATCGCGCAACATATACTCCAGCCGCTTGATAGAAGTTCTTACCAGCGACGCCTGGTTCTGATCGTAGATTTTTTGCGGAGCAACTGCTTCTTTAATTGGTACAAGTGATACACCTACGCTCGGAAGCACCTTACCTGTCTTTTGAGTACTGGGATCAGTGGAAGATACCATGATGCTGCCCGTTAGTGCAGTGGCAGAAGACGTGATATCGAATGTGGTCCTGGTGTTCTTTACTTTTTTTACCTTTTTATCCAGTTGAAGAAAGGTGTACTTGAGTTGAAGGATGTAACTGTTCACGTATCTCACCTGCATCTGGTATTCCTGCACCGCCAGCGGGTAGTTCAGGGCGTCGCGGACAATGACGCGTACATTAGCCGTATCTCTCACCATGAAGCGGGTAGTGCCTACAAAGCTCAGGTTGATGATCTTGACTTTTCCCGAATCGGTCTCCTTCACGAATTCGTATGGCGCGGACCAGGTGAATTCATCATCGCAGGCTTTCACCAGGGTAAAGTTCTTTAATGGAGTGTTTGCGAAAAAGGTAATATGCTCTATGGGAAAGCTGCCCGTTTCACACTGAACTTTAAAATTTACCACATCTCCCTCATCAACGTATAAAGTGGAGCTGACGGAAGGCTTTACCCGCGATGGAATGATCTCCGTATTATAAAAAACAAGTGTGAGGCTTGTGTCGATCCGGTCAGATGGATTCGCAAGATTCTGCACACCAAGTATCACATTGTACGGCTGGTCGTATTTAAGTTTTCCTGAAAGGAAAAAAGACTTTTCAGCCTTGAAGCTTAGTGTACCATTGTCTTTATTGATCCTTAATCCAACCGGTGAATTGCGCAGGTACCAGAAATATTTACCCGGCGAACGATTGATCTCAAGATTCAGTATAAGGGTCGAATCCACATGCAGCGTGATATATGGGTTCAGGTTCAGGATCCGCAGGGTGGAGTCAACCACCGGTGGAGGCGGAGGTGCAGGAATCGTGTCCGTTACCTGGGCGAACAACTTCGTACCCTGAAACAGGAAAAATGCCAGAACCAACATTCTCATGTGCGCAACTTAAAGAGTAACAAATATTATTCAGCAAAGAAGGAATAATCCCGGATGTTTACAATCCTTGATTTCCGCGCCGAAATTAAAACATTGAAATTATGCAGGGCAAATAAAAATCCCTCTTATAAATAAGAGGGACTTTACCAAAAACCAACGTTACGCTTATACTATGCTCACAACGTTTATTGAATCAGCTGATTTTCGTATATCAGCTTCATTCATGAAGTGCAAAACCGCACCGATTATAAAATGTTAATTTCCTTTTTTGCTGGCTTTTCCTGTTCTTTTTTTGGAAGTGACAGGGTTAAAATGCCATTCTCATATTTGGCCAGGATATTATCCGCGTCGATGGATTCATCGAGATTGAAACTGCGTTTGAAAGATTGGAAAGAAAACTCCCGGCGAAGCGTCTTTGGACCCTCGGTCTTGTTCTCTTCCTTCTTTTCAAAACTGATGGTAAGCAAACCTTTTTCGACACTGATCTTAAAATCTTCTTTGTTCCTTCCGGGAGCGCTTACTTCCAGTTCGTAAGATTTTTCTGTTTCATAAATGTTAACCGGGGGAACGGCCAATTTGGATTCCGTCTTGACCGGAAATTCGTTGAACAGCTCATCGAACAGTGCGTTGAAAGTCCTGTGGACCGGGCGGTTGTTTACTTTTACTAGCATATACTTTATTTTTTGAGTTTGTTTGATTGAATACTTCCCGGTTTGGACAAACGGCATACCATCGCCTTTTTCCTGCCTGCTTATCAGAAATACGCAACGCCTCCCGCCATAATAGCAGTGGAATTCCAATTTGTGTGACAAATAGGCCGCTTAAACGAATTCAATGTTCAAACGGGTTTTTCTTTAAATTTGCCAATTATTAAAACATCATACATGTATCCAAGTGAAATAGTGACCCCGATGAAGGAGGAACTTACTGAGAACGGATTTGTTGAAATGACATCCCCGGCTGAAGTTGATAGTCAGTTGAAAAAGCCGGGCACGACCCTGGTAATGGTCAATTCCGTATGCGGATGTTCAGCCGGAACCGCCAGGCCGGGCGTTTTGATGGCAGTAGCCAACAGTTCAAAGAAACCGGATCATCTTACCACCAGCTTTGCAGGCTTTGATATCGAAGCTGTGAAAAAAGTGCGTGAGCATCTGATGCCTTATCCGCCATCTTCCCCTTCCATTGCGCTTTTTAAGGACGGACAACTGGTGCACTTTATCGAGCGTCATCAGATTGAAGGACGTTCTGCCCAGATGATTGCTCATAATCTGATTCATGCGTTTGAGCAATACTGTTAAGTATTTATGCTGATTTGTTCAGCTTTGTTCATAGTGTGACCTCTCTCATTCCTGGGAGAGGTTTGTTTTTTTTTAATTATCATTGTGCCTTCTAAAAAAAGCCAACGGCAAATAACATTACATGTATCCCAATCTCTATTACGCTTTCAAAGACATTTTTGGTGTAGAATGGAACTGGCTTAGGATCTTCAATTCATTTGGTTTTTTTGTTGCGCTGGCGTTCATCGCGGCCGCAATTGTACTTACAAAGGAATTAAGACGAAAAGAACAGGAAGGTCTTTTGGTTTATACAGAGGAGACGATCATGGTTGGAAAGCCAGCCAGCATTGCCGATCTGCTGATAAATTTTATACTCGGATTTCTGCTGGGTTATAAGATAATAGGATTGTTCACTTCTGATAGTCCGCTTGCCAAAGACCCGCAGAGTTTTATATTTTCATCAGAGGGAAATCTGCCAGCTGGCCTGCTGATAGGTTTATTAATGGCCGGTCTAAAATGGTACGAAAGAAACAAACAAAAACTCGCGAAGCCCGAACAGCGGAAAGTGAGGATCTGGCCGCACGACAGGGTGGGAGACATAGTCATCTTCGCCGCCATCTTTGGCTTTCTTGGCGCGAAGATCTTTCACAACCTGGAAAACTGGGATGAACTGGTTGCCAATCCTATTGAATCGTTGCTTTCATTCAGCGGACTTACTTTTTATGGAGGATTGATCTGTGCAGCGATTGCTATATCTTATTATGCACGTAAGCACAATATCGGGTTCTGGCATCTGGGCGACGCGATGGCACCAGCATTGATGATTGCTTATGCAGTTGGAAGAATCGGTTGCCAGGTAAGTGGTGATGGCGATTGGGGCATTTTAAACAGCGCATATGTTACAGAGCCCGTCCGGCAAACCGCAGTTTACTCCGATCCTGCGAGATTTCAAATGACTTTAGAGGCCAACCAGGCATTTTACGTTCAGCAATTTGATAGTCTGGCTGCAGTACAGCATGCAAACGTCAAAGCGCCATCTTTCCTGCCTACATGGATGGTGGCTTATTCTTATCCGAATAATGTTATCAATGAAGGTATCCGTATCCAGGGCTGTACCGAAGATCACTGCAGTGTATTACCCATCCCCGTATTCCCCACGCCTTTTTACGAAACGGTCGTGTGTACACTCTTCTTTCTATTATTATGGGCCATGCGCAGGAGGATTAAAACCGCCGGTGTCATTTTTGGAATTTATCTCATCCTGAATGGTATTGAGCGATTCCTGGTTGAAAAGATCAGGGTTAATACCACCTATGATTTTATGGGCTTTCATCCTACGCAGGCGGAAATCATTTCTTTTTTCCTCATTGTCATAGGGTTAGTCATCATTTTCCTGAGAAGCCGGAAAGCCAGGCCTTCCTGACCACTTATCAGTTAACATTTCCTTTTATCAGTTAGTCTTCCCAAAATGTAACTCACGTTGGTGATGTGCCGTCACATCTGTGTCATGGAATTGCCAAATATCCATGAAAATTTACCCTTCAACACAAAACAATGTTCCTTGCATTACAAAGTACCTACTTTTGAAATGTAATTGACAACAATAAGTACCAACGTTATAAAAGAACTATTATGAAAAAGTTTCTGGTTATTTTAACCCTTTTGGTTTCAGGATTTTCTTTTAATGGTTTTGCCCAGTCGCAACCCGCCAGCATCAAAGGTTTGGTTGACGATGGCACAAAAGTCATTGAAGCTGCAACTATCTCTTTGTTAAAAAGCAAGGATTCAAGCCTGGCGAAAGTGATGGTGAGTGATAAAGCAGGCAAATTTGAGTTTGATCAGGTGAAAGCCGGGAAATACCTGGTCATGATCACCGCGGTAGGTTACGGAAAAACATACAGCCCTACCTTCGAAGTAAATGAAGGTAGCGCTTCTATCGACCTCAAAACCATTAGTCTGGAAGTTAAGAGCAAAGACCTTAAAGCTGTTACAGTTTCAAGTTCCCGCCCCATGATCGAGCAGAAGATCGACCGTACAGTTGTGAACGTGGAAGCTTCAGTCACCAATGTAGGCGCCACTGCCCTTGAGGTGCTGGAAAAATCACCTGGTGTTCAGGTTGACAAAGATGGTAACATCAGTCTTAAAGGAAAGCAGGGTGTTATTATAATGCTGGACGGTCGCCCGTCTTACCTGAGTGGACCAGAACTGGCAAATCTGTTAAGAGGCATGCAGGCATCGCATATTGATCAGATTGAGATCATGACCAATCCACCAGCAAAGTTTGATGCTGCAGGGAATTCAGGGGTTATCAATATAAAAACAAAGAAGAACAAGATAAAAGGCTTTAATGGAAACGTGAGTGTTGGCGCCGGTCAGGGTGTTTACTTCAAGACCAATGAAAGCATGAGCCTTAACTATCGCAACAACAAAGTAAACCTGTTCAGCACTTACAGCTTCGGACGTAATAATAATTTCCAGCAACTTGACATTTACCGCAGATACAAGAATGCCGACAATTCAACCAACGCGGTATTCGAGCAGCGGTCGTACAATTTCCGCCGCAACATGAACAACAACCTGAAACTTGGAATGGATTATTACCTGAACAAGAAAACAACATTCGGTATCGTACTTAGCGGATTTTACAATCCATCAAGTTCAATCGGCGATAATACAAGTTACCTGAAGAATCCATCCGGCTCGGTTGATTCAATTGTTCAGGCCAACAATCAAATAAAAGAAACATGGAAAAATGGTGCAGTGAACCTGAATATGCGTCACCAGTTCGATTCAACCGGACGTGAAATCACCATTGACCTGGATCGTATCAGATACGAAGCAAGCAACGACCAGCATTTCGTTAATACCACTTTTGCTCCGAATTGGGTTAAGCGTTATGATGAGCAGCTACGCGGCGACTTGCCTGCTCAGATTGACATTTCATCGGCCAGGATAGATTATACTCACCCGTTAAATAAGGAAACAAAGCTGGAAGTGGGTATCAAGTCGAGCTACGTAGTAAACGACAGCAAGGCAAACTACTTTGAATTGCTTGGTACATGGCAGCCGGATTATACTAAAACAAACTTTTTTGAATACAAGGAAAATATCAATGCGGCTTATATAAACCTGAGCAAACAGATAAACAAGAAGTGGGGTGTGCAGGCAGGCTTGCGTTATGAGAATACAAACTATAAAGGTTTCCAGTACGGCAACCCTACACAGACTGATTCAGCCTTTGAGAATTCATACAACAGCTTTTTCCCAACAATGTATATAAGCTACAAGGCTAATAAGTCAAATCAGTTCGGTTTGTCATTCGGACGCAGGATTGATCGTCCATCTTACCAGGATCTGAATCCATTCCTGTTCTTCATTGACAAATACACATACGGTTCGGGCAATCCATTCCTGAAACCTCAGTATTCAAACAACGTAGAATTCACACATATCTATAAAGGATTTCTTACAACCACACTTAACTATGGTGTTACAGATGATTTCATGACCGAAACGTTTGACCAGGAACAAAAGCCGAATGGTGAGAATGGATATGCAACGATCGTACGCAGGGGTAACCTCGGCAAAAGGCAAACCGGTGGCATTGCATTCAGCGCGCAGATACCTGTAGCAAAATGGATGAGCTCAATGGTGTACACAAATCTTAATTACAATAAATTCAGCGGCATCATTTACGGAGAGTACATTGAAGTGGAAGCTACCAACATGATGCTGAACGTAAATAATCAGATCAAGCTCAAAAAAGGCTGGAGTGCTGAAGTGAGTGGCTGGTACAGAACGCCTGGAATCGAAGGTCAGATCAAAATCAGATCAATGGGTCAACTGGCTTTAGGAGTTTCAAAGCAGGTGATGAAAGGAAAAGGTAGTGTCAGGTTCAATGTGCGCGACGTTCTCTATACGCAAAAGGCAAAAGGAGAGATCAACTTTGAATCAACTGAAGCAAGATTCCAGAACATGAGGGATTCAAGGGTTGCCAACCTCACATTCACTTACAGGTTCGGTAAGCCCCTCAATGGAAACGGCCAGCGTAAAAAATCAAGCGCGGCAGATGAACAGAACCGCGTTAAAACAGGAGAATAATTTATACCCTTACATATAGCCATGAATCATTATCTGAAAAGCTTCCTCCGGGAAGCTTTTCTGTTTTATGGAGTGAGAGCGAACTGACTTACGGCAAATGTAAATTTCCGACACCGCGATACCAGATTCATACGCATTTTACCCCGCCTGTGTATTGAACATTTTATATCCCCTTTGAACAGCGTTAATAGGTTCTCATCCATTTTTATGTTTTTGAACCATGATTTATAATAGATCATTGCACAGTCATGAAAAACAAATCTTTAGCAACATGAAAAACATTTTTACAATTATCATTCTGTGCTGTATCGGCACAACGTTGTCGGCCCAGAGCCGGATCGGAAAGGTCTCCGGCAATGTGGTTGACGAAAAGAAGTCAGCGCTTGAAGCCGTTACCATCACGCTTCTCCGTAACAAGGATAAAGCGCTGGTGAAAGCCGGCATTACAGACAAATCGGGCAACTTCGAATTTGAACAGATCGCAGAAGGGGAATATATCCTCAGCATCACAGCAACGGGATTTGCAAAGGTAAATAGCCAGCCTTTCCAGATATCCGCTGAGAAAAGTTCTGTAGCACTCGATGCGTTTCAACTAAGTCCTGCGGCCAAATCACTGGGAGAAGTGACTGTGACCGCAAAGAGACCTTTTATCGAAACAAAGATCGATAAGACTGTGGTGAATGTTGAAGCATCTCCAACAAACGCAGGAGCTACCGCACTGGAAGTGCTGGAAAAATCTCCCGGCATCATGGTGAACAATGACGGCGCTATCAGCCTCAGGGGAAAAGCTGGTGTAATTGTAATGATGGATGGAAAACCAACATTTTTATCACCCGCTGATCTTGCAAACCTGCTGAGAAATATGCCCGCGTCTGCAATAGATCAGATAGAGATCATGACCAACCCCTCTTCAAAATACGACGCGTCGGGTAATTCCGGTGTTATCAATATCAAAACGAAAAAGGGGAAGGCAGGTGGATTCAACGGTACCATCATGGTAGGAGCTACCACCAGTTTTTATGAGCAGCACGGAACCATGTACGTTATCCCGAAGTCGCAGAACAGTTTTACATTCAATTACAGGAAGAATAAGATCAATTTCTTTGGCAATTACAACCCCAATGTATTCCGCGGAAGAAGCCACCTGGATATCAACAGGCGGATCCTTGATAATAATAAAGCAACTACCGGGTACTCTGACGTTGAAACACATTTCAAGTTCGGCAACAATAATCATACGCTGAAACTTGGACTGGACCTGTATGCCGACAAAAAGAACACTTTTGGAATTGTAGTTAGTGGCTTTGAATTTTCCGGCCATCCCACGCCTACAACCGTCACCACGCTCAGGGATGCTGATGGCAACCCGGTTTCGGTCATGGAATCATTTGCCGACAACCGTCTGAAGTTTAAAAATTTTACCAGCAACTTTAATTACCGCCATGTATTTGATACTACAGGCAGGGAACTTACGGGGGACCTTGACTACATTGTTTATGATAACACTTCCAACATGACCCTCTCTACCAATTTTTATAATGGAGCGGGAGAGGATGTTGGTTCGCCACTGCTGTTACGCGGTCATCTTCCTTCATCAATAAAGATCCATTCAGCTAAACTCGATTACACGCATCCTTTCAAAAAAGGTGGTCGCCTTGAGGTGGGTATCAAGTCGAGCTACGTCAAAAACGACAACCTGGTGGATTATACGAGGAGAGTAAATGCTACCGACTGGATCAAAGACAACAGGTCGAATCATTTTCTTTACGACGAAAATATCAACGCGGCATATGTGAATGTGAACAGGCAGGTAAAAAAATGGAGCTTCCAGGGCGGTTTGAGAATTGAAAATACTGTTGCCAAAGGTTATCAGATCACAAATGATTCTACATTCAAACGTGATTTCACCAATCTGTTCCCAACAGCGTTTGTCAGCTACGCGGTCAACAAAAACAACTCCTTTACCCTTTCTTACGGAAGAAGGATCACGCGGCCGAATTACCAGGACCTGAATCCTTTCATTTATTTTCTCGATTCATTGTCGTACCGCAAAGGAAATCCATTCCTGCTTCCTCAGTTCACGCATAACATTGAGTTCAGTCATTCATTTAAAGGAAGGCTGATCACTACAGTGAATTACAACAATACAACGGACGTGATCTCACAGATCATAAAACCCGATGAGAGCATCATCTTCCTCACATCGGACAATGTGGCTAAATTCCGCAACGTAGGCATATCCATCACTGCGCCGGTGCCCATTACAAAATGGTGGAACCTTAACCTGTTCACGAACATTTTCAACAACCATTATGAAGGTTTTTACCAGAACCGACCCCTGGATATTTCCTATACTTCGTTCATGGTGAACATGACCCAGACCTTTACATTAAAGAAAGGGTTCACGCTTGAAGCCACCGGTTTCTACAGGGCGAAAGGTGTTGATCAGTTGAATATTAATGAACCGATGTATGTGATCAGCTTCGGCGGACAAAAACAGGTACTGAAAGGAAAAGGAACAGTGCGTATGAATGTTCGCGATCCATTCTGGATTCAGCGCTACAAAGGAAAGACGCAGTATGATATAGTTGATTCAAGAATTCAGAATCGTTGGGATAACCGCCAGTTGACCGTTAGTTTCACTTATCGGTTTGGAAAGAACGGTCAGCAAAACCCACCGCCCAGGCGCAGGAACAGTGCTTCGCAGGATGAGCAGAACAGGGTAGGGCAGGGACAGTGATAAATGAATGACAACCGGGATTTGAAATTTGCAGTTTGAAAATTCATCAATAACTTTCAAACCGGAAATAAAAATCTCGGTTTTCATATTTATATTCGTTCATGCCTTCATTTGATATTGTCAGTAAAGTTGATGCCCAGCTGCTCGATAATGCTGTAAATGTTACCCGAAAAGAGATCACCAACCGGTTTGATTTCAAAGACGCACACGTTGTAATAGACCTGAATAAAAAAGATCTCAAGATCAATATTGAGACGGATGACGATATGAAAATGCGCCAGCTTACCGACGTATTGATGAGTCGTGCAATGAAACAGGGAATTGATCCGATGGCCTTTGATTTTTCGAAGGAGATCCATCAGTCGGGCAAACTGGTAAAAAAAGAAGTTCCCGTAAAAAACGGGCTCAGTCAGGAAGATGCCAAAAAGATCACTAAATTGGTAAAAGATAGCGGGCTCAAGGTACAGGCCCAGATCATGGACGACCTGGTTAGGGTAACGGCAAAAAAGATAGATGACCTGCAGGCGGTTATTCAGCTTTGCAAAAATGCCAACCTTGAACTTGCCTTACAATTTGTGAATATGCGCAGCTGAGCTTAAATTAGCGGCAAAACTTTTGGATGATATGGCCTGATTGGCTAACTTTGCCAGTCAAATTTTTAAACAATACGGCTCTATACGTATCTTCCTAAAAGTCAAGTTATTATGAAAAAAGGAATTCATCCGGAGGGTTACCGGTTCGTAGTTTTCAAGGATATGAGTAATGGTTATTCATTTTTGAGCCGCTCTGCTGCCCAGACAAAGGAAAGCGTAAAGTGGGAAGATGGTAAGGAATATCCGCTCATTAAACTGGAGATTTCCAATACTTCTCATCCGTTCTTTACAGGTCAGAAAGTGCTGGTGGATACGGCTGGTCGTATCGATAAGTTTAAGAAAAAATACGCAAAGAAGTAGGTTGGTATTCAATTATTTTGGATAAAATACTTGCATTAACTTTGTATTGTTTATAAAGATTTTTTGTTTTTCATGGCTATACTTGACCCGGGGATTCTTCCTCGGGTTTTTGTTTTATTACAAACGTTTTGAATCAGTAGCTTTAACAGCATGAAACATTTGATCCTGGATGATGCCGCTACGGCAGCAGGCCTGTATCCTTTCACCAAAACACGTCATACTGCAGATATCAGGATAGGAATCACTACCATCCGACAGAAATGGGAAATGCTAACCGGCAGTAAGGTCAGCGTAACCCGCGGTCAAAACACCGCCAACGATCCTGAAAGCATTATTATTCCAGCCAACATTATTCCCGACAAGAGCTTTGTGGATGAAGTAATGCGTGGAGAAGCCATGCCGGCAAAAATTCCGGCCGATCTGATGATCATTGAATATCCGTGGCATATTTTCATGTTTAATGACCGGGCTATCCGACAGGATTTTGAATTGTTTGGATCCAGAATGTCGGATCCCATACCTGAAGCTGTGCAGGCGATCCGTTCCGCAGCAATATTTGTTGAGTCCGGCGCAACGCTTACCCATTGCATGCTCAATGCGTCAACCGGTCCTATTTATATTGGACAAAATGCAGAGATCATGGAAGGCTCGTATATCCGCGGTCCCTTTGCCCTATGTGAAAATTCAGTAGTGAAAATGGGAAGCCGCATTTACGGGGCTACAACGGTGGGACCAAATTGTGTTGTAGGCGGAGAGATAAAAAATTCAGTGATCTTCGGAAATTCAAACAAGGCGCACGATGGATACCTGGGTGACTCCGTCATCGGCGAATGGTGCAATCTGGGTGCGGGAACTTCCAATTCAAACATGAAGAACACTGCCGGCGAGGTGAGAGTATGGAATGAAGCGGCAAACGATTTCATAAGCGCGGGACAGAAGTGCGGCCTGCTCATGGGCGATTATTCACGCTCGTCAATCAATTCATCTTTCAATACCGGAACCGTAGTTGGTGTATGCTGCAACGTTTTTGGAGGCGGACTAACCGAAAAGCGCATCCGTGATTTTACATGGGGAAATCATAGTCTATCCGGATACGAATTTGAAAAAGCAATGAAAGACATTGCAAGTTGGAAAAAACTGAAAAATCAATCGCTTTCAGAAAGTGAAATTCAACAGTTGAAAACTATTTTTGACGAATTATAACAAACAAGATGAGAAAACAAATTGCAGCGGCCAACTGGAAAATGAATAACACCTACCAACAGGCTGAGACCTTATTGTCAGATATTCTTAAGGCGAATATTTCATTGGCGCCGCATCACCAGGTAATGTTCGCGGTACCTTTTCCATATCTCATTATGGCAAACAGCGAGGTGGCCGAAGAGTACAATTATTTTACAGCAGCACAAAATTGTTATCATAAAAAATCAGGCGCTTACACCGGCGAAGTGTCTGCCGAAATGCTCAACTCAATCGGAATTCAGTATTGCATCATCGGGCATAGCGAACGAAGGGAATATTTTTCCGAATCAAACCAGGTGCTGGCCGAAAAAATAGACCGTTGCCTTGAAACCGGTATCACACCTGTATTCTGCTGTGGTGAAGCGTTGTCTGTGCGGGAAACAGGAAAGCAAAACAGTTATGTGGAAACACAGTTAAGAGAATCACTTTTTCATCTGACAGCCGAACAGGTTAAGAGCATCATCATCGCGTATGAACCCATTTGGGCGATAGGTACTGGTAAGACCGCTTCATCTAAACAGGCGCAGGAAATGCACGCGCACCTCCGGTCGGTACTTGAAAAGCAATACGGCGCAGAAGTATCGAACGAAATATCAATTCTTTATGGAGGCAGTGTAAAAGCAAATAATGCTCAGGAGCTATTTGCCTGTCCCGATGTGGACGGCGGGTTGGTAGGTGGTGCATCGCTGGTTGCGGCCGACTTTATTGAGATTATCAGGGCACTGCAATAATTCAGTTAATTTTCCACATTTCTTTATTGCGGCATGTAATTGGATTAAATACCGCAGGAGGGTCAATACCCATGAAAAGAGATGTGAGTCTGCAACCACTTTCCTGGCAACACCACGACACTTTGATGGCTTGCCTGATGATT
Organism: Chitinophagaceae bacterium; assembly: GCA_036402175.1. Taxonomy (GTDB): domain Bacteria; phylum Bacteroidota; class Bacteroidia; order Chitinophagales; family Chitinophagaceae; genus DASPKM01. Next base: position 3,238 of record DASWTK010000141.1, on the reverse strand, counting down.
GAAAAGGGCGTTCGCAAAAAAACAGATCTGAAGGTGCTCCAGGATTTTACCCGGCAGCTCTGGGATCGCGATATCAATGCACATTTTTTGCTCGAAGAAAATCACCTTGTTCCATATCTGCGGCAAAAACAATTTCCTGAATACATCATTCAATCTTTATTGCGTGACCATGAACTTTTACGTGTGCTTTCCCAGCGCGTTCTGAATGGCGGGGCCTCATACGAAGGATTCCTGGCGTTTTCAAAATTGCTGGAAAAGCACGTCCGGTTCGAAGAAAGACTTGTATTTGAAAAAGTACAGGAATTGATCCCGGAAAATGAACTCAGGATAGTTGGTTCGCATTTCCCTTCACAACCTGCCAATACCTGTAAGAGCTACCCTGTTAAGTTTTGGGAATAAAACAAATTTTGAGAATCCGTCAGTCAGACTGAGATTAGCGGTTCAAAGCTTTGCCGCAATGGCCAGGCCATGTACTGATGCGATTACAAAAACTGATATACCAGGGGATCGTCTGGCGGGGACTTTATTATGCCTCCGTCTTTATTCTGAATATCGTAATAGCCCGCGTTTATAAGGCTGAGGACAGTGGCCTTATCAATTATCTCATCAACAATCTTTCTTTCCTGCTGCTCATAACAAGCCTCAGCCTCGAATCGGCCCTGGGTTATTTTGGCTCAAGAAATGAGATCAGTCCAAATAAGCTTACGACCCTCGGCCTGGTAGTTGCCATTACCAGTGCGCTGGTAAGCACGGGAGCAATTCTATTGTTCTCTCAACGGCAACCTTCGGAAATGAATTCCTACTATATTCTGCTGGCGTTCATTTATGTGCTTGGAGTAGTGCTCACAAATTATTTCAGCAGCCTGTATTACGCAAAGCAACGGGTGGTGCTACCCAATGCCATACTTATGATCGTTAATCTGCTGGTGCTGATGTTTGCGCTTTATGAGTTCGGGGTTGAGCAGCATACCGCAGGTAAGACCATTTTTCTATATGTATACTTCGCTTCTTTTCTGATACAGGGATTGATCCTGTTTTTTTCCTGGACAACCGACCTTCATGGCTTCGGGCAATTGCGCCTGCCTTCTTCCGTTGAAATGAAAATGCTGTTCAACTATGCGTTTGCCGCTCTTTTAGCCAATGTGATCTTCTTTCTTGTGTACCGGGTGGATTACTGGTTTGTAAAAGCGTTTTGTACCGACGCACAACTTGGAAACTACATACAGGTATCTAAACTTGGACAGATATTTTTACTGCTCCCGTCAATCATTGCAACGGCAGTGTTCACACGAACGGCCGGAGGGAGGCACGACCAGACAAGAAATGTCATTGAGATCATTTCCCGCTGGTTGCTCTTACTTTATATTATTCTGGTGATAGTTATTATAATCACCGGCAATTGGCTTTTTCCTGCGCTATATGGTCAGTCGTTCAATCTGATGTATGGTCCTTTTCTGCTGCTTTCTCCCGGTATTCTTTCTCTCTGCACTTTATCATTGCTGACCGCGTTCAATGCAGGCAGAAACAGGATGGGCATCAATATCAGGGGGTCAGCCATTGCATTCATCGTGATCGTTGCGGGGAATTTCATGTTTATACCATTATTTGGCATATACGCCGCCGCATTGGTAAGCAGCATTGGATATATTTGTTTCCAGGTGTATGTATTAAACCAGTTCAGAAAAGAGTACAATTCAAATGTTTTTGATTTTTTTATTCCTAAAAGTTCCGACTGGAATATAGTAAAGCAATTTTTCCGTCAGCATGAAACGAACTGAGATGTATATGAATGATCAATATCTGCAACAACATCCGGGATGGGATGGGGAAGAAGCGGTATTGAAGGCTGGCTGGATCAATGAAATGATAATAAAGCACCGGATCCCTGCAAATGAAATAGTAGAAGCAGGATGTGGAAGCGGGCGCATTCTTGCAGAACTGGCGAAAGCTTATCCGACCTCCCGGCTGACGGGTTACGATATTTCTCCGAAAGCCATTGCTATTGCAAAAGAACTTGAGAGCGAAAATATTTCCTTCTATGAAGCCGATATGATAACTGCATATCCGGGGAAAGCCGACCTTTTGCTGCTGATAGATGTGCTGGAGCATGTGCCGGATTATTATGGATTGCTTGAAGGACTGCATGCAAAAGCCTCGTATTTTATCTTTCACATTCCACTGGATCTTTCGTGTCAAAGCCTTTTGAAATCGCAATTATTATATCAGCAACGTCAGCATTCAGGGCATATTCATTATTTCAGTAAAGAAATGGTCATGTGGATGCTGCACGATACCGGGTATCAGGTAATGGATTGGAGTTATACAAAACCGGTAAGTGATAGCGGTCCAAATCCTTCTGTAAAAGGCAAAACAAAAAAAGCGTTGAGAAATATTTCATTTAACCTCAGCAAAGAACAGGCAGTCAAATGGTGGGGAGGATATTCCATGCTGATAGCCGCAAGACCTATATGAAAAACATCCTTTGGCTGGCGAGTTGGTATCCCGATGAATTGAATCCTTACAACGGCGACTTCATTCAAAGGCATGCGTTTGCTGCTTCGGTTCATCAGCCCATTACAGTTGTTTATATGGCGCAGCACGGGCCGGAAAAAGAGATGCCCGCGGCTAAAGTCCTTGTTTCAAATCATGGTAAACTGGTAGAAATGATCGTCTATTTTCCATACAGGAAAACAGGAGTGAAGACGTTAGACAAACTTCGTTATAACTGGAAATATTTTTTTCATTTCAGGAAGTTCATGCGTACATACCTTGCTGAAAAAGGGAAGCCAGATCTCATACATGTTCATATTCCCATGAAGGCCGGGCGGATAGCGCTCTGGTTGAATAAAACCTTACGAATACCCTACATCGTTACAGAACACTCTTCTGCCTATTCAGATGAAGTACCCGATAATTTTGAAAAACGTAACAACTATTATCGCAAATGGGTACAGTTGATCTTTGAGAACGCTTCCGCGGTAACTACGGTCTCAAAAAAATTGGGTGACCGGTTAAGCGGTATGTTCCGGATCGCTGATATGAACATAATTCCTAACGTGGCCGATACCAATTATTTCAATCTCATTGATAATAAATTGCCACGTTTCAGATTTCTGCACGCGTCTACCATGGATCATCCGAAGAATGTGGAGGGAATGCTGCGGTCGCTCGCGGGGTTAAAGAAGGTACGGTCCGATTGGGATTGTGTAATGCTTGGATGGGACAATTCTGAATTGCG
>DASWTK010000140.1:0-37745 GCA_036402175.1 Chitinophagaceae bacterium | reverse complement strand
CCCTTAACCGTCGAAAAAAAAAGCAAAAGGGCCGAAACGTTTTTTTGTGTAGCTTTTATGAACCTAATATTGTTCCATTAAAATTTGATGTATGTCATACTCCATTCATCGCCGGGCATGGTTAAGGCAAAGCTCACTGGCCCTTGCAGGACTCACTTTTGCCGGAAAACTAACCGCATCGGAAAATAACAACGCTTTCTACCGGGGCTGGAAAACTCCCGCTGATGGTCCCATAAGGCTTACATCCAATGAAAATCCATATGGTCCTTCACCGTTAGCACGAAAGGCCATGGCAGACGCCATTGTGGCTTCGAACCGCTATCCCTGGGATACCACCACCATTTTACGCGAACAGTTAGGGTCGCGGGCGGGGCTAACCCGTGAACATGTTCTGATGGGGGCCGGTTCATCTGAGATACTCGGACTGGTAGCCCAGCATGCGGCATTGAATAAAGGCAACGCGATTGCGGCTGATCCTACATTCCAGATCTGGATACCTTCTGCCCAAAAACTTGGACTGGAAATAATCCGCGTGCCATTAACTGCCGACAAAAAGCACGACCTGTCATCCATGCTCAGCAGGTTGAATAACTCAACCCGCCTGATGTATGTATGCAACCCAAATAATCCAACCGGCACTTTATTGCCGGCTTCAGATGTGCAACGGTTTATTGAAGAAGTTAGTAAAAAATGCATGGTACTTCTTGATGAAGCTTATATTGAATATTGCGATCAGCAATCCCTGGCACCCATGGTGGCAAATAACAAAAACATCGTTGTTGCCAAAACATTCTCCAAGATCTACGGTTTGGCAGGCGCCAGAATTGGTTACGCGTTAGCCCATCCCGAAACAATTGGTCAGCTTGCAGGACTGCAGCCATGGCAAAATGCAGGCGCCAGCGCTGTTTCCCTTGCAGGCGCTATCGCATCGCTGCAGGATAAGGACTTCGTATCGTCGTCTAAAGAGCTGAACAGTAAAGCAGGCGCTTTTGCCGCAAGAGAATTAAAAAGCCTCGGATGCGAATGCATTCCATCTGTCACAAATTTTCTCTATTACTCAACCAAATCAATAAAAGGTAACTGGCAGGAATTGCTTCGTGCCAAAAATATACTTACCGGCCGGGTTGTAGAAGAAAATGGAAAGTGGACCAGAACCACCATTGGCTCAATGCCGGAAATGGAACAATTTATAAACGCCGTCAAGCAAATTGTATAATAATCAACTTTCACTTAATAAAGTATGACCATGAAAAAACCAATCAGTGTTCTTTTAGCATTTTGCCTGTTGTTCTCAGTCGCCTTTGCGCAACAATCGGAAGAAAGCGCAGTTCGCCAATGCCTCGAGCATTACATGAGCGGCCAGGGCGAAAGAATGGAGAAAGCTTTTCATCCTTCCGCGAGCATGAAATATATTGATGTTCAGAGTAAGGAATTTAAAGATGTTCCCATTGCCGATTTTATTGCACGGGTAAAAAGCAATACTGGTCCGCGGGGCGAAAGAAAGATAGAAATCGTCGCCATGAATATAGAAGGAACCGCAGCGAACGCCAAGATCAGAATTGAAACCGACAAAGTGATCATGTATGATTACATGAACCTTCTGAAGATAAATGGGGAGTGGAAGATAGTAAGTAAGATTTTTTCGAGGGAAGATAAAAAAATGTGATGAAAAATGTAAAATGTAAAATGTAAAATGCAAAATAGGCTTTCTTATTTTGCATTTTTCATTTTACATTTTACATTTCCTTTACCTCACTAATCACTCACCCGCCATTACCCCATCCCCGGGAACCATGGCCTTGCAACCACTTCCCTGAAAGGCCAGGGCACAGAAGCCAGGATTAAAATGAGGGCAATCATATAATACCAGAATGTTCTTTTGTGTTTGGCGGTATCGCTGATATTTTTTCTGAACTGGCCTCTGCCAATCGTTATCAGGATAGCAGATATGATCATCATCACGGGATGTTCTACCATCCAGAAACGGTGGAATGTATCCTTCATCATACTTACTCCTTCCGGTAATTCGTATGTGAAGAGTCCGTAACGACCTGCGAGCCACTGATACAATCCGATCAGCAACTGAATATGCGTTGAGATCATCAGGAACAACCCTATCTTTTTATCGCCGTTGGTAAATGGCTTGTTACCGCTCATGCCGGTAAAGCTTCTTACGATTGCAATCACCAGTAATAAGAGTATTACCCAGCGTAGTACGTTATGCAAATGGAGGAGACCGTTATACATGGTTGGAGTTTTAGTTGCCGCAAAGCTAATCACTTCCGGGCTTTAATCCACTGCAGCAATCGCTCAGCATCTTCTTTTTTGAATAATTGTGTCCCGGGGCTCATTGTTGCTGCGGTTCCGCAGGCAACTCCCATTTCTGCCATGTCAATATAAGGCCATCCCTGGGTGAGTGACCATACCATACCGGCAACCATGCTATCCCCTGCCCCCACTGTACTTTTCCGTTCCACTGTTGGAGCTGGTATGTGATGATAATTATCTTTCGTTACCAGCATGGCGCCAGAAGAGCTTAATGATACAACCACTACTTCACATTTGCCTTTATTGATAAGCTCCATCGCAGCTTCATCAACATCATTCAGTTCCAGCGTTTCTACACCAACAAGGTTCGATAATTCCTTAAGGTTTGGCTTAAGCAGGAATACACCTTCGCTTACAGCGTGCTGCAGCGGTTTACCCGATGTATCAAGAACGAAACGGCTGTTAATTCCTTTGACTGCATGCGCGAGTTTTGCAAACACATCTTCTGTCAGTCCTTTGGGAATACTTCCGCTGGCAACCACATACTCCGGCTTTTCTGTTTCCAACTTTTGTATGATGGCATCCACAGCCTCAGGTTTTACTTCAGGCCCTTCAACAACAATACGGTATTCCTTACCCGATGAAGTTTCCATGATGACGATGCTTTCCCTTGTCTCGCCTTCAATAATTATAGGAAATGTGCTCAGGTGCTGGGATTTCAGAAGTTCCTGGAGATAATTTCCATTCATGCCACCCGCGAAGAAAACCGCGAGTGAATCACTGCCCAGCGCCTTCAGGGCTTTTGATACGTTAATGCCGCCACCTCCCGGATCAACAAGCGGATTGGGACAACGTAGTTTATGTTCCGGCGCCAATCGGTCAACTGTGTAGTTTTTGTCAATTGCCGGGTTTAGAGTTATGGTTATTATGTTAGGCATTAATTTTCGGGTTTTGTGTTTCCGGTTTCCGGTTTCGGGTTCTTCACTGGTTAAAGCAATTTAATCAGGTAAGTTCAGGAAAATACTATTAATACCGCACCTCCGCCCAAAGAACCCGAAACACAAAACCCAAAACCCAAAACTCACTCAATCCACTCCGCAACAAAAACATTCGTATCCCTCGTCCCGCCATTATTCCTGTTGCTGCAGAAGATTATTTTCTTTCCATCGGGACTGAACATGGGAAAGGCGTCAAATCCTTTATCCCGGCTGATCTTGATCATATTGCTACCATCAGCGTTCATCACATACATATTGAATGGAAAGCCGCGCTTGTATTCGTGATTGCTGCAAAATATTACCCTTCCGTCGGGCATGAAGTTCGGCGCCCAGTTGGCCTGTCCCAGGTTGGTGATCTGTTTTGCATTACTCCCATCGGCGTTGGCGATCCAGACTTCCATGCTGGTAGGCGCTACAAGTCCTTCGGCCAGCAGATCCTTATATTCTTTGATTGCCTCCGGTGTTTTAGGCCTGCTTGCCCTCCAGATGATCTGTTTTCCATTAGGACTGAACCATGCACCTCCATCATAACCCAGCTCGGTGGTGATGCGCTTTGTTTTCTTCGATTTAAGATCCATGCAGTACAGGTCAAGATCGCCATCCCTTGTAGAAGTAAAAAGCATTTTTTTGCCATCGGGTGATAAAGTCGCTTCGGCATCATAACCCGGATTATTGGTCAGTTGCGATACTATTTTTCCATCCAGGTCCGACATGAAAATATCGTAACTGCTGTAAACAGGCCAGATATACCTGTTACCATATTTACTGCGATCGGGAACCGGCGGACAATCCTCACCACCCAAATGCGTTGAAGCATAGATAATATGACGGTTGTCGCCAGTGAAGTAAGCGCAGGTAGTACGTCCTTTGCCTGTGCTGACCAGCTTGTAATTAAAAGGTTCATTTGGTTGCTCCGGCACTTTCCCTACATAAATCTGGTCGCACGGTATTCCATCTTTTACAGAAGTTCGCTGAAAAACAATGTGCCTGCCATCATAACTCCAGTATGCTTCCGCATTATCGCCTCCAAAAGTCAGTTGGCGGATGTTGCGAAAATTCTTTTCTTCGGGATAATGAACCGTATCGGCGGGCGTTGCGAAATTGAACTCCGACTCGCCTGCCGTATGTAACGGCAGAACTGAATGTACATAACGTGAAGGAGTAAAAGCTAACAAGAGCGTTACAAAAACAAGCGCAGTTGCGGGAACTATAAGTTTTTTCATCTGAGAACATTTGTGAGGCGGTGCAAAGTTAGCTGAGTTAATATTCGGTTTGTCAGTTTATTGTCATAAACACTTCCCTAAAATCGGTTAGTTTTGCGCATGACCAGATGGAAATCGACGAGGTGGTTGGCTTTGATAATTTTGATTGCCGGCTGTACAAATAATACACAGGATGAATCGGTCCTGAACAAACAACCTTTTGCCGGGTTAACGGACAGCATTGCAAAATTCCCTGAGGATATATCACTCCGGATAAAAAGAGCCGAGTTGCTGTCGCAGCACGACCTGCACGAGTTAGCAAATGAAGATTATTCCCAGGTATGGAGGAAGGATTCTTCGGAAGCCGTTGCAATGGCTTATATATCCAATCTGTTTCTCGTGAACCGTCCCCGTGAAGCGATAAGATTGCTGGAAAGCGGAACAAAAAGATTTCCCGACAATCCTGAATTCAGGAGACGGTTGAGCGAAACCTATCTGCAAACAGGCCGCAGCAAAGAGGCGCTTGCACAGTATGATGATATGATTAGAAATGACTCGACAAATTTTGAAGCCTGGTATGAAAAAGGACTGCTTTTAGTGGAAACCGGAGATACTTCGGCTGCGATCGACGCGCTTGCGAGATCTTACGCTTTGCAGCCACTGAGCATGAATGGACTTGTACTGGCTAACCTGTATGCGGAAACGAAAAATCCAATGGCGCTTACGATTTCGGATGAGATCATTATGAAAGATACACTGAGCCAGTCGCTCGATCCGCTTTTTATCAAAGGAATTTATTATTCAAATACCGGCCAGCATGCGCTTGCGTTAGAGCAGTTTGATAAATGCATACGTGCCGACTGGAAATTCACTGATGCATACCTGGAAAAAGGAATAATACTTTTTGAACTGAAGAATATTGATGAAGCGCTCGAAACTTTCAAGATGGCCAATACCGTTTCTTCTACCAATGCCGACGCCTATTACTGGCAGGGCCGATGTTATGAGGAAGCCGGCAAAAAAGAGGAAGCGATAGATAATTACGCACGCGCGTTTTCGCTTGACAGGAATTTCCGCCAGGCAAAAGAGCGGATGGATAAGTTGAGGAACCAATAACCAGAAACAATCGATCAAATAAATCAAACTCATATTTTTCTTATGGCTATCATTGCCCCTTCCCTGCTTTCTGCTAATTTTCTAAGGCTTGAGGATGACTGCAACATGTTAAATGAAAGTGAGGCCGATTGGTTTCACCTGGATGTTATGGATGGAAGGTTCGTGCCAAATCTCAGCTTCGGCCTTCCGGTAATTGAGCACATCCGCAAGGCAGCGAAAAAAACCTGCGACGTTCACCTGATGATACTTGAGCCGGAAAAATTTGCAGAGGCATTTAAAAAAGCGGGAGCGGATATTCTGACTGTTCACTACGAAGCCTGCCCGCACCTGCATAGAAATATTCAGCAGATCAAATCGCTGGGGATGCAGGCGGGAGTAGCCCTGAATCCACATACGCCTGTAAATTTGCTGGATGATATCCTTCATGACATAGACCTTGTTTGCCTTATGAGTGTCAATCCCGGCTTTGGCGGACAATCCTTTATTCATCAGACACTGAAAAAAATAAACGAACTGAGAAAAACTATTGACGAACGCAAACTGAATGTGAAGATTGAGATTGATGGAGGCGTTACACTTGAAAATGCCAAAACCATCATTGATGCGGGAGCGCACGTGCTGGTGGCCGGCAATACTGTTTTCAGATCCGCCAACCCTGCACAAACCATCCGGGAATTAAAAGCGATTGTTTAATAGCTGTAATGCCTGTTCATCATATAAACCAGAGATGATTTTATGGCAAAGGATCTTTTTTCCAAACAGGCCGCGGGTTATTCAAAATGGAGGCCTGGTTATCCTGCCAGCCTTATCGAATACATTGTTTCGTTTGTTAATCACCGTAAGATCGCCTGGGACTGCGCAACCGGCAACGGCCAGGCGGCAGTGCTGTTAGCTGAATACTTTGATCAGGTTTTCGCAACCGACCTGAGTGAATCGCAATTGAATTATGCAAAGCCGCATCCGCGGATTATCTATAGCCAAAGCCCTGCAGAGCACACCTTGTTCTCAGAAAATACTTTTGACCTTGTGACGGTAGCCCAGGCTTATCACTGGCTTGATCATGAGGCTTTTTGCAAAGAAGTTCGCCGCGTATGCAAATCAGGAGCAGTTGCCGCGGTTTGGGGTTATGGATTATGTAAGTCTTCACGTACCGACATCAACGATCGGTTTAATGCTTTTTATAAAGATGTTACAGGTCCATATTGGGATCCTGCCAGGCATTATGTTGACGAAGAATATAGAACTGTGCGGTTTGATTTTGAGGAGATCCCCGTTCAAAAGACATTTTCGATTCAAGCCATCTGGACCATTCGTGATCTTGAAGGTTATCTTGGCTCATGGTCGGCCGTCCAGAATTTCATTAAGATCAATGGTTACGATCCGGTGGCTGTATTCATAGAAGAATTAAGTTCACATTGGTCTGAGGACGAACCCCTTCCATTCGAATTCCCACTCTTTATGAGGTTAGGCAGGGTATTTTAATGGTTCAAATGAAAAATGCGAAATGATTTTCTAACTTGCCTGATTGAAGAGTATTCATATAAACCAAACCAGCCCGTGAAGTCCACCCGTTTGCTCACGCTCATACTGCTTACTATCTGTCAACTGGCTTTTGCTCAAAAAAAACCTGCGGTTGTTTCGGGAAAGGTTGTTGATGAAAACGAAAATCCTTTGCCGGGTGTTAGCGTTGTGATCCTGGGCAGGCAGGCAGGGATCGTAACTAATGATTCGGGAAGCTTCCGGATCCAGGTCCCGGCCGATCGTGCATTTGCCCTGGTATTTTCATTCACCGGCTATAAAACAGAACAACGCAACTTTATCCTGAATGAACAGGAAGAAGAAAGATTAATCGTACGGCTGGAAAGAGGATCGGGACAACTGGAGGAAGTGATTGTGACCGATGAGCGTGAAAGAAGAGAAGCGGGACTGGTAAGAATTAACCCGAAAGCTGCCATCAATATTCCATCTCCCACCGGAGGTATAGAAAGCCTGATAAAAGTTTTTGTGGGAAGTAACAATGAGCTCACTTCCCAGTATGCAGTGCGCGGTGGCAATTATGATGAGAACCTCATTTATGTGAACGACTTCGAGGTATACCGTCCATATCTTGTAAGAAGCGGCCAGCAGGAAGGACTTAGCTTTATAAATCCCGAGCTTGCTCGTAACGTTAATTTCTACAATGGTGGATTCCAGGCAAGGTATGGCGATAAAATGAGCTCAGTACTGGATATCCAATACAAAAAGCCGAGGTCATTCGGCGGATCTGCTTATATCAGCCTGCTGGAACAGGGATTTCACCTCGAAGGAAGTACTAAGCAAAACCGCTTCAGCTATTTGATCGGGATACGCAACCGCAGCAATAAGAACTTACTCAGCAGCCAGGAAACTCAGGGTAACTATGTACCTTCTTCATCAGACGTGCAGGCATCACTGCATTACCAGGTAAATAATAAATGGTCACTCGAATTGCTGGGAAATATCAACCAGACAAAATTCGCGCTGACGCCTTCGTTCAGCCAGCTGTCATCTTCTGTATTCTCACCTTTCTTTAGCGCTAATCTTGGGCTGGACATTTATTTTGAAGGCAAGGAAGAGGACAGGTATTTTACAAATATGATCGGCCTGGCGGCAACGCAGCAGGTAAGAAAAAACCTTCGGTTGAAATGGCTGGTATCACGATTTGAGAACAATGAAAAAGAATCCATCGATATAACAGGAGCATATCTTTTTGGTGAGCGCGAATTTGACAAGAGCAAACCCGATTTCGGCCTGATCAATAATCCCCTTGGGGCCGGGCTTTATCAGACATTTGCCAGGAACCGGCTCGACATTGTTATCTGGAACGCATCGCATAAAGGATTTCTCGATAAAGGAAAGCATTACATTCAATGGGGACAGACCATTGAACGGCAAACCATCAACGACAGGCTGAACGAATGGGAATACCAGGATTCGGCAGGTTATTCTCTTCCGAATGATCCCTCACAGCTGGTTTTGAATAAGGTTTTGAAATCAACAGCAGACCTCGACATTACCAGGCTCTCCGGTTATATCCAGGATAATATACGCTTCGGTGATTCAACCGGAATTATGCTGCAGGCTGGTCTCAGGTATAATTACAATAACCTCAATAATGAATTTTTACTATCCCCCCGCTTAGGCATTTCGTGGAAACCGGCAAACTGGAAATCAGACATCATTTTTCGGGGGGCGCTGGGCGCATATCATCAGCCCCCATTTTACAGGGAGTTGCGAAAGTACGACGGTACTGTCAACAGATCGGTGAAAGCGCAGAAGAGCTGGCAGGCCGTTGCCGGAATGGATTATAATTTCAGAACCGGCAACCGTCCATTCCGTTTTACTGCAGAAGCATATTATAAACACATGACCAATGTGATTCCTTACGATATTGATAACGTTCGCATCCGTTATTTTGGCGATAACAGCGCAAAGGCTTACGCCGCGGGCCTGGAGTTAAGATTATTCGGTGAACTTGTCAAAGACGCTGAGAGCTGGATAAGTCTCGGTTTTATGAGAACAAGGGAAGACCTGGAGAACGATGATTATTATAATTATGAACTTGACCCGGACAATGTTCCCATTGATAGCACCATGACTACAGGTGGATGGCTACGCCGTCCCACAGACAGGTTCGTTACATTCGGCATGTTTCTGCAGGACTACCTTACAACCAATAAAAATTTCAAGGTCTACCTGAATTTTTTATATGGCAGCAACATGCCATATAATATTCCGGGCAGTGTAAAATACCGCAATGCACTTGTGATTGAACCTTACATTCGCATAGACCTCGGGTTTAGTGTGCTGCTTCTCGACAGTGAAAAAAGCAACAGGCGAAGCCACAATCCGTTCAGGAATTTTGAGAACATCTGGGCAAGCCTGGAAGTATTCAACCTGATTGACCGGCCTAATACAATTTCCTACCTGCTCATAAAAGATTTTTCCAATACGGTTTTCGCAATGCCAAACCGCCTGACTCCCCGACTGGTGAATGTGAAGCTGGTGGCGAGATTTTAAGATCACATTGACGACAATCAATATGTGTTTGACACACACAAACACCGTACTTATACGTTGGCTTTATTATAAATTATTCAATATTTTGCTTCAACGGTAGAAAATTACCTGAATCCCTTTTCTAAGATATTGATTTACCAATTGTTAACTCAGTGCATTGAGTTCAATACTTCATAACCAAACCTGCTATATGAACCTGAAAGTTCGGGCATATCCCAATCCTTTTGGCGCTGATATTTCGCTTGAAGTTATTTGCGAGCAGAGCGAACAAGTGATCTTCCGGCTTTATAATCCGTCGGGGAAGGTGATCAAGATGAGTTACTGGAAACTGGTAAATGGAATGAACAAGATCATACTGGATAACCTCGACAGGCTGACCGTAGGAAGTTATGTCGTAGAATTAAAAGATAATAACGAAGGCATACTATACAGTACGGAGTTGCTGAAGGAGTAATTACCTTTGGGCATGACCAGGCTAAGCGTTAACATCAACAAATTTGCCACCCTGCGCAATAGTCGCGGTGGAAACAATCCCGATCTGATAAAGGCTGCTGAATATGCCGAAGCATACGGAGCGGACGGTATAACTGTTCATCCGCGGCCCGACGAACGACACATCCGTTACCAGGATGTGAGGGATATTAAAAAAGTTGTTACAACGGAATTCAACATTGAGGGCAATCCGAAGGAACGCAAATTCGTGGACCTTGTTCTCGAGGTGAAACCGCATCAGGTAACATTGGTTCCCGATGCATTGAACCAGATCACCAGCGACCACGGCTGGGATACACAACTCCATAAAAAATATCTGCAGGATATCATACCGGTTTTTCAAAAAGCGGGAATTCGTGTTTCAATATTTGTTGATGCTGATGTAAAAATGGTTGAAGGCGCTGCCGAAACAGGAACAGACAGGATTGAACTTTATACCGAGAGCTATGCAAAAAAATTCCATGATGATCCTGAAGGAGCAATAGCACCATACAAACTAGCCGCAAAACGCGCAAAAGAACTTGGATTAGGATTGAATGCCGGGCACGATCTTGACGCGCACAACCTTCAATTCTTCAAGGAAAATATTCCATGGCTGGATGAAGTTTCAATTGGCCACGCGCTGATCTGTGACGCGATATACCTTGGCCTTGAAAGCACTATTCAGCTTTACAAGAAACAACTGGAGTAGAACATCAAAACATTCTGCCATGTTTCACGATTTTTCGCGTCGCAAATTTCTTCATTTACTGGGCCTGAGCGCGGCAGCGCTGGCTACTAACTCATATTGCAGCGCGCAACAGAATAAAAAACGGGGACTTGGAATTGCATTGGTTGGATTAGGCAGCTACTCGGGTGGACAGCTTGCTCCCGCTCTTCAGGAAACTAAACACTGTTATCTGGCAGGCATCGTTACCGGAACACCATCCAAAGAAAAAATCTGGTCGAACAGATATGATATTCCTGCAAAGAACATTTATAACTACCAGAATTTCGACAGTATAAAGGACAATCCCGATATCGACATTGTTTACGTGGTTCTGCCGATTGCGATGCACAAGGAATTTACCATTCGTGCTGCCCAGGCGGGCAAACACGTGATTTGTGAAAAGCCAATGGCAATGAACGCTGCAGAATGCGATGAAATGATCGCAGCCTGCAAAAAGGCAGACAGAATGCTGTCTATTGGCTATCGCCTTCACTTCGAACCATACAACCAGGAGATGATGCGGTTAGGCCAGAAAAAGATATATGGGAATGTACTGGAAATTGACTGCGCGAATGGTTTTACTTATGGTGGCGATCCGAATGCATGGCGATTGAAGAAATCACTCGCCGGAGGTGGTGGTTTAATGGATATGGGAGTTTATGCCATTCAGGGCGCGAGATATGTTACAGGAGAAGAACCAGTTTTTGTGACAGCAAGGGAAGAAAAAACAAGGCCTGATTTCTTCCGGGAGGTTGATGAAACAATTTATTTTGAACTTGAATTTCCTTCAGGTTGCATTGCCAGGGGCGAGTCGAGCTACAACAAGAACCTGAACCACCTGAAAGTAAAAGCCGCTAAAGGAAATTTTGAATTATCGCGGGCATACAGATATGGAGGAATGGAAGGCAAAACACCTGAAGGGCCAATGCCATTCCCGCAGATCAACCAGCAGGCGGCACAGATGGACGACTTTGCCTTATGCATTACACAAAAGAGATCAACCAGGGTCCCTGGTGAAGAAGGAAAAAAAGATATGAAAGTTATTGATGCAATCTACCGCAGCATTGCTTCAGGTAAAAAAGAACGTATCTGAAAATCCGTCTTTCTCCATTCATCCTCTTTAATTACAGCCTGTAAAATTATTACAGACGCTCACTGCCCATCACTTTAGATTTACTTTATTAAAAATCATTTCTATGAGACGCGTCTTTAAATTGAGCTGCCTCAGCGCAGCCTTATTTGTTTCATTTTATGCAACTTCCCAGTTAAAAACAACTCCGAGTGGCGGCAACAAAAAAGCGGTTGTTGGTGAACGCATCGGCATAACCGATGTCCTGATAAATTATGACAGACCTGGCGTAAAAGGAAGAGAAGGCCATGTGTGGGGCGAGCTGGTACATGTAGGATATACCGACCAGGGATTCGGAAGCAGCAAAGCTGCGCCATGGAGGGCCGGTGCCAATGAAAATACCACGATCACATTTTCTACCGATGTGAAGATCGAGGGCAAAGAAATACCGGCAGGAAAATATGGGTTGTTCATTGCTTATGAACCAAATGAATCAACACTTATTTTATCCCGGAATTCAGGTTCATGGGGCAGTTATTTTTATAATGAAACAGAAGACGCCCTGCGGGTAAAAGTAAAACCGCAGCCCCTTGATAAACCCGTTGAATGGCTTAAATACGAATTCACCAATCAAACCAGTAACAGTGCTACCGTAAATCTGCAATGGGAAAAATTGAGTATTCCGTTCAGGATTGAAGTTGATCTTGCCGCAACACAGATTGCATCATTCAGGTCAGAATTGAGAACCGACAAAGGGTTCAACTGGCAATCCTGGGACCAGGCAGCGCAATGGTGCCTTCAGAACAATACGAACCTTGATCAGGCATTGCAATGGGCGGATAGCGCTTCCGGACCCACCTTCGGTGGTAATACCAATTTTCAGCCACTGGCAACCAAAGCTCAGATACTGGACAAACTTGGCAGAAACGCCGAAGCCGAAGCATTGATGAAAACTGCACTGCCATTGGGAAATATGATCCAGTTGCATCAATACGGCCGGCAACTGATCACCTTAAAGAAAAACAAAGAAGCACTGGATGTATTTAAATTGAACGCAGCAAAAAACCCAAATCAGTTTACAACAATCGTAGGTCTGGCAAGAGGATATTCAGCCAATGGCGATTATAAAACCGCCCTCAAATTCGCGCAGCAGGCACTGCCCCTTGCACCCAATCAATTAAATAAAACAAGTTTGGAAACGATGATAACGAAACTTAAAGATGGGAAAGACATGAATCTTTAATTAGCCAATTTTGCCGATTAGCCGATAAGCAAATTAGATCATTTGATGATTTGAGGATTAGAGGATTTGAGGATTGAGGGATGAGAGAATGGGTGGTTCAACAATTGCATGGGAGATTGGGTTATATTATTGGATTATTGCGTTAATGGGTAGGCGGGTTGGCAGGTAATTAGTTTTTATGTTGATTGAATTCACCGATAAAGGTTTGTTCTGCCCTGCGGGTAAATTTTATATTGATCCATGGAAACCGGTAGACAAAGCGGTGATCACGCATGCACATAGTGATCATGCATATCCGGGACACGCATCCTATCTCTGTCATCATCACACGAAACCGATATTGCAGTTACGGCTGGGTGTAAATAATTACCAAAGCGTTGAATGGAATGAGACGGTAATGATCAATGGAGTGAAGGTAAGTCTTCACCCCGCGGGTCATATCATTGGTTCGTCGCAGGTGAGAGTTGAGTTCCAGGGTGAAGTTTGGGTTGTAAGCGGAGATTATAAAACCGAAAACGATGGATTGA
The DNA here is from genome assembly GCA_036402175.1 of Chitinophagaceae bacterium. Taxonomy (GTDB): domain Bacteria; phylum Bacteroidota; class Bacteroidia; order Chitinophagales; family Chitinophagaceae; genus DASPKM01. Next base: position 24,083 of record DASWTK010000140.1, on the reverse strand, counting down.
GCGGAGCGTTCGAACCTGTGAGGTGTAATACATTCATTACTGAATCTACGTTCGGGCTTCCTATCTATCGCTGGAAACCACAGGAAGAAATCTACCGCAATATCAGATCATGGATCAGCAGTAACAAAGACCTTGGCAAAACCTCGGTGCTCATCGCTTACAGTCTTGGCAAGGCGCAACGAATATTGCAGGCTGCAAAGGAAGTGACCGATGAGATCTTTGTGCATGGCGCCATCTGGAATACACAGGAGGCGTTGCTACAGGCGGGCTGGAAATTACCGCCAGTGAAAAGGATCAATCCCGATACTCCCAAAGATATTTTAAGAAGCGCTGTTGTAATTGCGCCTCCATCGGCCGACAGTTCTCCCTGGATGAAAAGATTTACCCCTTACGCAGTTGGAGTTTGCAGTGGTTGGATGCAGGTGCGCGGAAATGTGCGCCGCAGAAATGTGGACGCTGGCTTTGCATTGAGCGATCATGCTGACTGGAACGGATTGCTGAATTCGGTGAAGGCAACCGGAGCTGAAAGGGTTTTTGTAACGCATGGATTTCAGTCGGCCTTCAGCCGTTACCTCAACGAGCTTGGTATAGAATCAGCAGAAGTGAAAACAGAATACGGCGATGAGGAAGGAACAGAAGAAGGAACAGAAGTTGTAAATGAACTCACAGACGAACAAATGGACAATCCAACAAACGATACTCCTGCATGAAGCTGTTTGCTGAATTGGTAAAAGTATTGGGCACCAGCACAAAGACCAACGATAAGCTGGAGGCTTTGTCAGATTACTTCAGCAAGGCAGACAGCAAGGACAAGGTATGGGTGATTGCTTTGTTCAGCGGACGCAGGCCGAAGAGAGCGGTCAACTCAACACAACTCAGCACCTGGTGTATTGAACTTGCAGGCATTCCATCGTGGTTGTATGTTGAAAGCTATTCTACTGTTGGTGACCTGGCAGAAACGATCGCATTGTTATTACCGGATCCTGTAGAAGACCCCGAAGCTTCCGGACGGCCGTTGTATTTCTATCTTGAAACGCTCATCAGTATCGAAAAACAGGATGAGCAAATAAGGAAAAAATTTATTCTTGATTCATGGAATCACATGGATTTCTCACAAAGATTCGTATTCAATAAACTTATCACCGGAAGTTTCCGCATTGGCATATCGCAGCAGATGATGGTAAACGCGCTTGCCAGGCTGGTCAAGCTTCCTGCTTCGGTAATTGCGCACCGCATCAGTGGAAACTGGGATCCCGTTACCACAACATTTGATGAATTGCTGAGCGAAGATTCAACGACAGTTGATCATTCGAAGCCATATCCGTTTTACCTGGCTTATGCGTTGGAAGGTGAACCTGAAACGCTGGGTGAGCCGGCCGAATGGCAGGCGGAATGGAAATGGGATGGCATACGCGGACAGATCATAAGAAGGAATGGAGAATTATTTGTGTGGAGTCGTGGTGAAGAACTGATGACAGAAAAATTTCCTGAGTACCAGATACTGGAACAATTGCTGCCAGACGGAATCGCCATCGATGGAGAAATTCTTCCTTACGGGAACGGCCAGGTTTTAAATTTTAATGTGCTTCAAACGCGTATAGGCCGGAAGAATATAACACGAAAGAATCTGCTTGAGGCCCCAGCCGCTTTTTTCGCGTATGACCTGCTTGAGTGGGAAGGCGAAGACTATCGTGAGCAGCCGTTGGATGCAAGGAGAAAAAAGCTGGAAGAAATAATAAACCAATTCCGAAATATCAATTCAAATTTCCCGATTCACTTATCTCCCATTGTAAATTTCAATACCTGGGATGAACTGAAGGAATTACGCAATGAATCGCGCGGCATTAACAGCGAAGGGGTGATGCTGAAAAGAAAAAATTCTGTTTACCAGGTTGGCAGGAGGCGGGGCGACTGGTGGAAGTGGAAGATCGATCCGCTGACAATTGACGCGGTAATGGTTTATGCCGCAAAAGGCAGTGGCAGGCGCAGCAACCTGTACACCGATTATACATTCGCGGTAAGAGATGGTGATAAGCTGGTAACGTTCACCAAGGCATATTCAGGGTTGACCGATAAAGAGTTTGCGCAGGTAGACGCGTTTGTAAAGCGAAACTCACTGGAAAAATTCGGGCCTGTCAGGACAGTTAAGCCCGAACTGGTATTTGAAATTGCATTTGAAGGTATTGCTGCTTCCAACCGGCATAAGTCGGGCGTTGCGTTGCGATTTCCGCGCATGCACCGCTGGAGGAAAGATAAAACCGTAGAGGAGATCAATACGATTGAAGATTTGAAGAAGATGCTGGAAGTTTATGGGAAGTGAGGGATAATTAGCCAATTAAGCCAATAAGCAAATTAGCAAATAAGCAAATAAGCCAATTAGCTAATAAGCCAATTAGCTAATAAGCCATTAAGCCGATAAGCCAATTAGCCAATTGAGGACGTCTTTAACAATTTCAGATTGAAAATTGCCAAGTGGGTTGTCGGGCTTTATTGGCTTATTCTTATTTTTACTGCATGCGCAAGATATTCCTGGTGATGCTGGTGGCGGTGAGTGTGGCATTTATACAATCTGGTTTGCCCGACAAACCTGTTCCCATTCCCCCAAGCAAACAACGATTAGGTGGTGACCCTCAAAAAGGGTTTGAATACCTTACTACGGGCGATTACGTAAAAGGTGGTATCCCTTATAATTTCTTTTTACTTGGAACAAGAGCGGAAAAAAACAAACCGGTCTATCTCCGCCGGGATGGTATAAACAAAAACATTCCGCACGAATACACCGCGGTTAAAGCATCCAATGGCGAATTGCTGGTGGCGCCCAACTGCATGCAATGCCATTCGCAGGTTGTTGACGGAAAATTATTCATTGGGTTAGGTAACAGCTATTCCGATTTTACGATGTTTCAGAAGGTGAGTCCTAAGCTGATGGAGCAGGCTGAGAATATGCTTAAGAATACCAATCCCGCCCAATACGAAGCGGCAGCATCGTTTTTCGAAGTTACCAGGGCTATCGGACCATATCTTAAAACAGCAGTGAGAGGTGTTAATCCTGCAGACAGGCTCGCGGCCGTGCTGGCAGCCCATCGCGATCCAAAAACTTTTAAATGGACCGGTACTCCCAAACTCGATCTTTCGGAGGAAGTAATACCAACCGACGTTCCTGCATGGTGGCTTCTGAAAAAAAAGAACGCGATGTTTTACAACGGCTTTGGCCGTGGCGATTTCGGAAGGTTCCTGATGGCATCGAACCTGCTGACAGTAACTGATACTTCTGAATCGGCGGAAGTTGACAGTCATATGCCTGATGTACTGGCATATATTTATTCACTTGAAGCGCCCGCTTATCCATATACGTTAGATAAGCAGCTTGCATCTAAAGGCAATATATTATTTGAAAAAAATTGTTCCAAATGCCATGGCAAATACGGAACGCCCGAAACATTTCCAAATCTGCTGATACCAGCGTCCATCATCAAAACAGATTCATTCCTCTTTAAAAGCAATTATTCAAGTCCGCAATTCCTGAACTGGTTCAACAACAGCTGGTTTACATCCGGCGATCATCCTGCAAGGCTCGAACCTTTTAAAGGTTACATAGCTCCACCGCTTGACGGCATCTGGATCACCGGTCCTTACCTGCACAATGGCTCTGTACCTACGCTGGAAGCAATGCTCAATAGTAAGATCAGGCCAAGATATTGGTCGAGGGATTTTGAAAAACCGGAGATTGATACGGTCAATGGCGGTTGGAAATTTATTACGCACGAAAAGCCCGGCGGTACCACTATTTACAATACCGATCTGCATGGTTATGGTAATTATGGTCATTACTTTGGCGACAAGCTGACCACTGATGAACGCAAGGCAATTATCGAGTATCTGAAAACGCTCTGATGGAACTGCAGCAAACGAAAGGATATGGCGTGATTGATGAGTGGCTGCGTTCTAATGACCGTTTGCCTTTTCTCTTCCAGCAACAAACATGGCAGGCAATAGAGGAAGGTAAAAGCGGTTTGGTGAATGCGCCAACGGGCAGCGGAAAAACATTTTCTGTTTTTATCGGAGCATTGATACAATTCATCAACGCTAATCCGGCAAACTATCAGACCAAAAAAAAGAACGGGCTGCAATTGATGTGGATCACGCCATTGCGTGCGCTTGCAAAAGATATCGGCCGCGCAATGGAAGAGGTGATAACAGAGCTCGGCATGAGCTGGAGCATCGGCATACGCAACGGTGATACCGACGTCAACGAACGGCAGCGTCAGAAACGGCAAATGCCCGAAGTGCTCATCATCACTCCGGAAAGTCTTCAGCTTCTGCTTGCACAGAAAGGCTATCCCGAAGTTTTCAAAACTTTAAAGATCATCGCGGTCGACGAATGGCACGAATTGCTCGGCAGCAAACGCGGCGTACAGGTAGAATTAGCCATTTCACGACTAGTGGGTCTAGCTGCCAGTTATCATTATCCGGAACCCGAATCGGAAGAACCCCAAACCCAAAACCCAAAACCCGAAACTCAAAACCCAAAACCCGAAACCCAAAACCCCCAAATCTGGGGCATCTCCGCCACCATCGGCAACCTCTCTCAAGCCCGCGATGTTCTACTTGCGACGATTTCATCAAAAGGCGACATCATCAAAGCCGACATCCGGAAAAACGTGGAGATCGAATCGGTCATTCCCGACGAAATTGAAAAATATCCATGGGCTGGTCACCTCGGTATAAAACTGGCTGAGAAAGTATTGCCGATACTTGAAAAAAGTCAGACCACACTCATCTTCATCAATACCCGCGGAATGAGTGAGCTGTGGTATCAGAAACTGCTGACCATTGCGCCAGACCTCGCCGGCGCCATCGCATTACACCATGGAAGCATTGAGCATGAATTGCGCATTTGGGTAGAAGAAGCCTTGCATACCGGCAAGTTGAAAGCCGTTGTGTGTACTGCGAGCCTGGACCTTGGCGTTGACTTCAGGCCGGTGGAAACCGTGATCCAGGTTGGTTCTCCCAAAGGTGTCGCACGCTTTCTGCAGCGTGCGGGCCGCAGCGGTCATCAGCCCGATGCAGTGAGCAAGATCTATTTTCTGCCAACGCATTCGCTGGAACTGATTGAAGCAGCCGCGCTGAAAGATGCGATCGCCGAAATGTATATCGAAAGCCGCGAACCGATGATGCTCTGCTATGATGTGCTGATACAATACCTGGGTACACTTGCGATATCGGAAGGCTTCAGGCCGGACGAGATTTATAAAGAAGTCACGTCTACTTATTGTTACAGCGATCTTACCATTGATGAGTGGCAGGATATACTGCAGTTTATAACCGCAGGTGGCACGGCGCTTCAGCAATACGACGAATTCAAAAAAGTGGAGATCATCAATGGCATTTATAGAATCACCAGCAGGCGCACCGCTATGCGTCACCGACTTCATATCGGGACCATCGTCAGTGACCCGATGATGAAAGTAAAATTCATTTCGGGCGGTTTTATTGGCGTGATAGAAGAGGGATTCATTTCACGTCTCAATCCCGGAGACACTTTTACATTGGCAGGGCGGATTCTCGAACTTGTGATGATTAAAGACATGACCGTTCTCGTCAGAAAATCGAACGTAAAAAAAACGATCGTGCCCAGCTGGCAGGGAGGCAGGATGCCATTATCAGCCACACTTGGAAAAAAGCTGCGCGAAAAACTGGATGAAGCACTGAGCAGGAATGCTGATGATATCGAGTTGAAAGCTTTGGAGCCACTTTTTATTTTACAGGAACAACTTTCGCGCATTCCTAAAGCGAATGAGCTATTGATAGAACAGATCGAAACGAAGGATGGATTTCACCTGTTTGTTTATCCTTTCGAAGGGCGACTGGTGCATGAAGCAATGGCAGCGGTGCTGGCCTATCGCATCAGCAGGATCATGCCCATCACGTTTTCGTTTGCAATGAACGATTACGGCTTTGAATTGCTGAGCGATCAGCCAATCCCGGTTGACGACAGCAATGTGTACGACCTCTTCTCACCTGAAAACCTGTTCAGCGATATTCAGAAAAGTGTAAACTCAACCGAAATGGCGCGCAGGAAATTCCGTGACATTGCAGTCATTGGAGGACTGATATTCCAGGGTTATCCGGGAGAACAAAAAAAAGCAAGGCATCTTCAGTCATCCGCCGGCCTGCTGTTTAATGTGTTTGCGGAATATGAACCAAACAACCTGTTGCTGCGCCAGGCTTACAATGAAGTGATGGCTCAGCAGATGGAAGAATTAAGGCTTAGAAATATGCTGGAACGCATTCAACGCTCCAACATCATCATTACCTTTCCGCAAAGGCTCACTCCATTCTGCTTCCCGATAAAGGTTGACAGCATGAGGGAAGAACTTACTTCTGAAAAGCTGGAAGACAGGATCCGAAAGATGCAATCACAACTGGAATCACTGATCAGGTAAAAAATTGACCGGGATGATCTTATTATCATGGATATTTTACGGATCATGTAAATAATTTTCCCGATTTTGCCTACGCCCCGACCTTCGGGCTATTAATTTCAATCAAAAAAACATGAAAAAGAAGATACTTCTTTCCCTGCTGGCAATTCTGGTCATCATACAGTTCATCCGCCCCGCCAGGAACCTTTCGAATGAGGTTTCGGCCAATGATATTACAAGACTGTATGCTGTCCCACAGGATGTTCAGCAGGTTTTGAAAGTATCATGCAACGACTGTCATACCAATAACACAGTATATCCATGGTACACCAATATTCAACCTGTTGGCTGGTGGTTGCAATGGCATGTGAACGAAGGCAAGGGGCATCTTAATTTTTCAACCTTCGGTAGTTATGAGCCGAAACGTCAGCATCATAAAATGGAAGAAGTAGTGGAGATGGTTGATACAAATGAGATGCCTTTAAACAGTTATCTCTGGGTGCACAAAGACGCAAAGCTGACAGCTGAGCAGAAAACACTTCTTTTAAACTGGGCAAACCAGTTAAAGAATGAAATCGCTCAGAAACATAATATCGTTGAGGAAAAAAAGTGACCCGTCAATCCGTACTTTTGCAGACTTGCATACACTATTAAAACATACGCTCAGAAACCAGGCGCTTTGCCTGTCGCCGGATCGCTGCATCTTTTGGGAAGAGCAAAAAGCATTGATCGTATCTGATCTTCATTTTGGAAAAACGGGACATTTCCGCAAATCCGGCATCGCGGTACCACAAACCGTTTTTCGTGAGGACATGCAACGACTGGTTCATCAGATACAGTTCTTTAAGCCCGAACAATTGATTGTGGTGGGCGATTTCTTCCACAGCCATGCCAACAAGGAACTTGACATGTTCCTTAAGTGGCGCGCCGACCTGGGATCCATAAAGATCATTCTTGTAAAAGGTAATCACGACATTCTAAAGAGTTCATGGTACAGTCAGGCTCAAATAGAAGTTGTAGAAGACTGCTTCAGCATCGGGCCGTTCACATTTGTGCACGACTTCGACGCCTGTACCCCTGAAGATGGCCAGTATATGTTCAGTGGCCATATTCATCCAGGCATTTACCTGTCTGGGGTTGGCAGACAGTCACTCCGACTTCCCTGTTTTTATTTTGGTGAGCAGTATGCTGTTCTTCCTGCCTTCAGTCGTTTTACCGGCCTTGCCATTATTGAACCATCTGCAACTGAAACTGTTTTTGCTATTGCAGACAAAACGCTCATTCCAATGTATGGCAGGCACGCATCCGCTAAAGATTGCATTTGATCGCATTTATGCGCATCCTTTGCCGGAAGGACACCGCTTTCCGATGCTGAAGTATGAACTGATTCCCGAACAATTGATCTATGAAGGCACGATAAAAGAAGATAATCTCTTTTCTCCGGGTTTATGCGCAGATGAAACAGTATTGCTTACGCATACTACAGAATATCTACAAAAACTCAAATCACAAACGCTATCGGCCAAGGAGCAAAGGCATATTGGCTTCCCGCAATCACCGCAGCTAACAGAACGAGAACTCATCATCACACAGGGAACAATTGACTGCTGCCGGTATGCGAAGCAGTTTGGCGTTGCATTCAATGTGGCCGGAGGAACACACCATGCATTTGCGGATCATGGTGAAGGTTTCTGTTTGCTGAACGATTTCGCCGTTGCATCCAACTATCTGCTGAAAGAAAACCCATCCGAAAAAATACTGATCATCGATCTGGACGTTCACCAGGGAAACGGCACAGCTAAACTGTTTGAGCGGGAAGAAAGAGTATTTACGTTCAGCATGCATGGAAAGAACAATTATCCATTTCATAAAGAACGGTCGGACCTTGACGTAGAACTTGCCGACGGAACAAACGATGAAGTATATCTTGGTAAACTAATGGATTCGCTGCCGGGTATCATCTCAACATTCAAGCCTTCATTCGCTTTTTATCTTTCGGGTGTTGACATTCTTGAAACCGACAAATTCGGGAAGCTCAAAGTTACTCTGCAGGGATGCAGAAAACGGGATGAATTTGTATTCAGGCAATTACATCAGCACAAGATTCCGTGCACTGTAGCCATGGGCGGAGGTTATTCGCCCCTGATAAAACACATCGTTGAAGCACATTGTAATACTTACCGCGCAGCAAAAGATATTTTTGGTTTGAATTGATGAAAGACCGTCTCAGCGCTTGCCTTTCAATTGCAGATAATCCAGGTAATAAATAAACCTTACTGTAAATTCATTACCGTGCGGGTTGTTGAACACCTGCCCGAGGTTGGGCGTGTAATAGCGGTTCTTGTTACCATCTACCTGGTATTCAAAATCACGGCCCAGCCAGTTTTTCCATCCAACTATTATCCTGCTTCCCAGCCTGAAATCCCAGGTATAAAAAACATCCAGGCTGAATGTATTGTAGTTAACGTTATAATCAGAAGGCACCATATCGAACCGTTCGGTCCAGTTGCCATCGCCTGTAACGTCGTACAGATTTGTGTTGTTCAGTTTGTTCCAGTAATGCCTGGCCCGGAATGTCATGTTCATCCTTGGCGTGAAACTGTAAGATCCGGTAAGCAAAGAATTAATATCCGTGAATTTTCTCCGGGCGAGGATCGGCGCACCGGTAACAGCATCACGTTCGAATGAAAATCCGAACTGACCATTGTCGTGCCTTCTTTCAACATCAAGATCAATGGTAAGCCTGTCGCTGAACCTGAAGCGCGCGCCCAGGCCAATCAGGTAATAGGGATCTGCGGGCAATGGTCCCTGTGCAAATTCAAAATTCCATCTTCCGAACAAACGCTTCCTGCTATCGCTGCTACCTGAAACCCGGCCAGAATAAAAGGGCGACCGCCTGAGCACCTGGCGGGGAGTAGCCCTGGGATCTGAAGGTGTCTGCAGCTCGAAATAATCATTTGACCAAACCGGTGAGGTTGACAATTCAACGCTGACATCCCAGAAGTTCTTGAATATCCATGTTGCCTGCGCAGTGACAACAGTCCGCTGGTAAACCATTGGCTTGTAGAGATAGGTTTGTGAAACTTCCAGGTTATAAAACTGGTTCAAAAACAATTTCGTGGGTTGGTATATGTTATATCTTACTTCGGCTTCGTTCTCAAACTGGTTTGGGGCTTGTAAAATTCCAAGATCGTTCGGGTCGTACTTCTCAGTTTTCAAACTATTGCTAAGTGAATACTGTAACCTTCCGCTCACTTTTCCTACCTCAAAGAAATTCGAAAATCCATCGTAAGGATTGCTGCCAAATATCCTGCTGTACTTTGGCTCAAGCTGTAAACCGAAAATGTTTTTGCTGTCGTATAAAGCTATATTGAGGCCGGTTACATTCGCGTCTCTCGCGTGGCCATTGCGCATTACATTAGTATTGGTAAGTGTGACATACGAGCGGTTTTTGAATGCCTGATCAATAACAATGATGTTATAATTGGTGAGCTCCTCAGTAATGATGCTGGAATCTGCTCCGGTTGTGCGTTCACGTAACTTCGCCCGCATAGGTTGGGTAACTGCATTGAAAACACCAATACCCAATTTATTTCGCGTTCGCCCTGAGAATTTGATTGCATTGTACAATCTGGTTACTTCAGGATTTTTTACAATCTCGTAATTACTGAGCATTCCCATGCCGTTCACCTGGTTATTGATATAGTTGTATAACGCGGGTGTACGACCAATCCTTCTTGAATAGAATATGCCAGCTTTATTAAAAAGTTCTGTTCCCTCGGTAAAAAATGGCCGGTTCTCGGTGAATTGCAATTCATACGGACTGATATTGTTCACCAGGTTGTCGGAGATCACCTGGCCAAAGTCGGGTATCAGCGTAGCATCGAGTGTAAAGCTCTCACTGATTCCGTATTTGACATCCATTCCACCGCTTTTGAGCCATTCATTTTTATAATCGCCGTTCGCTGAAGGATTGCTCCGGTATCCGCCGCTTACATAAGGTGAAAAGCTCAGTCGTAATGGTGGAACCAAATTCGTCAACCCGCTCAGCTCTCCAAACTGATTGACAAATCCGCTGATGTTAGGATCAACAGCATTCCAGAATGATGTTTCGTTGTTTTTTCTTGTGAAACGCAGGAATTGAATTCCCCAATTCTGAACTTCTTCTTTTGAAAACCGGATCGCACTGTATGGGATCTTCATTTCAACCACCCATCCGTCGGGTCTCATGCTAACCCGGCTGTCCCACACTGCATCCCAGGTTATATCACCATAACTACCGAAACCATTGCCGGTATTATTGGGAGATATCCGCGCGTCGGTCTGTACATTTCTTGAAGTCACCAGAAACTGGAAGGCGTTTTGTTTGTCGCGGTAAGTGTCCAGAAAGACGGCGAAATAATCAACATCTGCCCGTTGCTCGGCGTCCCTGACAGTCATTTGCTTGCGTACATTACCGGGATGGTCGTATAAATAAGCGCTGATGTAAATGGCGGTATTATCGTAAATGACCTTTACTTCAGTCCTGACCTCGGGGGTTTTGCCAAAAGTGGGTGTATTCGTAATAAAATCTTTGGCAATAGGAACCTTCTGCCAGGAGGCATCATCGGGTGAGCCGTCAAGCCTTGGGGAAATGCTGGCCTTTATGGCTTCCAGGTTCTTGACCTGACCCATGGAAAAAAGCGCACTTAAGACCGCAATCTTCAATAAGATAAGATTCCTCTTCATGTTAGGTTTGCCATTTGCAAAATAAGTAGAATTCAACCATGTATGGTCCTTGTGAGGCTGATCGAATTCTACGGATTTTACCAAATTCGGCTTGGTAAACATCCGTATTGCAATGCCGGAATGTTGATGTAGAGACAGTTGGGTGTGGGGAGATGCTGCTTTAATGACCAGTCTATAAGCAAGCAAGCCAGGCTGCACTGATACTGGCAGACTGGCTTAGCGATTAATGTGATTTCCAGCTAATTCAACTTCTTTTTCAGGGTATTAACCTGTTCCTGCAAATTACCAACCATACCAGCCAACTGGTTTACATCCCAGCGTTGTTGAACATTGGCGCGGCTAATGACCATCTGGGCTTTCCATATTTCCATGATATCCTCGGCCGATACATTGTAAGGCTGATATGCCGGGTTATCGCTGATCATGGTCACTTTATTTCTTAAACGGGCGTTCTTCATCACCCTTTTATAAACGATACCTTCATTCCGGGAAACAACTATGTAGGTTTGATTGCTTTTTACGTCTTCAAGGCTCTCCACTTTCTCGCCCACAATTACGGAACCACTGGGAGTTGGCAACATGGAATCACCCACTATCTCAAAAGCGCGGTATTGACCGGGGGAAAGCATCGGAAGGGTAAAAGTATTGAGCTCATCAATAAATTCCGGATCGCCATACCCTGCCAGGTAACCTGCTGCAGCTTTGACGGGAACAAACTGAATTTCGTTGGTGCCGGCCGCCATTTTCTGCGCCCTGCGTTTAGCAAGATAGTTACCCTTGGTATCGCCAAGATCCTTTAAGAGCAATTCATCCAGTGTTAGCTTGAAAATATCACCCACAATTTCAAGAACATCAATTCTTGGCTCTGCCCGCTCCTCTTCGTACGCGCCCAAAAGGGAACGTTTGATGTGGAGCCTGCCTGCAAATTCTTCCTGTGTCCACCCGCGCAAGCGGCGTAAATATTTAAGATTTTTACCAGCAATTGACATGGGCTAAAGTATTTAGTAGTAAATGTACTAAGAAATTTGACATTAAGGATAAAATTCAAAATGAAAAAAGAAAAATGAAAAATATTGGCCGGGAAATACCTGGGGACCAATTGATAAAACCGGCGGCCCGGACTTTGGCATTTTGCTTACCTTTGCCGTTCTGTCAAATTGGCTTATAATGGTTTGTAGCATCCTATTTGACGCAGAGCATCATTAATTTCAGATAAACTCATTTCCAATATATGTTAGGTTTTTTCTCAAAAATGTTTGGGGGAAGTAAGTCGGAGAAAGATATTAAAGAGGTATATCCCCTGGTAGAACAGATTAACAGGCATTTCGCAGCTTATCAGTCACTTTCAAATGACGAACTGCGTAATAAAACGCTTGAATTCAGGCAGCGGATCCGTGAACACCTTAGCGCCATCGATAAGGAGATCATGGATATCAATACCCAGGCCGACGAACTTCCGTTCAGCGATATTAATGGTAAAGACAATTTGTATCAGCAGGTTGACAAGCTGAAAAAAGACCGCGATCAGCAGATTGAAGTGGTCCTGAAACAATTATTACCCGAGGCTTTTGCGGTAGTTAAAGAAACTGCACGCCGGTTCAAGGAAAATACTGAGCTCAAGGCTTCCGCCACTCAGCTCGACAGGGACCTGAGCGTAACAAAAGACTACATCCGCATTGAAGGTGACACTGTCATCTTTAAAAATTCATGGATGGCCGCAGGGAACCTGATCACCTGGAACATGGTTCATTACGATGTTCAGCTGATCGGTGGTATTGTACTCCATTCAGGAAAGATATCTGAAATGGCTACCGGTGAGGGAAAAACGCTGGTGTCTACCCTTCCCGCCTATCTGAATGCCCTCGCAGGCGAAGGTGTTCATATTGTAACAGTGAACGATTACCTGGCCAAACGCGACAGCGAGTGGAACGGCACTATATATGAATTCCTGGGTCTTACCGTTGATTGTATCGACAAGCATCAGCCCAATAGTCCCGAACGAAGAAAAGCATATCAGTCAGATATTACCTATGGAACCAATAATGAATTTGGTTTCGATTACCTGCGTGATAACATGGTGCATACGCCGGATGAAATGGTTCAGCGTAAGCATCATTACGCAATGGTTGATGAGGTGGACAGCGTTTTAATTGACGATGCAAGAACACCGCTTATTATTTCCGGACCGGTGCCGCGTGGCGATGATCAGCAGTATCACCTGATGAAACCGCGTGTTGAAAAACTGGTAGAAATGCAGCGCCAGGTTGTGAACAGGTTTTTGATCGAAGCAAAAAAGAAACTTGGTGAAGGCGACGATGATCCAAAAAGCGGAGGACTTGCGCTGATGCGTGCATTCCGCGGCCTTCCAAAGAATACAGCGCTTATCAAATTTCTGAGTGAGCCCGGCATGCGTGTTAAGCTTCAGAAAGCGGAAAATTATTATTTGTCCGATCAGCAGAAGGAAATGCCAAAGGTGGATGAGGAGCTGTATTTCCATATCGATGAGAAGAACAACCAGGTTGACCTTACCGATAAAGGACTGCAGGCGATCACAAAAGGCGGAGAAGATCCTGAATTCTTCGTACTGCCCGATATTGGAGTGCAGCTTGCGGAAATTGACAAGAGCGAATTAACTGACGAAGAGAAGCTGAAAAGCAAAGAAGTACTTCTGAATGATTATTCAACAAAAGCCGACCGCATTCATACGGTACAGCAATTACTGAAAGCTTATACGCTTTTTGACAAGGATATTGAATACGTGGTGATGGAAGGCGCTGTGAAAATAGTGGATGAACAAACAGGACGTATACTCGACGGAAGACGATACAGCGATGGCCTGCACCAGGCAATTGAAGCGAAGGAAAATGTGAAGATAGAAGCAGCCACGCAAACCTATGCTACCATCACGCTGCAGAATTATTTCCGTATGTATCACAAGCTATGTGGTATGACGGGTACAGCCGAAACGGAAGCAGCCGAGTTGTGGGCGATCTACAAACTGGATGTGGTGACCATTCCAACGAATGTGAAGATGATCCGTAAGGATCATGAGGATCTTGTGTATAAGACCAAACGTGAAAAATACAAAGCATCGATTGATGAAATAGAAGCGCTTCGCAATGCAGGCAGGCCGGTACTTGTAGGTACCACTTCGGTTGAGGTGAGCGAGTTGCTGAGCCGTATGCTTCAGCAAAAAAAGATCCCGCACAATGTATTGAACGCAAAGCAGCACTTGCGCGAAGCGCAGGTTGTTGCAGAGGCAGGACTTGCAGGCGCGGTAACCATCGCCACCAACATGGCGGGTCGTGGTACCGACATCAAGCTGGGACCGGGGGTAAAAGAAGCGGGCGGACTTGCGATCATTGGTACAGAACGTCATGAATCGAGGCGTGTTGACCGCCAGTTGCGCGGCCGTGCCGGTCGCCAGGGCGATCCCGGTACAACACAATTCTACGTTTCACTGGAAGATGAACTCATGCGACTTTTCGGAAGCGAAAGGATCGCAAAGCTGATGGACCGCTTCGGATACAAGGAAGGAGAAGTGATCCAGCACAGCATGGTGACCAAGAGCATCGAGCGTGCGCAGAAAAAAGTTGAGGAGAATAACTACGGCATCCGCAAACGACTGCTTGAGTACGATGACGTGATGAACAAGCAGCGGAATGTGATCTATAAAAAACGTCAGCACGCGTTGTTCGGCGATCGTCTTGCGCTGGACCTTGACAATGCGTTCTACACGGTGGCGGAAGGTCTTATTACTTCTTTCCGCGAACAGCAGGACTATGAAGGATTGCAGCTGGCTACCATTGTAAACTTTGGCCTGCAGACCAGCATCACAAAAGATGAATTCTCAAGAGATAATCCCAACGTGCTTGCCGACAGATTGTATAATGAAGCAACAGCCAATTACCAGCGCAAGCTGAACGATCTGCAAAAGCAGGCACTGCCGGTATTTAAAAACATACGCACCACGCAGGGCGCGCACATTGAGAATGTAGTGGTGCCGTTCACCGATGGAAGGAAGGGCATCCAGGTGCTGGCCAACATGCAAAAAACAATCGACACGGAAGGCCGTGAGCTTGCAAATGCTGTGGAACGACAGATAACGCTTGCAATTATCGACGACTCATGGAAAGAGCACCTTCGTTCAATGGACGACCTGAAGCAAAGCGTTCAGACCGCATACCTTGAACAAAAAGATCCGCTCGTGATCTACAAAATGGAAGCGTTTGAATTATTCCGTCGCATGGACAGCGAAGTGAATAAGGAGATCGTCAGCTTCCTTTGCCATAGCAGCATCCCGATAGAACAGAATAACGGTCAGTTGAAGGAAGGACGTGAGCAGAAGACCGATATGAGCCGCCTTCGTGCCAATAAAGAAGAAATTGACCAGCGCGGTGACGATTACGCAGCGAACCAGAACGATTATTATGATCCTACTACTGTGAAGCAGGAACCCGTGAAAGTAGGACCCAAGATCGGAAGGAATGACCCGTGCCCATGCGGCAGCGGTAAGAAATATAAACACTGTCATGGTAAAGACGCCTGATCAGTGAGTTGAAATAAAAAGAGGCTGTCTCAAAGTCCGGGGCAGCCTCTTTTTTATTGTTGCACATTCGATATTCCAATCAATGTGGGAAGATAACCTGATCAGCTTTTAAGGTTATTGTGATCAGCGCGTGACGAGAGACGATCAGCGTATAAGAAGACTGCTTCCTTTTTTCCTGACGATGGTCCCTCTTGCATCCACTGCTTCTAACACCCATACATAAGCGCCGCTGGGCTGAGGCAGGCCGTTGAATGTTCCGTCCCATCCATGTCCTATGGTTTTGGTAGAGAAAACCATCTGACCCCATCTGTTATAAACCTGGAAGTAATTTAATCCTTTAACCAGTCGAAGTACCGGCCGCAGTACCGGATTTTTTGTACCCAATGGCACAAATGCGTTGGGCACCTCAATGATCTCATTCTCTTTGATTGTTACACGCAGGGTGTCGGTATTGCTGCAGCCGCCGCTATTCGTTCCGGTAACAACATAGGTTACAGCGTCTCTCGCCTTCATGACCGGATTACCGATATTAGGATTGTCAAGATAAAGCGCGGGTTTCCACTGATAGGTAGATGCACCGGTTGCATTTAATTGAATCGGTTGAATATTGGTAACCAGAATATCCGGGCCCGCGGAAATTACCGGCTTTGTAAAATCAACAATCAGATCCATTGTATCTGAGACACAGCCACTGAAACTTGAAATGATCTGCCTGATCATAAAAGTTCCATTTGTTGTATACTGATGAACGGGGCTTTGAAGTGTGGATGTATTTCCATCGCCAAAGTCCCAACTGTAATTGGCCTGGCCGTTACCTGTTTCCGCTGAATCGGAGATCTGCACGCGCAGAGTACCGCAGTCTGCTATAATTCCGAAACCTGCTGCTACCTGTTCACCGGAAGGGCGAACGCGCTTTGAGATAATTTCATACACGCAGTTTGCACTATTGGTTGCCGTTAGTTTGACCAGGTATTCACCGTTTGCGTCTGAATAAGTATGAACCGGGTTTATGCCCGATCCCGTATTGCCGTCGCCGAAATCCCATTGAAAAACGAGTCCGGGCATCTGCGTAACCGCGTTGAACTGAATGGATCCGGTACAGGCGCCTATCAACTGAAATGTAAAATTAACAGGCCTTTCTGCATAGAGGTTAGGAACAATATTGGGAAGCGTAAGCTTGCTGCCGCCACTCAGTTTCTGCTGGTCAAAAACAAGGTTGCATCCCATGCCTTTGACATTCGGTTGGTTGATAACATGCAGCGATGGTCCGCCGGTGGTCAGGTAAATCTTCTGGTCGGCACCTATAGCAGCTCCGCAAAGTTCATTTGTTCCAGGCAATACAGTCTTGGATGAAAGTATGGTGGTGATGTCACCCGATGTTATGTCGAGCTGATGTATGCTTTTCGAATAGGGATTCACCAGGTACAGTAGTTTCGAATCAGGTGAAAATTCTGCCCCGAAATAATAACCGTCATTGATCAGCGGAATCAAAATCGGATTTGAAAGCTGGCCGGTTACATCATTAAAATCGAACAGCTGCGCATACTCATTAGTGGGATTCGACTGAAGCCTTCCCTTAACCTGAGTCTGTATCACATGCTTGCCATCGGGACTCACACGCAGTGTTCCGATATTACAATAGGTATCATCAGTCATCGGTCGTCCTACGGCAGAGACAACAGGTGTAGTATTAATGCCATTACAATCCACCTTAAAGGATCTGAAAATATTACTTCCCCATTGATTGGTAATGATCCAGTAGGCGCTGTTGTCAGCAGACTTGATAGCGGCAAGCCTCTCAGATGACGGAGCCGTGAGCAGAACATTCTTATTTCCTGTAACTCCACCGAATCCATTGTCCAGGCTCATATCCACCTCAGTATAATGATAGCCATTGAATCCATTGTTCTCCCATGCATCCGCGGTAATGATGTAATATTTACCGGGATTTCCCGGCCAGGGAATAATAACGCACGACTGATAAGAAGAAACATGCCCTGCCAGGCCAGCGCCATTTAACATCAGATCATGATTCCGGTTGAAAACCACCCGGCCATTGGTATAAAACAAGAGGTTTCCATTATCGTCGCAGATGACTGAAGTGCCTTCCTGGGTATTGAGTTGTCCGTCGGTAAGGACAGCCGGAGGAGATTGATTGAAGGAGACGCCTGCAAAATTTCCAAAATACCAGATATTCCCTTGTTGGGACCTCACGAGGCTGCCATAAACCATGCAACACAAGAGAGCAAAAAGCTGTATCCTGTAACTTCTCAATGACACGGAATAAAGATAATTGAAAATGTAAAATTCAAAATGTAAAATGCAAAATAAGTGACCCTATTTTGCATTTTACATTTTACATTTCTAACGTAATCACAAATCAAAACGGCTTCTTCTCATACTTAAACTTATACCTCTCATATAACAACTTATGCTTATCCGTAAGGTCAATTTTTCTTCCCTGAATGAAGGCATCTGTTACAATACTTGTGCGCATATCAAGAATATCACCTTCGCTGATGATCACATTCGCGTCCTTTCCTACTTCAATGCTTCCTGTTTTATCGCCGATACCCAATACTTTGGCAGCATTCAGGGTAATCGCCTGAAGCGCTTCTTCCTTTCCTAAACCATAAGTTGCAGCGGTACCCGCGTTGAAAGGAAGGTTGCGGCCACGTGTTTGTCCGTCTTCATCCGAGATCGCGAATAGTACTCCTGCCTTCTGAAGCAGGGCAGCATTCTTGTATGGCTGGTCAACATCATCATCTTCAAGTGTTGGTAAAGCATGCGGTTGATTCAGAATTACCGATACATTATTTTGCTTCAACAGGTCTGCTATCTGCCATGCATCGTCGGCACCAACGATCACCACATCAAAACCAAACTCTTTTACAAATTCAAGTGCAATCAGCATTTGCTTCACGGTATTCGCGTGAACATACAGCTTCTGCTTTTTATCGAACAATCCCTTTACAGCTTCGAACTTAAGATTGGTTTGCGGGTGACTTGCTTCACTATGGTATGCTTTCGCTTCCATAAAAAAGCTTTTAATGCCGTCTATGCGCTCTAATGCTTCTTTCATGGGATCGGCTGGTGGCTGCTGCGGACCGCCACCACCTCCTCCGCCAAAACCACCGAATCGCGGACGGGCCAGTAATGATGGAATGCGCAGGTGAATGCCAGCATCGCTTTTATATGCCGCGTCTTCCCAGTTCCAAGCATCCAGCTGAACAACCGACGAAGATCCGCTGAGCAGTCCGCCCTGCGGAACAACATTGGCCAGCAGTATGCCATTCGAACGAAGCGTATTGATAACTCTTGAATCAGAATTGTATGCTACGATTGAACGCACATTCGGATTGAGGTCGCCAATCTCCTGTACATCGGAAGTTGCGCGTACCGCGGATACTTCTACCAATCCAAGGTTGCTGATCGGAAGTATCAATCCCGGATATACATGCTTGCCTTGCGCGTTTACAATGGTTGCACCTGCAGTAGGCGTTATTGATGTACCCACCTGTGTGATCTTTCCATCGCGCATTTCAATGGAAGCATTGTTAAGCACCTGGCCGTTACCCACATGCACCGTGGCATTGGTAATGACAGTAACACCTGTTTGCTTCGGCGCGGGATAAACAGTTTCCTGTGCATTTACAACTGCCAGTGAACTGAGAAATAATATGCCTGATAATATCTTTTTCATTTTTCTTTTTTTATATACAACTCAGGGAATTCAGAAGTTTAGTTATTTGTCAAGATCATCCGCATCAATCACCAGCAATCCATGACTGTGGTAATGATCGCTGCAGGTATGCATGATGCGATAACTTGGTTGTGCGGGCTGCATTGGCGCACCTGTTCTTTTCTCTCCTATCAGTTTCCTGATGAGCCTGTTCCTGTCGGCATCAACAAGTTTTTGCAACTGCTCATCCTTTTCCCTGTCGAAGTATATTGTGCCGTCAACAATAGTGTACAATGATTTCGCATAAATGCTCAGCGGGTGATCGCTCCACAAAACAACATCTCCGTCTTTTCCGGTTTTAATGCTTCCAACTCTATCATCTACATGAAGCATTTTTGCGGCATTGAGCGTAACCATTTTCAACGCGTCCTCTTCGCTCACGCCTCCGTACTTCACAATCTTTGCCGCTTCCTGGTTCAGCCTGCGTGCCATTTCAGCATCATCTGAATTGATAGCCACATTTAAACCTACGTTGTGCATGATGGCAGCGTTATATGGAATGGCATCCTGCACTTCCATTTTATAAGCCCACCAGTCGGAGAATGTAGACGCGTTTGCTCCGTGTGCCTTCATTTTGTCGGCAACCTTATAACCTTCCAGTATATGCGTAAAAGTGTTGTATTTGTATCCCATCTGCTCAGCCACTTTGATCGATCCGTTGATCTCACTCTGCACATAGGAATGGCATGTTATATGACGCTGGTTGTTGAGTATTTCTACCAGCGCATCCAGCTCAAGGTCACGGCGTGGGGCAATTACTCCTTTTTTTGTTTTGTTTGCTTCGTATTCCTTCCAGCTGCGCTGATAGTCTTTTGCACGCGTGAATGCATCTACAAGCACCTGCTCAACGCCCATTCTTGTATCTGGAAAGCGGTTGTTGTTAGAACTGTTACCAACCGCGCTTGGTGATCTTTTTACATTTTCACCAAGAGCAAACTTTATTTGTCCGGTCCAGTTCCTGAATTTCAGCTCTTCGTCATTGGCACCCCAACGAAGTTTAATAAGCTGTGTTTGTCCGCCGATGGTATTGGCCGAACCATGCAGAATGTGCGAGGTTGTAACTCCACCGCTGAGCTGACGGTAAATGTTGATATCATCGGGATTGAGATTATCACCGATCCGTACTTCCGAGGTTACACTCTGTCCACCTTCGTTAATAGATGCGGCGCCTATGTGCGAATGTTCGTCAATGATGCCTGCAGTTACGTGTTTGCCGGTACCATCTATAACGCGCGCACTTGCGTCGGAAAGATTTTTACCAACACCTGCGATCTTGCCATTCTTCAGCAGCACATCGGTATTCTGCAGCACGCCTTCTTTCTCATTTGTCCAGACTGTAGCATTTTTTATCAGGATCGTTTCCTGCTTAGGCCCCTTACCTTCTTCCCATCCGTATGGTTCAAATGGATAGGTAACTTTTCCGAGTGGACCAGCCGGCCTTTTGCGTGCGCTGTCGTTTTTCTGCACTGCCGGTTCCGAATAGGTAGCGGTCCAGGTAATGCGGTTGCCCGCAGTGTCTTCACCATATCCGCTCCACACATCGTTATTGATCATTCCGCTCAGGCGAAAATCGCCTCCCCTTCTTTCGGGGGCGAAGTTGATTCGTACCTGGCGGCCATCGTAATAGAATTTGGAAGTAACAGTATCCTTCCCGATTACGCTCGCTGCATTATTGCTTCTGAAGTCGAGCGTATAATTAACCGGGCCCGAAGGCGTATTCAGCACGAGTTTGTATTTGCCCCTCATATCGTTCCAGATGTCGTCCTTCACTCCATATTTTTTTCCGTGCACCCAGTTCTGATAGATAGTAGTTTTTTCATTGAAAACCGGACCTGATGTAATCAGGAAGTTTGCGAGTTTGCCCGCATCGATGCTTCCTACCATATCATAAATCCCAAGTACGGTAGCGGGTGTTTTCGTAAGCGCGTTAAAAGCGGCATTTTCAGTAAGCCCCAGTTCAAACGCTTTTCGAAGGTTGGTCATGAACTGCCTTGCATCGCGAAGGTCTGCAGTGGTAAGGCAGAATGGGATGCCTGCTTTTTCAAAAGCACCGGGATTGGTTGGCGCAAGCTCCCAATGTTTCATATCATTCAGTGAAACAAAACGCGCGTCATTCGGATCTTCCACATCCTGTGCCTGCGGGTAATTCAGCGAAAGAATGAATGTGGCGTTTGTTGCCTTCATTTCTTTGATGCGCTGATATTCATTTCCTCCTCCTTTAATGATGTACTGCACGCCAAACTCGTCGCCGATCCTGTCGGCCCGCAGGTTATTCCACTTGTCATTCGCTTCGAAGATCTGTGGAAGGCCCTGGTTTTCTATCCACGACTGAAGGCTGAGATTAGTGCCTTCTCCCGATGGTTTATTCTTGTACCATTGCGCATCGAGGAATGTTTGTCGCAACAATGCGATCATCCCCATCATTGAATTGGGGTAACTCTGTGTTGAGCTTCCTTTATTGAATGCATAATGCGCGGATGCTTTTTCTTTTACAATGCTGAAATTCTCTTTTTCATTAGCAAGCGTAACTACTGCACCCGTTCCACGGGCGATGCCATCTTTTACATGCGTGAGCACAGCCCCGAAACCAAGATCGCGCAATGCCCTGGCCTTTGCTTCATCAGCCGCGAAAACGCGGAATGCGTCCACTTCGCTTTTGATTGCCTGGTTCCATCCATAAGGGCCCTTAGTGGCAGTGTTGAGTTGCGCTGGTTGCGCAAAGTTGAAACCGCCCTGCCTTGCCTGCATGGCAGGTGTTCCGTAATCGCTGTAAATGTCAATGACTGAAGGATAGATGAATTTGCCTATGCAGTCGATCTCCACCGCACCGGCCGGAACTTTAAGATTTGCGCCTACTGCCACGATCTTTCCTTCCTTTATCACAAGTGTAGCATTTGTGATAGTGGTGGCAGCGTCTTTCACAATGGTGGCATTGGTGAATGCATAATGACCTGAACGTTCGTCAGCCACACCGTTCACCGGATGCGTGACCTGGGCAACCGTAAAGTAAGATGTAATCAAAAAAACACAGGGCAGGATAATTTTCTCCCGCCAGTTCAGCAAACCTTTTCTCATGATATAGTTTTTGTTAGCAATCAGGTAATGGGCACACAATTTAAGCAAATGGGCTAATTTCGAACTAAATCGATTTTTATTTTACATGAATATCGCAGCATACATAGATCACACATTATTAAAACCTTCCATACTTACGGCCGACGTAGAGAATTTGTGCAGGGAAGCCTATGAATACGGGTTTGCCGCTGTTTGTGTTCCACCACCTTTTGTGAAAAGGTGCAGGACCCTTCTTGATCCTACAACCGTGAAAGTTGCTACAGTAATTGGCTTTCCATTCGGCTATTCAGTAATTGAAGCCAAACTGGCCGAAGTTGTAATGGCCATTGTTGACGGAGCCGATGAACTGGATATGGTCATTAACCTTCCTGCGGTGAAAAACGGTGATTGGACTTATCTGGAAAAGGAAATCGCCCTGGTACTGGAAGTAGTGCGGAATAATAAGAAGGTTATCAAAGTGATCATCGAATCGGGAATACTTACAAAAGATGAGATCATTAAGTGTTGTGAACTGTACGGAAAAGCCGGGGTTGACTTTGTAAAAACCTCCACAGGCTATGCTGAAAAGGGAGCATCGGTGGAGGACGTGCAACTGATGCGCAGTCATTTACCGTCTGATATCCATATCAAGGCTTCGGGCGGAATAAGAACCTACGAGTTTGCCAGTCAGCTGATATCTGCCGGGGCCGACCGACTGGGGTGCAGCGCAGGGGTAGCAATAGTAGCCGGTGCAAAGGATTTAACAAGCTCGGATTATTGACCGTAATTTTTGGCTGCTAATTTGATCATGATATAAAAAGAAACTCAGCGGATGAAATATGTAATTGCTGTTATTTTCCTGATCGGTTCATTGGAGCTGAGCGCTCAAACCGATTCTTCTGACAATATTGTAGTGCATAAGGACCCCCGTATTGACCTGCTGGTAAAAAAGCAGATCGATATTAATGAAGAAACTACCAGGGATACCCGAAGGACCATGCAGGGTTACCGCATTTTTGTGATCAATTCAAACGACCGGAATAAAGTATTTGCTGCTAAAGCAAAGATCTACCAGCTTCATCCGGAACTGAAGCCATATCTGATGTATCAGCCTCCATTCTACAAATTAAAGGTGGGCAATTTCAAAACGAGGGAAGAAGCGGAAGACTACAGGAAGGAACTGGCGGTTGACTTTCCTACGGGACTGTATGTTATTAAGGATATTATTGAGACAAAACCAGAGAAATAAGAATTAGCAGATTTGAGGATTTGAGGATTTGAGGATGAATGGGGTAATTGGATAATTTGCTAATGGGGAGGCGATTTGAATAGGTGTTGAATAAATAAATCAGCCCCTGTTGTAAGATAACAGGGGCTTCTTCATGAAAAACATCTCTAAATTCAAAACATCTCTTATTGAAAGTCCATTGGCTCATTAGTTCCATTGCCCCATCATACAATTCATCCTCAAATCCTCAAATCCTCTAATCCTCTAATTGTCTAATTATTACCTTCGCACCATGCTGCAGCAGTCCATCAAACAATTAGCCAGCAAATACGCTGATGAATTCATTGCAATTCGCAG